>CAYOJR010000146.1:0-5288 GCA_964404335.1 uncultured Aquabacterium sp.
TGCTGGACCTGGGCTACATCGCCTTCTATGCGGTGGGCGCCTATCTGTTCGCGCTGCTGGCATCGCCGCACCTGGTCGAGAACGTGCCGGCCGTGGCGGCCATGTTCCCCAACGGCCTGCACCTGCCCATCTGGGCGGCCATTCCGCTGGGGGCGGGCGTGGCGGCGATGGCGGGGGTGCTGCTGGGCGCGCCCACGCTCAAGCTGCGTGGCGACTACCTGGCCATCGTCACCTTGGGCTTTGGCGAAATCATCCGTGTGTTCATGAACAACCTGGATGCGCCGGTCAACATCACCAACGGCCCCAAGGGCATCAGCAGCATCGAGCCCATCCACATCGGACCACTGAATCTGGGCGAGTCGCTGCACATCGGCGGCTTCACTCTGCACTCGGTCACGCTGTATTACTACCTCTTTCTGGCGGTGGTGGTGGTGGCCGTGGTCATCAGCCTGCGCCTGCACGATTCCCGCCTGGGCCGCGCCTGGATCGCCATCCGTGAAGACGAGATCGCGGCCAAGGCCATGGGCCTGAACACGCGCAACCTCAAGCTGCTGGCCTTCGGCCTGGGTGCCATGTTCGGTGGCGTGGCCGGGGTGCTGTTCGCCAGCTTCCAGGGTTTCGTCTCGCCCGAATCGTTCAGCCTGCAAGAGTCGGTGCTGGTGGTGGCCATGGTGGTGCTGGGCGGCCTGGGGCACATCCCTGGCGTGATCCTGGGCGCCTTCCTGCTGGCCGCCTTGCCCGAGGTGCTGCGCCATGTGGCAGGGCCCTTGCAAGCGCTCACCGGTGGCCGTCTGGACGCGTCCATCTTGCGCCAGTTGCTGATCGCGCTGGCCATGATCGGCATCATGCTGGCGCGGCCACGGGGCTTGTGGCCTTCACCGAACCCGGAAGACCGCCTGATCCCCGATGAGTCCGAGGGAGGCCGCGCATGAGCAGTCCGCTGTTGACGGTGTCCGGCGTGTCCAAGCGCTTTGGCGGTTTGCAGGCGCTCAGCGAGGTCGAGCTCACCATCGAGCCCGGTCAGGTACACGGCCTGATCGGCCCGAATGGCGCGGGCAAGACCACCTTCTTCAACGTGATCACCGGGCTGGTGTCGGCCGATCGGGGCCGCTTCACGCTGGCGGGTCGCGCCTACCGGCCGACCGAGGTGCACAAGGTGGCCCAGGCCGGCATCGCGCGCACCTTCCAGAACATCCGCCTGTTTGCCGACATGTCGGCGCTCGACAATGTGCGGGTGGGGCGCCATGTGCGCACCAAGGTGGGCTGGTGGCAAGCGCTGCTGCGCACGCGCGCCTTCATGCACGAAGAAGCCCTGATCACCCGCGATGCCCAGGCCTTGCTGGATTTTGTCGGCCTGTCGGGCAAGCACCACCAGACCGCGCGCACGCTGAGTTACGGCGACCAGCGCCGCCTGGAGATTGCCCGCGCCCTGGCCACCGAGCCCAAGCTGCTGGCGCTGGACGAGCCGGCCGCCGGCATGAACGCCACCGAGAAGGTGCAGTTGCGCGAACTGATCGAGCGCATCCGCGCGCAGGGGCGCGCCGTGCTGCTGATCGAACACGATGTGAAGCTGGTGATGGGCCTGTGCGACCAGGTGACCGTGCTGGACCAGGGGCGGCGCATTGCCCACGGTCTGCCGGCCGACGTGCAGCGCGATCCGGCCGTGATCGCGGCCTACCTGGGCCAGTCCCACCAGCCTGCTTGAGTGCCTTGCGATGACGCTGTCTGCTCCTGTTTCTGTTTTTTCCAGCGCCGATGAGCCCTTGCTGGCCGTGCGCGATCTGCATGTGGCCTATGGCGGCATCCAGGCGGTCAAGCGCCTGGACATGGTGCTGCATTCGGGCGAGCTGGTCAGCCTGATCGGCGCCAACGGCGCGGGCAAGACCACGACGCTCAAGGCCATCTGCGGCCTGCTCAAGCCCCAGTCGGGCGAGGTACGCTACCAGGGCCAGAGCCTGATCGGCCAAGGCCCTTGGGATCTGGTCAGCCAGGGGCTGGTGATGGTGCCCGAAGGTCGCGGCATCTTCGCGCGCATGACCATCGACGAGAACCTGCGCATGGGTGCCTACCTGCGCAAGGACGGCGAGGTGGAGGCCGACATTGCGGCGGTGTACCAGCGCTTCCCGCGTTTGAAGGAGCGCCACAAGCAGCTGGCCGGCACCTTGTCAGGCGGCGAGCAGCAGATGCTGGCCATGGGCCGGGCGTTGCTGGCGCGTCCCAAGTTGTTGCTGCTCGATGAGCCTTCGATGGGCCTGTCGCCCATCATGGTGGACACGATCTTCGAGGTGGTGCGCGACGTGTCGCAGCAGGGCGTGACCGTGCTGCTGGTCGAGCAGAACGCCCACCGCGCGCTGGAGCTGGCCGACCGGGCCTATGTGCTCGACTCGGGCGAGTGCGTGCTGGAAGGGCCGGCTCGGGAGCTGCTGGGCAATCCGCAGGTGCAGGCCGCATACCTCGGAGGCTGACGCGGTTCATGCGGCGGTAGATTGACCGCCAGCGAGAGACTCGGGTAGCCTGAAAGGCTTCGTCATCCTGTTTCAGGGAAAGGCGGCACCCATGTCGACTCACACCGTTCGAAGGCATACCGAGCAGGGCCCCTCGCCTGAGCGGGCGCCGGGTTCGGCGGGGCCAGGGGGCAGTGCGGAGATGGACGCCCTCTTGCCTCGCGTGAGGGCGTGCACCCTGTGCGCGGCCAGCTTGCCCTTGGGGCCACGCCCGGTGCTCCAGGCCCATGCCGAATCCCGTATTTTGATCGCGGGTCAGGCACCAGGCCGCAAGGTCCATCTCAGTGGCGTTCCGTTTGACGATGTCAGCGGCGACCGGTTGCGGGCTTGGCTCGGGGTCTCGCGGGAGCAGTTCTACGATGCACGCCAGGTGGCCATCCTGCCCATGGGATTTTGCTATCCGGGCACCGGCGCCTCGGGCGATCTGCCGCCACGGCCGGAGTGTGCGCCTGCGTGGCGTGCCCCCTTGCTGGCGGCCATGCCTCAGGTGCAGCTCGTCCTGGTGCTGGGGCAGTACGCCCTGGCTTGGCATTGGCCGCGTCCGCAGGGCGGCGCGGCGCCGTCGGTCACCGAGGCGGTGATGGCATGGCGTCGCCATTGGCCGCAGATGCTGCCTTTGCCGCACCCCAGCCCGCGCAACAACCGCTGGTTCAAACAGCAGCCGTGGTTTGAAGAGCAGGTCGTGCCCGTGTTGCAGGCGCGCGTGGCCGAGATCCTGGCGGATTGAGCCACCACCGCCAGACGGTGGCGGCACGATTCAGATCTGCCTCAGACCGTGCGGTGCACCACGGGCGTCTCCGGCACCGGGTAGCCTGCCGCCGCAAAGGTCGCGACGATGGCCTTGTGGGTGTCGAAGTACACCTGCCAGTAGTGGTCGGTGTGGGTGTAGGGGCGCACGCACAGTTTGGGTCCCTCGGGTGTGAACTCCAGAATCTCGATGTCAGGCGCGGGGCTGTCTTTCACATTGGGGATCGCGGCGATGGCCGGGCGCAGACGCGCGATCGCGTCTTGCACATCCACGCTGTTGGCCACCTTGGCGACACAGTCCACGCGCCGATAGGGTTCGGCGCTGAAGTTCTGGATGTTGTCGCCGAACACCTTGTTGTTGCCCACCACCGTGATGACGTTGTCGGGCGTGACGATGGTGGTGGCGAACAGGCCCAGCTCCTTGACCGTGCCCAGCGTGCCGCCCGCACTGATGAAATCGCCCACCTTGTAGGGGCGCAGCACCTGCAGGAACAGGCCGGCGGCAAAGTTGCCGAGCATGCCGCTCCAGGCAGCCCCGATGGCCAGACCGGCACCGGCCAGTAAGGCGGCAAACGAGGTGGTCTTGACGCCGAAGATGTCGAGAATCGCCAGCACCAGCACCAGCGTCAGCAAGACGGAGATGATGGAGCGCAGGTACTGCGTGAGGGTGGCGTCGATGTTCTTGCCCTTTTCCAGGGCCGCGCCGATCAACCTGACGGCCAAGGCAATCAACCACCGGCCAATCACCCAGGCTGCAATCGCCCCCAGGATCTTCAAGCCAAAGTCGGCACCTTGGGTGGACAGGAAATTCCAGATGACTTCGGTGTTCATGAGGGCTCCTTGTGTGTGTTTAGAGGATGGCCTTGGCGCGGCTCATCGTGCCAAGGCTCACGACATCATAAGGACCATGGTCGCGACATGGGCAGTCTGAGTGTGTGGCTGTGCACCACACAAGGGGGTCAACTGCCACCCTGGGTGCTCCTGAGGCACACGGAGTGTGCGGCGGTGAGCACCTGGCGCTGCTCGCCTTCAGTTCAACCAGATCAGGCCAGTGCGGCCACGATCTTGTCGGCCAGCACCTGCAGGTGCTTGGGATCGGCCATGTGCGTGGCGTGCGGCCTGCGCAGGTCGGCGATCGAGCCGGGGATCACATGGATGTGAAAGTGCGGCACGGTCTGGCCCGCGCCTTCGCCATTGAGCTGCATCAGCACGATGCCTTCCGCCCCCAGCCCCTTCTTCTGCGCGTTGCCGATCTTGCGCACGGTGGCCATGCAGGCCTGTGCACCCGCATCCGACAGCTCGAACAGGGTCACGGCTGGCTCCTTGGGGATCACCAGCGCATGGCCTTCGGCCTGCGGCATGATGTCCATGAAGGCCAACGTGTGGGCGTCTTCGTACAGCTTGATGCAGGAGATCTCGCCACGCAGGATCTTGGCGAAGATGTTGTTCGAGTCGTAGGACATGGCAACTCCGTGAAAGGGTTGGAAGGGCTGGCGCGCGAGGTGGCGCTCAGGCGCCGTGCTTGTCGGCTTCGCTGGTGAAGGCGTCGGCGTAGAAGAATTCCTCCGGCAGACCAGCCCGGGTGGTGAAGTCCTGGCGTGCCGATTGCACCATGATGGGGGCACCGCAGGCATACACCTCGTGCGCGGACAGATCGGGCAGGTCGGCCAGCACGGCCTGGTGAACGAAACCGGTGCGACCCGTCCACTGGTCTTCGGGCTTGGCCTCGGACAGCACCGGCACGTAGGTGAGCCACGGCAGTTCGGCGGCCTGCTGCTGTGCCCAGTCGTGCAGATAGAGATCGGCCTGGCTGCGACAGCCCCAGTACAACGTGGTGGGGCGGCTGATGCCGGCGTGACGCATGTGCTCGATGATGGCCTTCAGTGGCGCGAAGCCGGTGCCCGAGCCCAGCAGCACGATGGGGCGCTCGGAGTCTTCGCGCAGGAAGAAGGTGCCAAACGGGCCTTCTACGCGCAGGATGTCTTTCTCTTTCAGCGTGCCGAACACCTGGTCGGTGAACAGGCCGCCCGGCATGTG
>CAYOJR010000147.1:0-5246 GCA_964404335.1 uncultured Aquabacterium sp.
ACGCCAAGACCCTGCGCGAGACCATGGACAAGCTCAAGGACAAGCTCAAGACCGCTGCGATCGTGCTGGCGGCCGTGGAAGGCGGCAAGGTCCAGATCGCGGCCGGCGTCACCGCCGACACCACCGGCAAGGTCAAGGCTGGCGAACTGGTCAACTTTGTCGCCCAGCAAGTGGGTGGCAAGGGCGGCGGCAAGCCCGACATGGCCATGGCCGGTGGCACCGAGCCAGCTGGCTTGCCGGCCGCGCTGGCCAGCGTCCAGGCCTGGGTGACCGAGCGCGTCTGACGCGTTCAATGCCTCTCTCTGACATGACCTCAGGGCTCCTTCGGGAGCCCTTTTTCATGACATTAGGTAAAACTACCAGCGTGAAGATGTCGCGTGGGAAACCTTGCTGTCATCCTGCATCCTGTTGACAACGGAGCGATTTCGTAACATAGATCTATTCCGGCTATACCAACGAGGACGACAGATGGCCTTCCAGACCGACAAGCAACACCCGATCGTGCCCCGTGAAAAACTGGACTTCGGATTTGACGAGGGCATCCCGAAGCACTGGTTCGGTGGCGATCCGTTCCGCACGCGTTTCTTCGACGCCATGTCGCTGATCTTCCCGCCCGGCGAGAAGTTCTTCATGGTGACGGTGCGCGACTACCGTGACCAGGTCACCGACCCCAAGCTGCTGCAAGACATCAAGGACTTCAACCGCCAGGAAGCCCAGCACAGCATGGTGCACAACCAGTACAACGAGCTGCTGCGCAAGCAAGGCATGCCGGTGGACGAGTTGATCGGCTGGCTGGACAACCTGCTGTTCACCAAGTACCGCAACCGTTTCAGCCGCAAGTACACCCTGGCCATCACCGGTGCGCTGGAGCATCTCACCGCATTGGGTGCGCACGCCATGTTCGATGAACGTGACATCCTGGGCGAGGCCCACCCCAATGTGCGTGCCATGTATGCCTGGCACGCGATTGAAGAGGTCGAGCACAAGGGCGTCGCCTACGACGTCATGATCGACTACGCCAAGGTCGATTACGTTCGCCGTGTCACCGCGCTGGTGCACGCCACGATCATGTTCCCGCGCGTCATCTTCAAGTTTGCCAACCGCATGCTGAAAGAAGACGGCTTCAGCTTCTGGGAGCGCGTCAAGCTCAACATCAAGGGCATCCACTGGCTGCTCAAGCCTGGTGGGTTCCTGTGGCCCACGCACAAGCACTACATCCAGTACTACAAGCCGGGCTATCACCCCTGGCAGGAAACAGATCAACCTGGTTACGCCGAATGGCTGGCGGGCTTCAATCGTCATCGTGATCCCGTGGAAGCCAGCGAACTGATGCGTGCATCCATGCTGCGGTGAACCCTCGCAGGTACGGCCTGCCATTGTGGTTAGACTTCGGCACGTCCTGAGCACGGGCGTGCTGATTTCTTCCATGCGTATTCCACTGCCTCCTCCTGCTGTTCTTGAAGCCATGGGCATCAAGCCCATTCCCTTGTTCATGCTCTCGGCATGGATCAAGGCTGCCACGAAGTGCGGTTTCAACGTCCAGCCGCTTCTCAAAGAAGCCGGTATCAAGGTTGACCTGATCCGGTTGGAGGACGCACGCGTCTCTCCCTTGCAGTTGATCTCTTTGCTGGAGCAATGCGTGGCCCTGTCACCTGACCAGTACTTTCCACTGGTACTGGGCGACACCTTCGCGTTCGAGTCGTTGCCAGAGTTCGAGACGCTGCTGACCACCAGCCCCAGCCTGCGCGACGCCTTGCGAGCCGCAGATCTGGCCCGCATGATGGTGCTGCCCTGGTTGACGCTGGAGGTGCAAGAGCAGGACGAGGAGGCGCGGGTCTGCGTGGCGTTCGATTTACCCCTGCAGAAGCTCGTGGCCTATGCACTGCCACTGCACCTGGTCATCCATGCCACCTTGGCATGCATCCGCAAGTTTGGGCGCACCCTGCAAGGCTCCGAGGCCGGCTTCATCGGCATCGACCTCAAGGGACCGCCGGTGCCGCATGCCACCCAGATCGAAGCCTTCTTCGGTGTCCCCGTGACCTTCAACGCGCCCGCCGACGCCGTGAGGTTTGAGCGTCATCTGCTGGACCAGCCTCTTGAAGGGGCGTTTCCCGCCTTGCACGAGCAGGCCCAGTACCTCGCAGAGCAGCGTCTGGGTCGCGAGGCTCGGCGTCAGGGTGTGGCCGCCGAGATCGAGGCCTTGCTGCAACGAGAGCCCGAGTTGCTGGCCTTGGGTGTCGAGGACATGGCCGAGCGCCTGAACCTGCACCAGCGCACCTTGCAGCGCCGTCTCAAGGACGAGAACGACAGCTACCTGGCGGTTCAGGCACGCATGCGTCACCGGCTTGCTTGTCAGTGGCTCAAGCAAGGACAGCAATCCATTGACGAGATCAGCTTGAAACTGGGTTTCTCTGACCGCCGGGCGTTCACCGCCGCCTTCAAGCGCTGGGAAGGAACGACCCCCAGCACCTGGCGAGAGCAGCAGCACTGACCCCCGGTTTTCCCCCGAGCTGCAGGGGTGATCGCGGGTTTACGTGACAACCATATGGGGGTTTTTGTCGCGAAATGGCCCATTCTTGAGAGCGACTTCCTTGTGCGACAGTGGGCGAAGTCATAGATTGGAGACCATCAGACGCCCGTCAGCAGTCCAGTTCCGCGCCTGCCTTGATGTCCACCATGCAACGCTCATCGTCCACATCGTCCGTGCCGGTTCCTTCCCTTGGAAGTTGGCGCCAGGCCGCCTCTGTTTGCGGCTTCACGATCGACCCGGTTCTGCGTGAACTGGGCATCAACACCCACGATCCGCATGCCCAGTTGCGTGTCTCACCGCTCAACCTGTTCAAAGCGTTTACCTTGTGCGTCGAGCGTGCGCGCGGGCATCACTTTCCCTTTGCGCTGGGCGAGAACTTCATGTTCGAGCACTACGCCGAGTTTGATGCCTTTTTGAGCTCCAGCTCCAGCATTCGGGAGTTGCTGGAGCTTGCCGGCTGGGCCCGTGAGCTTCTGGTTCCCTGGATGTCCTTGAGACTCGACGAGTTTGGTGCCGAGGCCCATCTGCGTGTCGTCATGGACGTGCCCGATACCGATCCTCGTGAGCTGTGTCACGTGCGCGAAGTGGTCCTCGCCGCTATCCATCAACTCATCAAGCGTGCCACCCGTGGCTCGAACTGGTTGCTGTCCGTGCGCATGGCCATGCCAGCGCCCACCCACCATCAGCGCTTTGCCGAGCATTTTGGCGTGCCGGTGTTCTTCAACGAAGGTGCTGACGCCCTGGTGATGGACCGCCGCTGGCTCGACATCCCACTCAGCGAGGCCTTGCCTGATGCACTCAGCTTGGCGCGTCAACGCATTGAGCGTCGCCTGAACCTGGAAGGCGGAGAGCGCCGCATCGTGGACGAGGTGCGATGGGCGCTGGAGCGCCGACCTGAACTGTTGCGTGAGGGCTTGGAGGCGACGGCCACGACCCTGGGCCTGCATCCCCGCACCCTCCAGCGGCGTTTGCAAACCGAAGGCGTGAAGTACGTGGACATTCAATCCGAGGCCAAGTGCAATCGCGCCCAGGTGATGTTGCGCCGTCGCGCCATCAGCATGGAGTCGATCAGCGACGAGTTGGGTTTTTCCGACCGCCGTGCTTTCACCTTCGCTTTCAAGCGCTGGACTGGCATGTCCCCCAGCACCTACCGCAGTCAACTCGGGGTCGCCAAAACCTGAGTGAGGGGCGAGGGGCGGGCAGAGGGCTCAGACCCTGCTAGAGTCCAAGCCATGTCCGAACCCACCGAACTCCTGGGCAAGCACATCGTGCTGGGCCTGACAGGCGGCATCGCCTGCTACAAATCGGCCGAATTCGTTCGCCTGCTGACCAAGGCCGGGGCCACCGTGCAAGTGGTCATGAGCGAAGCCGCCACCTCTTTCATCACCCCCGTCACGATGCAGGCCTTGTCAGGCCGCCCGGTGTTGAGCAGCCAATGGGATGCGCGTGAGCCGAACAACATGGCGCACATCAACCTCGGACGTGAGGCCGATGCCATCGTGCTGGCGCCGGCGAGCGCCGATTTCATCGCCCGCCTGGTGCAAGGCCGTGCCGATGAGTTGCTCAGCCTCACCTGCCTGGCCCGACCGCGCGAGCGCTGCCCCCTGCTGGTGGCGCCTGCCATGAACCGTGAAATGTGGTCACACCCGGCCACACAGCGCAATGTGGCGCAACTGCAAGCCGACGGCGCCATCATCCTGGGGCCCGGTTGCGGCGACCAGGCCTGCGGGGAAGTGGGCGATGGCCGCATGCTCGAACCGGTCGAGCTGCTGCAAGACCTGATCGCCTTCTTTCAGCCCAAGGTGCTGGCGGGCAAGCGCGTGCTGATCACGGCCGGGCCCACCTTCGAACCCATCGACCCCGTCCGAGGCATCACCAACCACTCCAGTGGCAAGATGGGGTTTGCGGTCGCTCGCGCCGCCCGTGAGGCTGGCGCGGATGTCACGTTGGTGGCGGGGCCGGTTCACCTCCCCACACCACGTGGTGTGCGTCGCCTGAATGTGATGACCGCGCAGCAGATGTTCGATGCGGTGGTGCCTCAGGCCTCGCAGCATGACGTGTTCATCGCCACGGCGGCAGTGGCTGACTGGCGTCCGACCAACCTGGCCGAGCACAAGCTCAAGAAAGAGGAGGGCAGCAAGGCCGCGCCCTCGTTCGAACTCACAGAAAACCCCGACATCCTGGCCGCTGTGGCAGGTTTGAGTGACGCACCTTACTGCGTCGGTTTTGCCGCCGAGAGTGAGCGCCTGCTCGAACACGCACGTGCCAAGATGCTGCGCAAACGCATCCCGCTGATCGTGGGCAACCTGGGGCCCGCCACCTTTGGTCGCGATGACAACGCGCTGTTGTTGATCGATGCCGACTCTGATCAGTCCTTGCCCGCTGGTGGCGGCCGGGCTGACAAACTGACTTTGGCCCGCGTGCTGGTGCAAGACATCGCACGCCGCATTCATGCTGTGAAACCATGACCCCTGTTGATATCCGCATTCTCGACGCCCGTGTGGCCGACGCCTTGCCGGCGTATGCCACCCCCGGTAGTGCTGGGCTGGACCTGCGTGCTTGCATCGACGCGCCCATCGTGCTGGAGCCCGGACAGGCGCAACTGATTCCCACGGGGCTGGCCATGCACCTGGGTGATCCGGGTTTGGCCGCGATGATCTTGCCGCGCTCCGGGCTGGGGCACAAGCACGGCATCGTGCTGGGCAACCTGGTCGGC
>CAYOJR010000148.1:0-5218 GCA_964404335.1 uncultured Aquabacterium sp.
GACTCGACCGGCACCACCTTGGCGCCCAGCAATCCCATGCGGAACACATTGGGCGACTGGCGTTTGACGTCTTCCGCACCCATGTAGACCACACACTCCATCCCATAACGGGCACAGATGGTGGCCGTGGCGACACCGTGCTGCCCGGCGCCGGTTTCGGCGATGACACGCGGCTTGCCCATGCGCTTGGCCAACAAGGCCTGTCCGATGGTGTTGTTGATCTTGTGCGCGCCCGTGTGGTTGAGGTCTTCGCGCTTGAGGTAAATCTGTGCGCCACCGAGTTCACGACTCAGGCGGTCAGCGTGATAAACCGGGCTGGGGCGACCGACGAAGTTCGCCAACTCGCGGAGAAATTCAGCCTTGAAGGCTTCATCGTGGCGATAGTGTTCATACACGTCCCTGAGCTCGTTGAGCGCATGGATCAGTGTCTCGGACACAAAGGTGCCGCCGTAGGGGCCAAAGTGGCCTCGGGCGTCGGGCTGTTGATAATTCAGCATGTCACTCTCAAAGAACTCACCATGCGAAAACCCTGGGCAGTGCCCCAGGCGCCTTCGCGCTCATGCGGCCTCGGCGCACCACCGATCGGCCTCTTGAACGGCCTGACAGAACCGGCGCATCAATTCGGCGTCCTTGAGGCCCTTGCCGACTTCGACCCCCGAACTGACATCCACGGCCCACGGCCGCACCGCCTTCACCCCCTCTGCCACATTGCCCGGATGCAAGCCACCCGAGAGGATCATGGGACGAGAGAGCTGGCGCGGCAGCAAGGACCAATCAAACACCTGTCCACCTCCCCCATAGCCCTCGACATGGGCATCGACCAACATGGCCTGTGCAGAAGCGAACGACAAGGCGAAGTCTAACAAATTGAATCCAGGGGCCATGCGGGCAGCGCGGACATAGGGGCGCCCCACCGCCTCGCACTGGGCCGGCGTCTCATCGCCATGGAACTGTAACAAGGCGTTCGGCACCGCATCCAGCGCGGCCTGCACCAAGTCCGGCTCGGCGTTCACCAACAATATCACCGGCGTGACGAAAGGGGGCAATCGACGCGCCAGCACACCTGCCCGGGCGGCGTCAACATGACGAGGGCTTTTGTCGTAGAGCACCAGTCCGATGGCGTCGGCTCCCGCCTGGACGGCGGCATCGACATCGGCCTCGCGGGTCAAGCCACAAATCTTGATGCGCGTGCGGTGAACGGCGGAGGGAAACATCCAGAAAGCATGGGCCAGCAGCGACCCGTCGGCTTCGAAGCTAGGATTGTCGCAAAAAAGCGTCCCGACGCCCAGCCCTCGCCCTCAAACTTGCGCACTCAGCCCGGCAACCAGTCCATCCCAGGAACGTACTCAGGCAGTTGCCACTCCGGATCGTACCGAGGCCCCATGAAATACAGACCATCGGCTGAGAACGTGGGCGCGGCAACCTTGCGATCACGGGCTTCACGCACCTCAAGCACCCAGTCGGGCCGTTGGACACCGGTGCCGACCATGATCAGGCAGCCCATGATGTTGCGAATCATGTGATGCAAGAAGGCCTGCCCCTCGAAATCAAACCGCCAATACGCCGATGTGCCGCCCCGCCCTGCGCAACGCCGAATCTGGATGTCACGCAGATGCTTGACCGGAGTCGGAGACTGGCACATGGACGAGCGAAAGGAGCTGAAATCGTGCTCTCCGACAAGATGGGCGGCCGCAGCCTGCATGGCCGACAGTTCCAGCGGACGAAAGACCCAACCGACTCTGCCAGCCTCGAGTGCCGGACGCACCGGCGCCTCCAGCACGATGTAGGTGTAACGACGCCCACGGGCGCTGTTGCGGGCATGGAAGGCCTGGTTGACCTCGACCGCCCACTGCACCGACACATCGGGCGGTAAAAAGGTGTTGGTGCCTCGCACCCACGAGAATGGCTCTCGGGTGAGGTCGGTATCGAGGTGGACCACCTGGTTGATGCCATGCACGCCCGCATCGGTACGGCCCGCACACACCACCTTGACGGGTCGAACGGCAAATTGCGTCAGCGCCGACTCCAGGACATCCTGAACCGTCCCGCCGCTCGGCTGGCTTTGCCAGCCCTTGTAAGCCGAACCCAGGTAAGAAACGCCAAGGGCGACCCGGCGGGTCGCCCCTGTCAGCTCAGGGCCTTGAACGGCGAGCGGCGCGCTGGCACCACCCGCCGCAAACTCATCAGGCATTGCGCATCAACCCAGGCTGTCCAGCATGGCTTGGGCACGACTCTTGAGAGTGCCGTCCTGAGCGTTGTCAACAACCTCCTGGAGCAACTCGCGCGCACCGTCCACATCACCAATCTGGCGGAACTCCTGAGCCAGATCGAACTTGCGTGCCATTGGATCGGAACTCAAAGGCGCATCCGACGGCAGCTGATCCAGTTCTTCCTCGGTCACCACCGCCGACTTGGCAGGCGCTGGCGAATCCAGATCCAGGGTGATGTCACCCAAGTCAAAAGGCACACTGCCCGAAGTGGGGCCGGCATCCGTTGCCGCAGGTGCTGCCACCGGTGCCTGAGGCGTCTCGTCGAGCGACAGATCGAAGTCGATGTCACCTTTGGCGGCTGGTTCGGCAGCCTGGCCAATCTCGCCACTGGGCAAGGAGTCCAGATCCGGCAATTCCAGATCAGCCAAATGCTCACCGTTGTGAACCTGTGGCGAGACCGAGTCCGACACGCCATCCTGACGTGAGTCGCGACCGTTCCCATCCAGATCCAGATCCACCAAGGCATTGTCGGCAGCGGATTGGGTGTCCACAGCGGTGGGCGCAATCGAGTGCGGCACCGTGCTGGCACCCAGGAACTCGGGAGCAGCGGACTCGCCAGCCACAGCACGGCCAGGTTGACCGCCCGGCTGATACAGCGGATTTTCGGGGTCGATGCTCAAACCCAGTTCCTGAGTCTTGAGCCACTCCTCGCCTGTGCCGTTGGTGAGATCAAACAGCTGCGTGGCCAGGGACTCGAAGCCCTTGGTATCACGACGCTTGGCATACACCTCCAGCAGCTTCACACGCACAGCCAGACGGTCTGGTGTGCTGCGCAGAGCTTCCTTGAGGATTTCTTCTGCCTGCAGGTCACGACCGTAGGCCAGGTACACGTCTGCTTCGGCCACCGGATCGACGTCGCCAATGGCGTCAAGCTGACTCAGGGAGTAGCTCATGGACGATGGACCCGCGGTCGCATCACGCGTGTCCACACGCTGACCGCCACTGGCGCCAAAGAACGAATCCGGCTGCAGACGGCTTTCGAGGAAAGAGGTTTCACCCGTGTCAGCGCGACGGCGCGAACGCAGGAACATGGCGGCACCAGCCAGCAAGGCCAGGCCTGCGCCACCAGCGGCCAACCACATCGGGTTGAGCGACGCCAGGAAACCGGGCTCTTCTTGCGCGATCACTGCTGGCACGGGCGCCTGGACCGGAGGCTGCGAGGCGACGGCCACAGGCGGCACAACTGCCGAAGCAGCCTCCACTACGGATGCAGCATCCGAAGCCGCGCTCGCCACAACTTCTGCGGCACTGGCAGCCTCGTCAACGGCACTTGCAGTGGCCGATGCCACTGCGGGAAGCGCTTGAGAGCTCACCACAGCAGCGGGCAGCACGGGGGCGACAGGCTTGCTGGCAGCCGCCACAGCAGAGGCTTGCTGCTTGAGCTTTTGCAACTCGTCAATATTCTTCGACAACTCCGCAACGCGGGCATTGCTGTCCTGTGTGGCGCGCGCCTTGGCCAGACGGTCCTCAGCAGCAGAAGCAGCCGGACTCACCGCACCCTTGCTCAGCGTGAGCTTGTCGGGGGTGGGGGCAGCGGCCTGCTTGCGGTCTTGCACCTCAGCCTCGACCTTGCCCTTGGCCTGACGCTGAGTCTGGGTTGTCGCTTCAACGCCCACGGCACCAGCCAGGCGTTGCCTATAGGTGGCGAAGTCAGCGCTTTGCGCCACGATGAACTGACGTGCTTCGGCCGGTGAGACCGACTTCAATTGGCTCTCGGACGGCAAGGTCAGCACTGCGCCAGAGCGCAGGCGATTCATGTTGTCGCCCTGGAAAGCACCAGGGTTGTGTCGGTACAAGCCCACCAACATTTGATCGAGCGAGATGCCGGCCGGCAAATTGCGGCTGGCAATGCTCGAGAGTGTGTCACCCCGGCGAACACTCACGGTGTCCTTGTCACGCGCCTCGGCAGCAGGGGCTGGACGCGGCGTGTCCGATGCCTGCTTCAGCGCGGGGGTCGGTGCCTCGGTCGGCGTGGCAGTAGCCACAGGCGGACGCGAAGGTTTCAGTGCGGGCGAGGCCACGGTCGCAGGCGGAACGCTCACGACCGGCGCAGCGGGCTGAGCCACCGAACGCGCAGAAGGCGGATCGAACAGCAAGGTGTATTCACGCACCAAGCGCCCCGCCGACCAACCCAGATCCAGGATCACGTCGACGAACGGCTCCTGAACAGCCCGGTCACTGGCAATGCGCAGATAAGGCCGGCCATCGGCGCGTCGCTGCATGGTGATGGTGGCACCAGAAAGCACGGCGTTGTAATCCACGCCAGCTGCCCGATAAGTTTCAGGCGATGCCACGCGCACCTGCAAGGTCGCGCTTTCTTCAGGATTCAGGCTGGTGATGTCAATTTCGGCACGCAGTGCTTCACCCAAGGCGGACTTGACACTCAGTTTGCCAAGGCCAAGGGCCGAAGCAGACAAAGGCAAGGCAGACAGGACTGCCACAGCGGCTGCCACAGCAACCCGGTTCAGGGCGAAACGCCCAACGGACAACGAATGATCTTTCAAGGCGTCTCCCAACTCGTCACGCGGCGGTCTGTTGACCTCGGATGCACCCGGATCTGAACGAGATCCCAAGATGCACCAACTCCTACGGACGGTACGCAGCGAAAACACAATAGCAGCATGCACATACCGTGACAAGCTCATGCAAATACTGATCGCCCTGATGCCACAGGGTTACCCAGATACTCTCATGAGTTTATCCAGTCAAATTGTCGCCGGGTCACAACAGGCTTCCGCCATGACCATGTGACAAATCGTTTCAGGCTCAGCGAAATTCAAACAAAAACGAGGCCCGCAGGCCCCGCGATGTTGTGGCTGAGACTGCGCTCAACGATCGAGCAAGATGCGCAGCATGCGGCGCAGCGGCTCGGCGGCGCCCCACAGCAGCTGGTCGCCAATGGTGAAGGCGCCCACGTACTCCGGACCCATGGCCAGCTTGCGGATGCG
>CAYOJR010000149.1:0-2552 GCA_964404335.1 uncultured Aquabacterium sp.
TCCTTGACGCGCTCATTGAGGTCGTGCAGCAGGCTTTCGCGTTCGCGACTCAGGCGTTCACGCTCGGTGACGTCGCGCAGCACCTGTACCCAGGCTTGGTGTGGCCCATTGTCATGAATCGGGGCAGTGTGGCACTCGACGATGCGTTGCCCTGACAGGTTCAGGGTGATCAGAAAGCTGTCGGTGCCGTCCTGCATGCGCTGGCACACCGGGCAATCCTCAGGGGTGTCGGAGGCTTGGTGGAACAGGGTGTGAGCGGACTGACCGACCAGGGCTTCAGAGGGCATTCCCGCCAACTGAGCGGCTGCCTGGTTGGCCTGCTGGATGGTGCCGTCGGGGGTCACGATCACGGTGGGGTCGGGCACCGCATCGTAGCGACTGGCGGTGCGTGCCAGCATGTCGAAAGGCGATTGCAGTGTGTGCTGCACCAGGGCGTCGTACACGAACCAGTAGGCGTAGATCTTGAGCAGGTGCCCGATGAGGTTGGCGTTGGCGTACACGCTGACGTAGCGAGTGAACGCGAACTCGGCCAGCATCATGACCAGGGCGGTGGCGAGCAGGCGGTGGAAGAGGTGCGCAGGCATCAGCGCGCGCCGGCGCCACAACAGCAGCGCGGCCACGCCCATCATGGCGATGATTCCGTACTCGGCGTAGATCTTGAAGTGCGTCAGGCCTTGCCCGTCGATGTAGGCGGTGGGGAAACGGTCCGAGGCAATCAGCCAGGAGCAGAGCAGCACCCAACCGCCGAAGCCGATGTGCAGCCACCAGATCGGCAGGGTGCGGCGCAGCATCAGCGGCGCCAGCAGCAAGGAGGTGGCCTGCAGAAAGCGCGCACTCAGCCAGAACTGGGTGGCGGGGTTGGCACTGTCGGTGCTGACCATGGGCAGCAGATGCATGCCCTTGAAGGTCAAGGTGTGCAGCAGGTCCAGCCCGGCGCACCAGCCGATGCCCACGGCGATGAACACCACAAAATGGTTGCGCGTGAACTGCACCGAGGTGGTGGCCACGGCCAGCGCGGTCCAGGCCGCCACGGCCGACATCAACTCGGCCAGTGTGTGTCCCAGCAGATAGCCGTGCTGGCTGGCCCACCAGGTGGCCAGGGCCATGAGGGTAGGCGGGAGCAATGCGAACAGCAGGCCGCGTGGACGTATCGCGTCCGGATCGGGGAGCGGCCCGACGGTGTCGGTGTGGGCAGTGGCGGTCACGGTGGACGTCATCGGTGGACGTCATCGGTGGCAAAGGCCGGAAGGCCTCAGTCTATCTCGTTGTGACGGACCTGCGTGGGGCTTGCCATGCGGTGTGCAGTGCGCGTCGTCAGCGTCAAACACCCAGGGTGACCATGGCGTACATGGGGGTGCCGGTCCAAGGCATCCAGCAGGCCTCGGTGACCGTGCCCAGCCATCCATAGCATTCCGAAACGCTGCGGGTTTGCAGCAGACGCAGGCGGGGGTGGGCGTTGGTGAGCTCGCTGGAGCTGGCGGGGCACCACAGGAACTGCGCGCCGGTGGGGCCCACCGTGGGATGCAGGCGGGCCATGCCGCGTCCCACCTGCGACATGGTGTCGAGCACCATGCGCGAGCCGGGGGGGGCTTGTTCGGCAAACTCGGCCAATACGGTTTGCACCTGACTCGGGCTCAGGTACATGAGCACGCCTTCGCACAGCACGAACACCGGTTTGTGTGCGGGGCCGCAGGGCAGGCCCAGGCGTTGCCACCAGCCGGGTTCGCGCAGGTCCAGTTCGGCGTGATGCTGACGGGGGGCATCGGGGGCGAGGCAGGTGTTGCGCAGTGCCATCACCTCGGGCAGGTCGCTGTCGAGCCAGCGGTTGCTGCCGCTGTCGAGCCATTGGAAGTGCTGCGACAGGCCGCACCCCAGGTTGACCCCCACGCTGTCCGGGTTGGCCTCAAAGAAGGTCTGCCCCGCTTCCTGGATGACCCGGGTGCGCCACAGGATGTTTTGCACCGTGGCGCGGTCTTGCAGGTAGGGGCGCAGATCCAGATCGAGTTGGGCGATCAGCCGCTCGGCGGCGGCATCCTCACAGGCCCAGGCAGGAAAGCACTCGCCCCCGCGTGCGCGGGCCACCAAAGGGATGAGCAGGGTGCGGCACACCGGCGGCAGGGTGCCTGGCAGACCGACGACAGATTTCACAGTGGACTCCTTGTGCCACACGGCTGAACAGTCCAGTTTATCGGACGGTCGTGATGGGCCGGTGCAGTCGGCGTCCGGGTTTACCTGTGCGGTGCCTGGGGCGGGGGCGTGGTACCGAGGTGATGCACGATTTCGGTGCGCCTGGCCGCAGGGTGTGGCCCCGCACGTGTGGGGTGGGCAGACTTTTTGGCCAGGGCGGTTCTGCATGTCGGAACTGTGAATTCAGGAGGCACGGTGTGCCGTACATACTCATGGCCTTGCACGATTGTTGTTGTACGAAGGTTGACATGACCGATCTTTTGCCCGCTCACCCTGATGTGGACCGCTTGGTGGAACTGATGCGTCTGCAACCGCAAGGCGAGGACCTGTTTCTGGCCGAGAGCGACGACATTGGTACGCCCGCC
>CAYOJR010000149.1:2652-5184 GCA_964404335.1 uncultured Aquabacterium sp.
CATCTGCTGCCGCCACCGTTCTGCGACAAGCTGCTGGGGCCGCGTGGCCTGGAGATGCGGCGCGTGCGGCCTTTGAATCCGATGAACCCGCAGCCGCGCTCCGATGGTTCGGCCATGTGGGTGCGGGCCTTGGCCAAGCTGCCCGATGATCCGTTGCTGCACCGCGCCTTGCTGGCCTATGCCTCGGACCACGGCCTGTTGCTGGCCGCAACCGAGCCGCACGGGCTGAGCATGCTGCGCGGTGATGTGCGTCTGGCCAGCCTGGACCACGCGATGTGGTTCCACCGCGATTTCCGGCTCGATGACTGGTTGCTGTATGTGATGGAGTCACCCAGCACCAGCGGGGCGCGGGGGCTGTGCTCGGGCCGTTATTACACGCGCGATGGTCGCCTGGTGGCCTCGGTCATGCAGGAGGGCATGATGCGCGTCTTCAAGAAGGGCTGAAAACCCAGCCCATCGCGGCATCAGCCTGCTGAGTGACCGCGTTCGAGTTGGAACACGGCGACGGCCTGCACCAGTTCCTGGGCCTGGGTGTTCAGGCTGGCGGTGGCCGCTGACATTTCTTCCACCAGCGCAGCGTTTTGCTGGGTGGTGGTGTCCATGTGCGTCACGGCCATGCCCACCTGCGTCACACCGGCGCTCTGTTCGCGGCTGGCGGCGCTGATTTCGGCGACGATGTCGCTGACGCGGCGGATGCTCGTGACCACCTCGTCCATGGTCGTGCCGGCCTGGTTCACCAGCGTGGTGCCCTGCTCGACGCGCTCGACGCTGTCGGTGATCAGTTGCTTGATCTCGCGGGCGGCAGCGGCGCTGCGCTGTGCCAGGGTGCGCACCTCACCGGCCACAACGGCAAAGCCACGGCCTTGCTCACCGGCGCGGGCCGCTTCGACCGCGGCATTGAGTGCCAGGATGTTGGTCTGGAAAGCGATGCCGTCGATCACGGCGATGATGTCCACGATCTTGCGGCTGGACTGGCTGATGTCGTTCATGGTGCCAATGACCTGGGCCACCGTGGCGCCCCCTTGCTGGGCCACGTTGGAGGCCTGCTGAGCCAGCTGGTTGGCTTGTGCGGCGCTGCTCGCGTTGTGGTTGACGGTGCCGCCCAGCTGTGCCATCGCCGAGGCGGTTTCTGCCAGCGCACTGGCCTGGCCTTCGGTGCGACTGCTCAGGTCCAGCGTGCCCTGGGCGATTTCCGAGCTGGCCGTGGCCACGTTGTTCGCCCCCTGGCGCACGCTGCGAACGGTGCTGGCGAGGCTGTGTTGCATGCGTTCCAGGGCCTTCAGCAGCAAGCCCGTTTCGTCTTCACGCTCGATGTGCACAGCGTTGTTCAACTGCCCGTTGGCGATCTGGTTGGCCACCGCCACCGCGTGCTGCAGCGGACGGTTGATGCTGCGAGTCAGGCGCCATCCGCTGGTCATCGCGTACAGCAGTGCAAACAGACTGACCCCCCAGAGCAGCATTTGCTGAGTCTGAGCGCGTTGGGTCGATTCCTCGCGCAGCTGGAGGCCCTGTTGCGCCGATGCGGCGCTGAGTGCCGTGGTGGCTTGGATCAGTTGGGCGAGCAGCGGCCGGCAGTCCTTGTTCATGCGGGCAATGGCGGCTTCGCGCTCGCCATCCATCGCCAGTTTGACGATGGCCAGGGCCACGGGGCCATAGCGTGCCTCGATGTCGGCGATGTTGCGCACCAGCTGGCGTTCGGTTTCGCTCAGATGGGCGGAGCGCGTGACCCAGGCCTGCAATTCCGCCAGGTGCTCGGTGGCCTCCTGGTGAGACTCGATGACCTGCTGGTGTTCGTGCGCCGGGTCCTCCGATGCGGGGATCAGCACGAGATTGCGGGCGGCAATCGCCCGGCGGCCCACCGCACTTTCAATGTGGCTGGCCAGCGCGGCCCCTTCGGAAAAATCGTTCAGGCGGCTGGTGATGTCCTTCAGGCTGTAGGCGGCGATCCCGGAGACGATCAGAACCAAGACCGCCAGACTGCCAAAAGCGATGGAAAGGCGGGCACGGACGGAGAGCGTGGACTGTGTCATGAAACAGGTGAAGCAAGTTGGGAGGTGGTTCAGCGTGAACGGCGAATGATACCCGTGTGGGCATATGCCTGAAGCACGGGCCTCGTTGAATGAGCGCAGATCAGTGCAAAGTGCACACCTGCGGTGGAAGCGGCTCGTGTCGGTGGGCGGCACAGGTTGACCCTGCAGGTGACCGATGCGCCGGTCGACGAGGCCACCAAGGGGGTGACCTCACAGCCCTCGCTGGACTCCCATCTGGAAATGAGTGCCGAGGTGAAGTCCCCGCTGTGCGTGCTCAGCGGCTCGTAAAGAGGGTTGATCACGGTGCCGGTCAACGGTGCGGCATCCTTCACCACCGACTTTGACCTGCGCAAGTCGGTGGTCGATCCGGCCGGGGCCTACTCCGATTACCACCTCAAGCCGGCTTTGCGCCTGGTGGTCAACGTGCAGGTGGGCGGGGGGGGGTGGGCGCCGTTTGCGGGTGACTGTGCCACCCCGCAGTGGCGACCGTGCCAGTTCGGCG
>CAYOJR010000150.1:0-5119 GCA_964404335.1 uncultured Aquabacterium sp.
CTTCGGTGTACAGCTCTTCCGGCGGCACTTCGGCCGAGATCACCAGCTTGACCCGACGGTCATACATCACGTCCACCAGCCAGGTGAAACGACGCGCTTCCGAGGCCAGGCGAACCGGCATGTGCGGCACGTCGCTGAGCATGATCGTGTGGAACTGATTGGCCAGCTCCAGATAGTCGTTCTGCGAGCGCGGTCCGCCACACAGCGTGTGGAAGTCGAACCAGACCACGCCGCCGGCCTTGCGACGGGCTTGCAACACGCGGTGCTCGATTTGAAGCTTCGGGTCTTCGTCGGCCGACTCGGCCAGCTTGTCGAACACCGCGTTCATCTCCCGATCGGTGTCGGCGTTGAGCGGTGTGAGGTACAGATTGGCCAGCTCCAGCGTGCGGCGGCGGTAGTCGGTGCCGCTGTCGACGTTCACCACCTCCAGCTGGCTCTTGAGCAGCTCGATGGCCGGCAGGATGCGGTCACGGTGCAGCCCGTTCGGATAGAGCTCGTCCGGATGGAAGTTCGACGTGGTGACGATGCTCATGCGATGGCGGAACATCGCGTCCAGCAGACGGTGCAGGATCATCGCGTCCGTCACGTCCGCCACGTGAAACTCGTCAAAGCAGATCAGGCGGTGCTTGCGCGCCATGCGTTTGGCCAGAACCTCCAAGGGGTCTTGCACCCCCTTCAACTCGTGAAGTTGCCGGTGCACCTCGCGCATGAACTCGTGAAAGTGCAAACGCGTCTTGCGCTGCAGCGGCACCGCGTTGAAGAAGCAGTCCATGATGAAGCTCTTGCCGCGCCCCACCCCGCCGTACATGTACACGCCCTTGGGCAAAGGCGGGTAACGCAGCATCTTGGTCAAGGCATTCGCACGCCGTCCCTTGTAAGCGGCCCACTCGTCCTGACAACGTTGCAGCGCAGCGATGCCCTTGAGCTGGGCAGCGTCGGCTTTGTAACCTCGCTCAACCAGGCTTTGCTCGTACAGCTTGGTGACAGAGATGGCGGGCTTCGTCATGGATCAACACATCAAAAGACAAGAAAAAGGGGCGGCCAAGCCACCCCTCCCATGATATTGCGTAGGCAAGATCAGAAGTTCAGCGTCCGCTTGTCCACGGCCAGGGCCGCTTCCTTGGTCGCTTCACTCAGGCTCGGGTGAGCGTGGCAGATGCGGGCAATGTCTTCGGCGCTGGCCTTGAACTCCATGGCCACGACAGCCTCGGAGATCAACTCGCTGGCCATCGGGCCAATGATGTGCACGCCGAGGATTTCATCGGTGGCGGCATCGGCCAGGAACTTCACGAAACCGGTGGTGTCACCCAGCGCACGGGCACGGCCGTTCGCCAAGAAGGGGAAGGAACCGGCCTTGTAGGCACGGCCCTCCGCTTTCAGCGCCTGTTCGGTCTTGCCGACCCAGGCGATCTCTGGGCTGGTGTAAATCACCCAGGGAATCGTGTTGAAGTTGACGTGACCATGCTGACCGGCAATGCGCTCGGCCACGGCCACACCTTCTTCTTCAGCCTTGTGTGCCAGCATCGGGCCACGCACCACGTCCCCCACCGCCCACACATTGGGCAGGTTGGTCTGACAGTCGTCGTTGACCACGATGGCACCACGCTCATCGAGTTGCAAACCCACGGCTTCGGTGTTCAGGCCGATGGTGTTGGGCACGCGGCCGATCGAGATGATCAGCTTGTCGCATTCCAGCTTTTGCTCGGCACCCTTGGCGTCGGTGTAAGCCACGGTCACGCCCTTCTTGGCGGCCTTGATGTCGCCGATCTTCACGCCCAGTTGCAGGTTCAGACCCTGCTTGGTGAAGGCCTTCTGAGCTTCCTTGGCCACCTGCTCGTCCACGGCCGCCAGGAAGGTCGGCATGGCTTCCAGCACGGTGACATCCGCGCCCAGACGGCGCCAGACCGAACCCATTTCCAGACCGATCACGCCAGAGCCGATCACGCCCAGCTTCTTGGGCACGTCGCCAATGGCCAGCGCGCCGTCGTTCGACAGGATTTGCTTTTCATCGAAAGGGGTGCCAGGCAGTGCGCGGGCGTTCGAACCGGTGGCCACGATGATGTGCTTGCCCACCAGGTTCTCGGCCTGCTCGCCTGCGACGGCGATTTCGTAGCCGCCTTCCACAGCCTTCACGAACGAGCCGTGCCCATGGAAGAAACTCACCTTGTTCTTCTTGAGCAGGTACAGGATGCCGTCGTTGTTCTGTTTGACGACATGGTCCTTGCGGGCAATCATCTTGGCCACGTCCATCTTCAGCTCACCCACGGTGATGCCGTGGTCAGCGAAGTGGTGAGCGGCGTGCTCATAGTGCTCGGACGATTGCAGCAGCGCCTTCGAGGGGATGCAACCCACGTTGGTGCAGGTGCCGCCGGGGGCAGCGCCGCCCTTGGCGTTCTTCCACGCGTCAATACAGGCAACTTTCTTGCCCAGTTGCGCTGCGCGGATGGCCGCGATGTAGCCACCAGGGCCGCCGCCGATGACGATGACGTCGAATTGATTGGACATGATGGGTGGTGTTCAGCAGGTTGAGCCCGGATCAGTCGTCCGGAACGAAAATCCACAGCAGGATGTAGAGGAGCAGACCCGCACCCCAAAACAAGAACAACAGCGCGAATGCGAGCCGCCAGACCCAGGACTCCATGCCGGTCAAACTCGCCACCCCGCCGCACACACCTCCAAGCCATCTGTCATCACGCGAACGCCGCAAGCGATTGACGTTGGACAGCACGGGAGCGCCCACAGGTGTGGTCGCGCCCCCTTGAATGACCCGGCTCTTCAGTTGTTGAAACTCGTCCTCACTGATCACACCGCGATCACGCAGCATGGCCAGTCGTTCGAGTTCGTCAGCCTGAGACATGGTGTGTTGCTCCTGTAGGCAGATGCAGTTTCCGAGCGAGCCCTTGTGAGGCCCGCCCGGCCGCAAAAACTCAAAATCAGATGTCGAACAGCAGACGGGCTGGATCTTCCAGCGCTTCCTTCATGGCCACCAGACCCAGCACCGCTTCGCGGCCGTCGATGATGCGGTGGTCATAAGACATGGCGAGATAGTTGATCGGGCGGATCACGATCTGGCCGTCTTCCACCACCGGACGGTCCTTGGTGGCATGCACGCCCAGAATGGCCGACTGAGGCGGGTTGATGATCGGGGTCGACAGCATGGAGCCGAAGGTGCCGCCGTTGGAGATCGAGAACGTCCCCCCGGTCAGCTCTTCCAGCCCCAACTTGCCGTCACGCGCCTTCTGACCGAACTCGGCGATCTTCAACTCGATTTCCGCAAAAGTCATCTGGTCGGCATTGCGCAGCACAGGCACCACCAGGCCACGGGGTGAGCCCACCGCCACGCCGATGTCGAAATAGCCGTGATAGACGATGTCGTTGCCGTCCACCGAAGCGTTGATCACCGGGTACTTCTTGAGCGCATGCACGGCGGCCTTGACGAAGAAGCTCATGAAGCCCAGCTTGACACCGTGTTCCTTCTCAAACTTGTCCTGGAACTTCTTGCGCAGCGCCATGACCGGAGCCATGTTCACCTCGTTGAAGGTGGTAAGGATGGCGTTGGTCGCTTGCGACTGCAACAGACGCTCGGCCACACGGGCACGCAGACGGCTCATCGGCACGCGTTGCTCAGGACGCTCGCCCAGGCTCGGACCGGTGGACGGAGCCTGCACCGCAGGCAGCGCCTTCGTGGGCACGCCGGTCGGGATGGCAGGCTCGGCCGGTGCGGCAACTGCCTTGGCACCACCGGCCACAGCGGCCAAGGCGTCACCCTTGGTCACGCGGCCGTCCTTGCCAGAGCCCGGCACCTGCGAGGCGCTCAAGCCAGCTTCCGCCAGCAACTTGGCAGCAGCCGGCATGGCCACGTCGCCCTTGGTGCCACCCGTGGCCGCAGCAGCCACTGAGGCCACGGGTGTTGCTGCAGCCGCAGCGGCTGCAGCCGCCGGAGCCGCCACGACGCCAGCGGCAGCCTCGGTGTCAATGCGGGCAATGACTTCCTCGCTCGCCACGGAATCGCCATCGTTGCGCACCAGCTCAACCAGCACGCCAGCCCCTGGAGCCGGCACTTCCAGCACGACCTTGTCGGTCTCGATCTCGATCAGGATCTCGTCGGCCAACACCGGTTCGCCGGCTTTCTTCTTCCACTGCAACAAGGTGGCTTCGGCCACCGACTCGGACAACTGAGGAACCTTGACTTCAATGATTGCCATGATGTGTATCTCCTGTTGCGGTCACACTTGGCGTGCTCTGCCCGTCTGGAGCCCTTCGTGGGCCAACCGCTCGGACCGGGTCACCGGCACGCCAGAACCGCCAAAACCTTATTTGTTGAGAACAAAGCCCTTGAGCTTGGCGAACGCCTGGTCCAGCAAAGCCTTTTGCTGATCCTGGTGCAGGTGGGCGTAACCCACTGCAGGCGATGCGGATGCAGGACGGCCCGCATACCCCAGCTTCTGCCCCTCGGCCATGTTCTCGTGGATGTAGTGCTGCACGAAGAACCAGGCACCCTGGTTCTGTGGCTCGTCCTGGCACCACACCAACTCGCTCAGGTTGGGATACTTCTTCAGTTCTGCCGCAAAGGCCTTGTGCGGGAACGGGTAGAGCTGTTCCACACGCACGATGGCCGTATCGAACGCCTTCTTGTCGGCGCGTTTCTTGACCAGGTCGTAATACACCTTGCCCGAGCAGCAGATCAGTCGCTTGACCTTGGCGGCATCAATGGCCGAATCGACTTCACCGATGACCGTACGGAACTCACCACGGGTGAACTCGGTCAGCGGCGACGTCGCGTCCTTGTTACGCAGCAACGACTTGGGCGTCATGATGACCAGCGGCTTGCGGAACAGGCGCACCATTTGACGACGCAACACGTGGAAGATCTGGCTGGCCGTGGTCGGCTGCACGATCTGCATGTTGTTGTCGGCAGCCAGCTGCATGAAGCGCTCCAGGCGTGCCGAGCTGTGCTCGGGGCCCTGGCCTTCGTAGCCGTGCGGCAGCATCATCACCAGACCGTTGGCACGGCCCCACTTCACTTCGCCGGAGGCGATGAACTGGTCGATCACCACCTGGGCACCGTTGGCGAAGTCGCCGAACTGGGCTTCCCAGATCACCAGGCTGTTGGGGTCCG
>CAYOJR010000151.1:0-5117 GCA_964404335.1 uncultured Aquabacterium sp.
ACACCGACAGATCGGTGAACAGCGCGCCAAACTGGAACAGCATGCCCATGCGCCGCCGAGCGGCCATCAAGCCGGTTGCATCCAGCGTCGCCATGTCCTGTCCGCCGACGAGCACTTGCCCGGACATGGGGGTCAATTGACGACCAATCAGGCGCAACACTGTGGTTTTACCGCCACCCGAGGTCCCCATCAAGGCGACCACCTGGCCACGTGGCACCACCAGGTTGATGTCGGACAAGATCACCCGGTCACCGTAGCCGCAGGTGACCGCGCGCAACGCCACCAGCGGCTCTGGGGCCGCTGCCGAGGCAGAGGTGTCGGAAGACGAGGTTTCAGCTTGTGACATGACCATGAAAAAAAGGGCCAGTGAAAATCACTGGCCCCGGGATCATAGGGGATACACGGATCCCCACTGAGCGCCCCGTGGCAAAGGCGCAATGCACTGTGGGGTCAACGCGGCAGCGTGGTCGAGCCCATCAGGAAGGCATCGACCTCGCGGGCAGCCTGGCGGCCTTCGCGGATCGCCCACACGACCAGCGACTGACCACGGCGCACGTCACCGGCGGCGAACACCTTGTTGGCATTGGTCTTGTAACCACCGATGTCGGTCGAAGCCTTGGCGTTGCCACGGGCATCCTTCTCGACGCCGAAGCCTTCGAGCAGAGTGTTCACGGGGTTCACGAAGCCCATGGCCAGCAGCACCAGGTCGGCCTTGAGGATCTGCTCGGAGCCGGCGATTTCTTCGAACTTGCCGTTCTTGAACTCGACGCGCACGGTCTTGACGGCCGTGACCTTGCCCTTTTCGCCAATGAATTCCTTCGTGGCGATGGCGAACTCGCGCTCGCAACCTTCTTCGTGGCTGGAAGAGGTGCGCAGCTTGATCGGCCAGTAGGGCCAGGTCAGCTCCTTGTTTTCCTGCTCGGGCGGCTGGGGCATCAGCTCGAACTGGATCACGCTCTTGGCGCCGTGGCGGTTGGAGGTGCCCACGCAGTCGGAACCGGTGTCGCCACCGCCGATCACGATCACGTTCTTGCCCGTGGCCATGATCTGGTCCTTGACCTTGCCGCCGGCGTTCACGCGGTTCTGCTGGGGCAGGAACTCCATCGCGAAGTGGATGCCGGCCAGGTCACGGCCCGGCACCGGCAGGTCACGCGACTGCTCGGCACCACCTGCCAGCAGCACGGCATCAAAGTCCTGCTTCAGCTGCTCTGGGCTGACCGTGTCCTTGGCCCAGTTGGTGACCTTGGAGCCCTTGGGCATCTCGCCAACGATGGTGTTGGTCTTGAAGACCACGCCTTCGGCTTCCATCTGCTTCACACGACGGTCGATGTGCGACTTGTCAAACTTGAAGTCGGGGATGCCGAAACGCAGCAGACCACCGATGGTGTCGTTCTTCTCGAACACGGTCACATCGTGACCAGCGCGGGCCAGTTGCTGCGCCGCGGCCATGCCAGCGGGGCCGGAGCCCACGATGGCGACCTTCTTGCCGGTCTTGACCGCAGCGGGCTGCGGCTTGACCCAGCCTTCGGCCCAGGCACGGTCGATGATGGCGTGCTCGATGGACTTGATGCCCACGGCGTCGTTGTTGATGTTCAGCACGCAAGCGGCTTCACACGGTGCCGGACAGACCCGACCGGTGAAGTCGGGGAAGTTGTTGGTCGAATGCAGCACCTCGATCGCGTTCTGCCAGTCGCCCCGGTACACCAGGTCGTTGAAGTCCGGAATGATGTTGTTGACCGGGCAGCCGTTGTTGCAGAACGGGGTGCCGCAGTCCATGCAGCGCGCGCCCTGGATCTTGGCCTCTTCAGGCTTCAGACCAATGACGAACTCCTTGTAGTTCTTGACGCGCTTCTCGACGGGCTCGTAGCCCTCTTCCAGACGCTCGAATTCCAGAAAGCCAGTGACTTTTCCCATTTCAAACTCCTGATCGTGCGCTTCAGGCCTTGGCCTTGGCGGTCTTGGCCTTCGCGACGGCGGCCGTTGCTTCTTGCTGGGCACCCTTCTCGGTCAGGGCGCGGCGGTACTCGGTCGGGAAGACCTTGACGAACTTGGCACGCGAGGCGGCCCAGTTGTCCAGGATCTCGCGGGCACGCAGCGAGCCGGTCCAGCGGTGGTGGTCTTCCACCAGCTTGCGCAGCAGCGTCTCGTCGGCCTGATCCTTGTGCATCGGGATGCCCGCGGCAGCCTGCTCTTCCACGGTCAGCAGCTTGTCCAGGGAGACCTGGGCCGTGTTGACACGCGAGGCGAACTGACCGTCTTCGTCGTAGACGTAAGCCACACCACCGGACATGCCGGCGGCGAAGTTGCGGCCGGTCTTGCCCAGCACCACGACCGTACCGCCGGTCATGTATTCGCAACCGTGGTCACCCGTGCCCTCGACCACCGCCGTGGCGCCCGACAGACGCACGCCAAAGCGTTCGCCGCCCACGCCACGGAAGAAGGCCTCCCCGCTGGTGGCGCCATACAGCACGGTGTTGCCCACAATGATGTTCTCGGTGGCGTTGCCACGGAACTCGATGCTCGGACGCACGATCACGCGACCACCCGACAGGCCCTTGCCGGTGTAGTCGTTGGCTTCACCGATCAGGTACAGCGTGACGCCCTTGGCCAGGAAGGCGCCGAAGGACTGGCCACCCGTGCCTTCCATCTGGATGAACACAGTGTCGTCGGGCAGACCATCGGGGTGGTGCTTGATCAGCTCGCCCGAGAGCATGGCGCCCACGGTGCGGTTGACGTTCTTGGCCACTTCCATGAACTTGACGACCTCGCCGCGCTCGATGGCGGGCTTGGCCTTCTCGATCAGGCGCACGTCCAGGGCCTTGTCCAGACCGTGGTCTTGCGTGCCCACATGCAGGCGCGGCACATCGGCGGGCACCGGCGGCAAGGCAAAGACCTTGCTGAAGTCCAGGCCCTGGGCCTTCCAGTGTTCGATGCCCTTGCGGGTGTCGAGCAGGTCGGCACGGCCGATCAGGTCGTCGAACTTGCGGATGCCCAGCTGGGCCATGATCTGACGCGCTTCTTCGGCGACGAAGAAGAAGTAGTTCACGACGTGCTCGGGCTTGCCGGAGAACTTCTGACGCAGCACCGGGTCTTGCGTGGCCACACCCACCGGGCAGGTGTTCAGGTGGCACTTGCGCATCATGATGCAGCCTTCAACGACCAGCGGCGCGGTCGCGAAGCCGAATTCGTCAGCGCCCAGCAGGCCGCCGATAACCACGTCACGGCCGGTCTTGATCTGACCGTCGGTCTGCACGCGCACACGGCCGCGCAGACGGTTGAGCACCAGGGTCTGCTGGGTTTCAGCCAGGCCCAGCTCCCACGGCGTGCCGCAGTGCTTGATCGAGGACCAGGGCGACGCGCCCGTGCCGCCGTCGTGACCAGCGATCACGATGTGGTCGGCCTTGGCCTTGGCCACACCGGTGGCCACGGTACCCACGCCCACTTCGGACACCAGCTTGACCGACACGTCGGCCTTGGGGTTGACGTTCTTCAGATCGTGGATCAACTGAGCCAGGTCTTCGATCGAGTAGATGTCGTGGTGCGGCGGGGGCGAGATCAGACCCACGCCCGGCACGGAGTGACGCAGCTTGCCGATGTACTCGGACACCTTGCCGCCAGGCAGCTGACCGCCTTCACCGGGCTTGGCACCCTGGGCCATCTTGATCTGGATCTGGTCGGCCGACACCAGGTACTCGGTGGTGACACCGAAGCGGCCCGAGGCCACCTGCTTGATCTTCGAGCGCAGGCTGTCGCCCTCTTGCATCTCGTAGTCGGCTTCGATGCGGGAAGATCCGATCACGTCCGACACCTTGGTGCCCTTGACGATCTTGATGCCCTTGAGCTCGTTGCGATAACGGGCCTCGTCTTCGCCGCCTTCACCGGTGTTCGACTTGCCGCCGATGCGGTTCATGGCCAGGGCCAGGGTCGAGTGGGCTTCGGTCGAGATCGAGCCCAGCGACATGGCGCCAGTGGCGAAACGCTTGACGATTTCCGCTGCGGGTTCCACTTCCTCGACCGGGATGGCCTTGCTTGGGTCGATCTTGAACTCGAACAGGCCACGCAGGGTCAGGTGGCGCTTGCTCTGGTCGTTGATGATCTGGGCGTATTCCTTGTAGGTGTCGAACTGGCCCGAGCGCGTGGAGTGCTGCAGCTTGGCGATCGCGTCCGGCGTCCACATGTGCTCTTCACCGCGGGCACGCCAGGCGTACTCACCGCCGGTTTCCAGCATGTTGGCCAGCACGGGGTCGTTGCCAAACGCAGCCTTGTGGTTGCGGATGGCTTCTTCGGCCACTTCGAACACACCGATGCCGCCGACTTGCGTGGGGGTGCCACGGAAGTACTTGTCGATCAGCTCCCTGTTCAGACCGATGGCCTCGAAGATCTGGGCGCCGCAGTACGACATGTACGTGCTGATGCCCATCTTGGACATGATCTTCGAGAGACCCTTGCCGATGGCCTTGGTGTAGTTGTAGATCGCCTTGTCGGCCGACAGGTCGCCCGGCAGGTCCTTGGCCATGTCGACCAGGGTTTCCATGGCGAGGTAGGGGTGCACGGCTTCGGCGCCGTAGCCGGCCAGCACGGCAAAGTGGTGCACTTCGCGGGCGGTGCCGGTTTCCACGACCAGACCGGTCGAGGTGCGCAGGCCCTTGCGGACCAGGTGGTGGTGGATGGCCGACAGGGCCAGCAACGCCGGGATCGCGATGTTGGCGCGGTCCATCTTGCGATCGGTGATGATCAGGATGTTGTGACCGGACTGGATGGCTTCCACGGCTTCGGCGCACAGCGAGGCCAAACGCGCTTCGACACCCTCATGACCCCAGGCAGCCGGGTAGGTGATGTCGACTTCGTAAGGCTTGAACTTGCCACCGGTGTGCTTCTCGATGTTACGCAGGCGCGCCATGTCGTTGAAGTCCAGCACGGGCTGGGAGACTTCCAGACGCATCGGCGGGTTCACCGCGTTGATGTCGAGCAGGTTGGGCTTGGGACCGACGAAGGACACCAGCGACATCACGACCGCTTCGCGGATCGGGTCGATGGGCGGGTTGGTCACCTGGGCGAACAACTGCTTGAAGTAGTTGTACAGCGGCTTGTTCTTGTCCGACAGCACGGCCAGGGGC
>CAYOJR010000152.1:0-5050 GCA_964404335.1 uncultured Aquabacterium sp.
GGGTTGATGGCTTGCAGCTTGGGCAGCAGGGCCTGGACTTGGTGCGGAGCCAGGGCGTTGCCGCCCTCAAAGTGCATCAGGGTGGACATCACGGGGGTGGTGCGTTCGGTCACGGCGTGGGGGCCTGGGTTGGCCTGCACACACAAGGTGCGCGCAGGCTGTCGTAAGGTAAAACGCGAATTTTACCGGCCCCACGCCCCGAATGCCGACCCAAGGCCTTCAATCTGATGCCCCTGGCGCGACAAGCCGCGCAGGAATTGCGGATAATTCTCAACCATGAGCATCACCATCAAGACCGGCGCCGAGATTGACGCCATGCGCAAGGCTTGCCGTCTGGCCTCCGAGGTCCTCGACTACCTGACACCTTTCATCAAACCCGGCATCACCACCCTCGAGATCGACAAGCTGTCGCTCGACTACATGGTGAACGTGCAAGGCACGAAGTCGGCCACCATTGGCTACGCGCCCCCCGGGCACATCCCCTATCCAGCCTCCCTGTGCACCTCGGTCAACGATGTGGTGTGCCACGGCATCCCCAATGACACCCCGTTGAAAGACGGTGACATCATCAACCTCGACGTCACCATCATCACGCCTGAGGGCTGGTACGGCGACAACAGCCGCATGTTCGTGATCGGTGAAGGCAAGATCGCCGCCAAGCGTCTGTGCTCGGTCACCTTCGAGGCCATGTGGAAGGGCATTGAAAAGGTCAAACCCGGCGCGCGCCTGGGCGACATCGGCCACGCCATCCAGACCTTTGCCGAAAACGCCGGCTATTCCATCGTTCGCGAGTACTGTGGCCACGGCATCGGTCGCAAGTTCCACGAAGACCCGCAGGTGCTGCACTACGGCCGCCCGAACACCGGCGTCGAACTCGTGCCGGGCATGATCTTCACCATCGAGCCCATGATCAACCTGGGCAAGCGCGAGATCAAGGAAGGCCGCAAGGGCAAGGCCCCTTACGACGGCTGGACCATCGTGACCAAGGACCGCTCACTGTCGGCGCAGTGGGAGCACACCGTGCTCGTCACCGAAACCGGTTACGAGGTGCTCACCCTGTCGGCCGGCAGCCCGCCACCGCCTGATTTCATCCCGGCAGCCAAAGGCACCGCCGCTTGAGAAACCACACCGGCCCTGACGACACCTCGCGTCAGGGCCTTTTTCTTGCTTGCGCCTCTGGCTCCGACACTTCGCCACGTTCGATCCCCATGCCACTGGACCTCCCCGCCCTGCGTCAGGAATTTCGCACCGCCAAATCCGAGCTGCTCAGCCAGTTCCAGCACAGCCGGCCGACCACCTCATCAGCAAGCTTGTTGCTGAGACGCCTGGCCCAATTGGTTGACCGCATGCTCACAACCTTGTGGCAGGCACACGGACTGCCAGACAGTGCCACCCTGGTGGCGGTGGGCGGTTACGGTCGCGCGGAATTGTTCCCCCATTCCGACATCGACGTGCTCCTGCTCCTGCCCCACTCCCTTGAAGCGGGGGGCAACGATGCGGTGACGTGTGCCGTCGAGGGCTTCATCAGCGCCTGCTGGGACACTGGCCTCGAAATCGGCTCCAGCGTGCGCACGGTGAGTGAATGCATCGAACAGGCCCAGCGTGACGTGACCGTGCAGACCTCCCTGCTCGAAGCACGCCACCTGTGCGGCGATCACCAGCACTTTGACACCTTGCAGCAGGAAGTCCTGGCCCATCTCGACGTGCGCGCCTTCATGACGGCCAAGATCCTGGAGATGCGCCAGCGGCACACCAAGTTCGAAGATACCCCCTACGCGCTGGAGCCCAACTGCAAGGAAAGCCCCGGCGGCCTGCGTGACCTGCAGGTGGTGATCTGGCTGGCACGGGCCGCTGGCCTGGGCAGCACCTGGCAAGACCTCGCCCGCAACGGTCTGCTCACGCCGTTTGAAGCACGCCAACTGGCGCGCAACGAAGGGGTCCTCAAGCTCATCCGCACCCGTTTGCACCAGATCGCCGGCCGTCGTGAAGACCGGCTGGTGTTCGATCTGCAAACTGCCGTGGCCGAATCTTTCGGCTACGAGAACACCCGTGCACTGCGTGCCAGCGAAGCGCTGATGCGCCGCTACTACTGGGCCGCCAAAGCCGTCACGCAGCTCAATCAGATCCTGATCCTCAACATCGAAGAGCGCGTACATGGCTCGCAAAATGCGCCCATGCGCGTCATCAACGAGCGTTTCCTCGACCGGGGCGGTTTCCTCGAAATCGTCAGCGATGACCTGTACCAGCGCGACCGCCACGCCATCCTGGCCACCTTCCTGACCCTGCAACAGGACAAGAGCCTCAAGGGCCTGTCAGCTCGCACGCTGCGCGCGCTCTACAACGACCGCAAGCTGATGGACGCGTCCTTCCGGCGCGATCCGGTCAACCGCGCCACCTTCATGGCCATGCTGCGTGAAAGCCAGGGCCAGACCCACGTGCTGCGCCTCCTCAACCAGACATCGGTGCTGGGCCGCTACCTGTGGGTATTCCGCCGCATCGTCGGTCAGATGCAGCACGACCTGTTTCACGTCTACACCGTGGACCAGCACATCCTGATGGTCGTGCGTAACATGCGACGCTTCTTCATTCCGGAGCACGCCCACGAATACCCCTTCTGCACCCAACTGGCAGCAGAGTGGGACAAGCCCTGGCTGCTCTATGTCGCTGCGCTCTTTCACGACGTGGCCAAGGGCCGTGGTGGAGACCACTCGGAGCTGGGTGCCATCGAAGCACGCCGTTTCTGCCAGGACCACGACATCACCGGTGAGGATGCCAAGCTGGTCGAATTCCTGGTGGCCGAGCACCTCACCATGTCACATGTGGCCCAAAAGGAAGACTTGTCCGACCCAGACGTCATCCAGGCCTTTGCGCAGCGCATGGGCAACGAGCGTCGCCTCACCGGCCTTTATCTCCTGAGCGTTGCCGACATCCGTGGCACCAGCCCCAAGGTGTGGAACGCCTGGAAAGGCAAGCTCCTGGAAGATCTCTACCGCCTCACCTTGCGGGCCCTGGGTGGCGCACGACCGCACATGGATGCCGAAATCGAGGCCCGCAAACAACAGGCCCGCAACGCCCTGGCGCTGTACTACCTGCCCACTGGCATCGAAACCCAGTTGTGGAAGTCGCTCGACATGAGCTACTTCGCGCGCCACGATGCCAGCGACATCGCCTGGCATGCGCGCATGCTCTCGCGCCATCTGCACGATGACAAACCTGTGGTCGCAGCGCGGATCTCCTCCGTTGGTGAAGGCTTGCAGGTTCTGGTCTATGCACCCGACCGGCCTGACGTCTTTGCACGTATCTGTGGCTACTTCGAGCGCGCCAGCTTCAACATTCAGGATGCACGCATCCACACCACAGGCAGTGGCTATGTGCTCGACACGTTCCAGATCATGGCCAGCGACCCTCTGAAGTTCGACGGCGTGCACTACCGCGACCTGATCGCCCTGGTTGAAACCCAGCTGGCCGAAGCCGTTGCCTCCGATGCGCCTCTGCACCAGCCTGTGCGCGGACGCCTGTCCAGGCGAGTGAAATCGTTTCCTGTACCTCCACGGGTCACCCTTCGCCCCGACGAACGCGGTCAGAAATGGCTGCTCAGCGTATCGGCCAGCGACCGCTCGGGCTTGCTCTACGTCATTGCCCGCATCCTCGCCAACCATCACATCAGCGTGCAACTCGCCAAAGTGAGCACCCTGGGCGAACGTGTCGAAGACACCTTCCTCGTCACCGGCGAAACGCTCAACCGTGACAAGGCCCAACTCGCGCTGGAAACCGAATTGCTCGAAGCACTGAGCGCCTGAGCGTCACGCGGGCTCTTTGGGGTCGAGCAACAACTCGAGCCTCGCGATTTCATCGCGCAGCATCAGGCGGCGTTTCTTCAAACGCCTCAGACTGAGTTCGTCAAACGGTACGCTCTCTCCAGCACGGTCGATCAAATTGTCGAGATCTGCATGCTCCATGCGCAAGTCGATGAGTTGTCGTTGCGGTGAGTGCAGATTGGATTGCATGGAAGCGTCAAAGACCCCGATCAGGGGGCATGTCCGAGGGATGTTCCTGCCTCCAGGTGGCTGGAAGCGGTGCTTTTAGGGATTATAGTTTTCCCCATGACGTCCTCCTCTACCAGTTTCCGTCTTGTCGCCACCACTGGCACCCACCGCGGAGACCGGGCTTACCAGCAAGATCAAGTCGAGATCATTCCTCATGCCAGAACGGCAGGCTGCCTGCTGGCCGTCGTGGCCGATGGCATGGGTGGCAAGAGCGGTGGACGCAAAGCGGCCGACCAGGTCATTCTCACTGCCAAGCAGTTGTTTGAGCGTTACTCGGCCACCCACGATTTGCCCGATCAGTTCCTCAAGCAACTGGCTGAAGAAGCGAATCTGATGATCAAGCTCACAGCCATCTCAGCCGAGGAAGAACCGCACAGCACCCTGGCCGCCTTCATCGTCAACCCCGATCGTTCAGCCTGCCTCGCTCACGTCGGTGACAGCCGCATCTATCACTTCAGCGGTGCCGACATGGTCTTTCGCACGACCGATCACTCCTACGTGCAACGCCTCATCAACGAAGGCCAGATCACGGAAGAAGAGGCCAACACACACCCCCAGTCCAACCTGTTGACTGGGTGCCTGGGCAGCCAGACCGAGCCCCCACTGGCCATGAAGCACATCAACTGCCTGAACCCAGGAGACACCCTCTTGGCCTGTTCTGATGGCCTGTGGCACTACTTCACGCCCCGGGAACTCGGTGCCATCGTTCACACCCTGCCCCCGCGTGAGGCCGCCGAAATGCTCGTGGCCAAGGCACGCCACCGGGCCCGTGGCGGTGGCGACAACCTGTCACTGGCCCTGGTTCGCGTCGAGCAATGAGCAAGGCGCCCAGTCCGCCTCACTCATGTCAGTGAGGTGTCCACCAGACGGCGCTCTTCGCTCAGGTATTCCTTTGATTGCATCTCGTTGAGACGCGACACCGTGCGGGGGAACTCGTGCGACATCGGGCCTTCGGTGTACAGCTCTTCCGGCGGCACTTCGGCCGAGATCACCAGCTTGACCCG
>CAYOJR010000153.1:0-3271 GCA_964404335.1 uncultured Aquabacterium sp.
CACGCTGCTGGGGTACAGCGATGAAAACAACAGGATTTTCATCGCAGGATCATGGCTGCGCTTCAACGCCAAACGCCCTTGGTGTCGATCACCACCTTGTCCTTGATCAGCTCGTGATCCAGGTCCAGGAACTCGGCATGGTCCACCAGCAGCAGCAAGATGTCTGCCTTCTGAAGCGCTGTCTTCAGATCAGTCAGTGGGAATGGGGCCTTCGCCGGGTCGACATTCGGGTCACAGGCCAAAATCTCGCCAATCTGCGCCTCATGCAGATGCTGCACGATCTCCAGCGAGGGGGATTCACGCATGTCGTCGATGTTAGCCTTGAAGGTCAGGCCCAGGCAGGCAATCACTGGTGCCTTGAAGCGGGCCGCCTTGGCGCGCACACGCTCGATCACCCAGTGCGGCTTGTCGTCGTTGACCTCACGCGCGGTGCGAATGAGGCGCGCCTCTTGCGGTGCGCTCGAGACGATGAACCAAGGGTCCACGGCAATGCAGTGACCGCCCACGCCGGGGCCCGGTTGCAGGATGTTGACGCGGGGGTGGCGATTGGCCAGTGAGATGGTTTCCCACACATTGATGCCCAGCTTGTCGCAGATCACGGACAGCTCGTTGGCAAACGCAATGTTGACGTCGCGGAAGGAGTTCTCAACCAGTTTCGACAACTCAGCGGTCTTGCTGTCCGTCTCCAGAATGGCGCCATTGCAGAAGGTTTTGTACAAGGCCTTGGCCTTGGCCACCGCCGCCTTGGTGGTGCCGCCGATGATGCGGTCGTTGTCCACCAACTCGCGCAGGATGTGGCCCGGCAGCACGCGCTCAGGGCAGTGCGCTGCATGCACCTTGCCCGCCAGCTCGGGGCGTGCTTCACGCACGATGCGCTCGATCAACTCGGTGGTGCCCACGGGTGAGGTGGACTCCAGAATGATGAGGTTGTCTTCACGCAGGTAAGGCACGATGGCCCGCGTCGCTGCCTCGACGTAAGACAGGTCGGGCGCCTTGGGGTTGTCGCCCTCGACCTTGAACGGCGTGGGCACGGCAATGATGAAGGTGTCGCCCTCTTCCGGCACCAATGAGGCGCGCAGATTGCCGCTGTTGACGGCCGATCGCACCAGGATGTCCAGGTCGGGCTCGATGATGTGGATGCGCCCGGAATTGATGGTGTTGACCGCAGCCTCGTTGACGTCCACACCTACCACGGTGTGTCCCTTGGTGGCCAGCATGGAAGCGGTGGGCAAGCCGATGTAGCCCAGGCCCATGACGATGATTTTTTGTAGTTCGCGTGCCATTCAAATTCTCCCTTACAGGCTCAGTAACGTTTTCACGATGCGCGCCACGGCCTGGCCGTCACCATACGGATTGTGCGCGCGTGACATGGTCTGGTAGGCATCTGCGTCGGTGAGCAGGCGCTCGCATTCACGCACGATGGCCTCACGCGAGGTGCCCACCAGTTTGACGGTCCCTGCGGCAACAGCCTCGGGCCGCTCGGTGGTTTCTCGCATCACCAGCACCGGTTTGCCCAGCGATGGCGCCTCCTCCTGCACCCCACCGGAGTCGGTGATGATGAGGTGGCTGCGGTTCATCAGGTAAACAAAAGGCAGGTAGTCCACCGGCTCGATGAGGTGAACGTTCGACAAGCCCCGCGCAGCCAGAATGTCCTGCACCGGCTGGCGCACATTGGGATTCAGGTGCACCGGATACAGAATCTCGACTTCAGGGTGGCGCTCGGCCACATCGGCCAGGGCGTGGCAAATGTTCTGAAAGCCTTCCCCGAAGTTCTCGCGCCGATGCCCGGTCACCAGGATCAGCCGCTTGCTGGCATCGAGGAATCTGAAGCGCTCGGCCAACTCGGTTTGCAACGTCGCACTGGTTTTGAGTTTGTCCACCACGGCGAGCAGCGCGTCGATGACGGTGTTGCCGGTCACATGGATGCTTGCAGCGGGCACGCCTTCGGCCAGCAGATTGGCCTCGGAGGCGGTGGTGGGGGCAAAGTGCAGGTCTGCCACCGCGCCGGTGATCTTGCGGTTCATCTCTTCCGGAAACGGCGCGTACTTGTCTCCCGTGCGCAGGCCGGCTTCAATGTGGGCGACCGGGATGCGCGCGTAGTAAGCGGCCAGCGTGGTTGCCAGCGTGGTGGTGGTGTCACCATGCACCAGCACCCAATCCGGGCGCTCGGCGGCCAGCACCGGACGCAAGCCCAGCAGAATGTTGCTGGTGATGTCGTACAGGTCTTGCCCCGGCTTCATCACGTCGAGGTCGTGTTCGGGCGTGATCTCGAACAGGCGCAAGACCTGATCCAGCATCTGCCGATGTTGCGCGGTCACGCACACCACGGTCTGAAGCCCAGGGGTTGCCTGCAATGCCTTGACCAGGGGAGCCATCTTGATGGCCTCGGGCCGCGTGCCAAATACCACCATCACCTTCATGCGTCACTCCCGTTCAGAACGTTTTCATAGGCTGCCTGATAGTTGGCCACGCTGTTGCGCCAGTTGCGCACCGACTCGACAAACTCGCGACCGTTGGCCCTCATCTGCGGCCAGCGCTCCGGGTGTGCCAGCATGTCCACAATCGCTTGGGCAAGCGCTGCCTTGTCATCGGCCTTGAAGAGCCACCCCGTCTTGCCGTGCTCGATGAGCTCCTTGTGCCCGCCCACGTCCGAGGCCACGAACAGATGCCCTTGTGCCATCGCTTCCAGGGGCTTGAGCGGCGTGACCAGTTCGGTCAAGCGCATCGAGTGGCGTGGATAGGCCAGCACGTCGATCAGGTCGTAATAGCGGTTGACTTCGGCGTGAGGCACACGGCCTGTGAAGACCACATGCTGCGTCAAGCCCAACGACTGGACCTGAGCCTTCAACGACGCCTCCTGGGGACCGCCGCCCACCAACAGCAGGCAGGCATCCGGACGCACCTTGATCACATCGGGCAAGGCGGCCACCAGCAGATCCAGCCCCTCATAGGCATAGAACGAGCCGATGAACCCCACCACGGTGCGGCCCTTCAGGCCCCATTTCTCCTGCAAAGCCGGATCGGGGGCTTGCGCCAACTGGAAAGTTTCCACATCCACCGCATTCGGGATCACGGTCACCTTGTTGGCCGGTACCCCACGCGCCACGATGTCGGCCCGCAGCCCCTCGCAGATGGTGAAGACATGGTTGGCACGGCGGATCGCCGACGTCTCCAGCCCACGAGTCAGGCGATAGCGCATGCTGCCTTCGCGGGTGGTGCCATGGTCCACCGCTGCGTCTTCCCAGAAGGCCCGGATCTCGTACACCACCGG
>CAYOJR010000153.1:3371-5043 GCA_964404335.1 uncultured Aquabacterium sp.
CCCCTTGCTTGGGTGAGGTGACGTGAAAGGTTTCCCATCCCAGCGCACGCTGCTCCCGCAGCAAGGCTGCGGTACGGAAGGTGTAGCCGCTGTGCAGGGGAATGGAGTGATCGAGTACGTGAAGGATGCGCATGTCAACAGCGTTGGAACAATTGATCGTAATGGGCCACCATGGCATCCATGCCAAAGTCTCTCTGCGCCTGAGCGCGTGCAGCCCGACCATTGTCGTGGGCCTGCTGGGGGTTCAGCATGTAATGCAACAAGGCTTTCGCCATGGCGTCCACATCACCCGAAGGGACCAACCTGCCGGTGATCTCTTCGGTCAACAGGTCGGGCGTGCCGCCCACGGCCGTTGCCACCGAAGGCAGGCCACAGGACATGGCTTCTTGCAGCGTGCAGGAAGTGCCCTCGGTTTCTGACGGCAGAACGAAGCAATCGAGGGACTGCAAGACGGTGGCCACATCAGCGCGCGCACCCGGCAACCAGGCGAGGTGACTCACTCCCGCAGCCGACAGGATGCGCTCGATCTCGGTGCGCAATGGCCCCTCCCCCACGATGACCAGTCGGGCGTGTTCACGCGCAGCCGGGTACAAGTCCAGCAAACGCACGAAGGCACGCGCCAGCAAGGGCTGGTTCTTCACGGTCTGCAAGCGACCCACCGTGCCGATCAACCAATGGTGACCCGGTTCGAACGGGCAGCCTTCGGGACGGGGCTTGCGGTGTGCAGGCGGTGAAAACTGGGCGGTGTCCACGCCATTGGCGATCAAGGTGCGCCGATCAGCAGGCACGCCAATGCGCTGCGCCAGGTACTGATCCAAGTCCTGGGACACCGAGACATAGTGGCTCACGAACGGCCGATAGAGCTTGCGCACACGCTGATACTTGACGTTCTCCCCCTTGGGATCGCTGGCATCCCAGCCGTGCTCGGCATGGATGCGAGTCGGGACACGCGCCAGCCAGCCCAGCGGCACCACTTCGAGCGCGGCGAGGTTGCAGGTGTGCAGCACATCAGGGCGGTAGCGCCGGAACAGCTTGTAGATGGCGGGGTACAGCGGAATGGCATGGCCTGGCGGCTTGTGCAGACAGACGCGCTCCACGCCCGGCGTCTGGATGCGATCCACAAAGTCTCCCATGTCGGTCAGGGACACGAGGCAGTGCTGGTACCGGTCTGTCGGCAGACGGTTGATCAACTGGATGACCACGTTCTCCAGCCCCCCCATGTGGAAGCTGTACACGAAGTGCATCAGACGGATGGGCGAAGTGGCGCGCATGCTCAAACCACCTTGGCGACCTGCTGGCTGCCTCGCACATACGTCAACAACCAGTACACCCACGCCTTGGGATGCCAGAACGAGTGTGACAGGGCCTGCGCAAAGGCCCGTCGTGCATGCACCGCCTGTCCATGCCAGAAATGCAGGTAGCCATGCCCGAACGCAATGCCAAACAGGCGCCGCTGAAGCTCATGGTCAGACACCACGCGGCCGTCCGCACCACGCGCACCGTAGCGCGCCACGGTGCGCCGCAAGATGGCGTATTCGGCATTCTCTGGCCAAGGCTGTCGCGTGATGCTGTTCGCATGGATGCGGTACCAGGCGACACAGGCATCCAACTGGTCGATGCGGTGCTGACGCGACAGGCGCAGCCAGAAGTCGTAGTCGGACCCGGTTCGGAG
>CAYOJR010000154.1:0-5014 GCA_964404335.1 uncultured Aquabacterium sp.
CCGTTCTTGCCGTTGATGTTCATCGCGTCGGAGCCGCACACGCCTTCACGGCAGGAGCGACGGTACGAGATGGTGGGGTCCACCTTCTTGAGCTTGACCAGGGCGTCCAGCAGCATGCGCTCGTTACCCTCGAGTTCGATCTCGATGGTCTGCATGTAAGGCTTGGCGTCCTTGTCTGGATCGTAGCGGTAGATCTGGAAAATGCGCTTTTGGCTCATGATGAATTCCTAATGTCGAGTCGCTGCGATCAGAACGTGCGGGCCTTCGGGGGAACGGATTCCGCCGTCAGGGGCTGCAGGTTGACCGGCTTGTAGTCCAGGCGGCTGCCTTCGGAGTACCACAGCGAGTGGCGCATCCAGTTGGCGTCGTCACGCTCAGGGAAGTCGTTGTGGGCGTGGGCACCACGGCTTTCCTGACGGGCTGCAGCGGCCACCATGGTGGCTTGAGCGGCTTCGATCAGGTTTTCGACTTCGAGGGCTTCGACACGGGCGGTGTTGAAGACCTTGGAGTTGTCCTTCAGGCCGATGCCACCGACGCGCTCACGCACGGCTGCGATCTTCTTGACGCCTTCGTCCATGATGGCCTGGGTGCGGAACACGCCGGCGTGCGTCTGCATGGTCGAGCGGATGTCGTTGGCCACGTCTTGCGAGTATTCACCGTTCTTGGCCGAGTCCAGGCGTGCCAGACGTGCCAGGGTCTTGTCGGCAGCGTCCTTGGGCAGAGGCTTGTGGCTCTTGGACTTGAGGTTGAAGTCGACGATGTGGTTACCCGCAGCACGACCGAACACGACCAGATCGAGCAGGGAGTTGGTGCCCAGGCGGTTGGCGCCGTGCACCGACACGCAGGAGCACTCACCCACGGCATACAGACCGTTGATGATGTCGTTGGGCTTGCCGTTGGCCGGGATCACCACCTGACCGTGGACGTTCGTCGGGATGCCACCCATCTGGTAGTGGATGGTCGGCACCACAGGAATGGCTTCCTTGGTGATGTCGACGTTGGCGAAGTTGTGGCCAATTTCTTCCACCGAAGGCAGGCGCTTGCGGATGGTGTCGGCACCCAGGTGGGTCATGTCCAGCAGGATGTAGTCCTTGTTGGGACCACAGCCACGGCCTTCCTTGATTTCCTGGTCCATGCAGCGCGACACGAAGTCGCGCGGGGCCAAGTCCTTCAGGGTCGGGGCGTAGCGTTCCATGAAGCGTTCGCCCTGGCTGTTGAGCAGAATCGCCCCTTCGCCACGGCAGCCTTCGGTCAGCAGCACGCCCGCGCCGGCCACGCCGGTGGGGTGGAACTGCCAGAATTCCATGTCTTCCAGGGGGATGCCAGCGCGTGCTGCCATGCCCAGGCCATCACCGGTGTTGATGAAGGCGTTGGTGGAAGCCTGGTAGATGCGGCCGGCACCACCGGTGGCCAGCAGCACGGTTTTGGCGTGCAGCACGTGCACTTCGCCAGTTTCCATTTCCAGCGCGGTCACGCCCACGGCGTCGCCTTCGGCATCACGGATGATGTCCAGGGCCATCCATTCCACGAAGAACTGGGTGCGGGCCTTGACGTTTTGCTGGTACAGGGTGTGCAGCAGGGCGTGGCCAGTACGGTCTGCAGCCGCGCAAGCACGTTGCACGGGCTTTTCACCGTAGTTGGCGGTGTGGCCACCGAACGGACGCTGGTAGATGGTGCCGTCGGCATTGCGGTCGAACGGCATGCCGAAGTGTTCGAGCTCGTACACCACCTTCGGTGCTTCACGGCACATGAACTCGATGGCGTCCTGGTCGCCCAGCCAGTCGGAGCCCTTGATGGTGTCGTAGAAGTGATAGTGCCAGTTGTCTTCGGACATGTTGCCCAGCGAGGCACCGATACCGCCCTGAGCGGCCACCGTGTGCGAACGGGTGGGGAAGACCTTGGACAGCACGGCCACGTTCAGGCCAGCCAGGGACAGTTGCAGCGACGCGCGCATGCCGGAGCCGCCGGCCCCGACGATCACGACGTCAAACTTGCGGGTAGGAAGAGAAGAGGTAGCGGTCATTTTTTACAGTCTCCACAGCACTTGGATGGCCCAACCGGCACAACCAACGAGCCAAACGATGGCGAACACATACAGGCTCAGGCGAATGCTGACCGGCTTGATGTAGTCCATGAAGATTTCGCGCACGCCGACCCACGCGTGGTACAGCATGGCCAGGATGACCACGAAGGTCAGGACCTTCATCCACTGCGACGAGAAAATGCCCGACCAGCTGTCATAGCTCAGAGGCTCGCCAAAAATGACCTGGGCCAGCAGCACGATGGTGAACAGGGCCATCAGCACGGCGGTGACGCGCTGCGCCAACCAGTCGCGCAGACCGTAGTGCGCACCGGTCACGATGCGCTTGGTTCCGTAGTTTTGAGACATGTTGTTGTTTCCTGCAGTCAAGACGTGGAGATCAGAACAGGCCGAAGAGCTTGGCACCCAGCACGGCGGTCAGCCCCAGGCTGATAACCAGGGTGATGACGGCGGTGGACTTGCCTGCCTGCTTGGAATAGGAGTGCGTCACCTCCATCAGCAGGTGGCGGATGCCGGCACAGAAGTGGTGCAGGTAAGCCCAGATCAGGCCCAAGGCGATGAGCTTGAAGAACCAGCCGGGCACGGCGCCGTCGGCGCAACCCACGGTGAACACCGAGGTGAAGACCTCAAACGAGATTTCCGACGTGACACTCGCGTCGAACATCCAGATGATGAAGGGCATCAAGAGGAACATCAGCGCACCGCTGATCCGGTGCAGGATCGAGACGATCGCGGCCAGTGGCATGCGGTAGGTGACGATGTCCGTCACGTGGATGTTCCGGTAGACGGGGCGTGGGGTTTTCGCGTTGTCAGCCATGTTGCTAGAGCTCCTGTCGAGCGTCAAAGATCTGTCAAGAAGAAAGGATTTTAGGGCAATCCCCAGCCCGACGGTTTCACGCCATCATTTGCATGCCTGAGACAAGCGCATGACAAGACGCGAAATGGGTGCATGAACTGTCTGTCAACTCAGCTCGTTTCGGTAGTAGTGACGGTCTGTACGGTAGAGGCCCCGGCGCAGTTCAACGGGTTGGTCGCCATAGGTGAATGACAGGCGCTCGACACTGAGCAAGGGGCTGCCGACTTCCACCTGCAACACACCCGCCACCGACTCATCGGCCAGCACGGCACGGATTTTCTCTTCAGCACGAATCATGCGCACACCGAACTCGGTTTCAAAAAGGCCATACATCGGACCTTGGTACTGACTCAGACGGTCGGCGGTCAGGCCCTTGAAGAGGTGACCGGGCAGCCAGATGTCGTCCAGCACCACAGGCTGGCCGGCGAAATGCAGCACGCGGCGCACCTCGACCACCATGTCACCCGACTTGAGCTGCAGCGGACGCGCCACATCGGCAGGCGCGCGCAGGCGTCGGCAATCCAGAAACTCGCGGCGCGAGGTGTCGCGGTTCTGGTCGGGATGATCGGGGGCCAGACGCAGGAAGCGGTACTGCACCTGCTCTTCGGCATGGGTGGCCACGAAGGTGCCCTTGCCCTGGCGGCGCATGAGGAGGTTTTCAGCAGCGAGTTCGTCCACCGCCTTGCGCACGGTGCCCTGACTGACTTTGAAGCGGGCCGCGAGTTCAAGTTCACTGGGAATGGCCTCGCCTGGGCGCCATTCGCCTGCCTGCAAACTGCGCAGGATCAGTGCCTTGATCTGCTGGTACAAGGGGCTGAACGACGGGCCGACCGCGCTGGCGCCCGCGCCTGTCGACGCAAAGGCGTCGGGCGTGGGGGATGAGAGCGGAGGGGTCACCACAGCGGCAGGATCTCGGTTGTCGATCGGGGTATGATCGTCGGTTGACGTCGGCAGCGCGGATGAACACTGGCCGGGAAACATTGCACCACATCTGTCAGCCAAAGTCCATAAGTGCGCTAGAAGACATCTTATATAAGACATCAGACCACACGCAAAGCGCGGAGATGTGTGCATACCCGTCTGCGCGACGCTACACTTGTGGGTTTTCCATCAATTCGCCCTCACTCTTTCTCTTTCGGAGTTGCATATGAGCAAAGCACCCGTTCGCGTCGCCGTCACCGGCGCCGCTGGCCAAATTGGTTACGCCCTCCTGTTCCGCATCGCCTCTGGCGAAATGCTGGGCAAGGACCAGCCCGTGATCCTGCAACTGCTGGAAATCCCCGACGAAAAGGCCCAGAACGCGCTGAAGGGCGTGATCATGGAGCTGGAAGACTGCGCTTTCCCGCTGCTGGCCGGTATCGAAGCTCACTCCGATCCGATGACCGCTTTCAAGGACACCGACTACGCTCTGCTGGTGGGTGCACGTCCTCGCGGCCCCGGCATGGAGCGCGCTGACCTGCTGGCTGCCAACGCCCAGATCTTTACCGCTCAGGGCAAGGCTCTGAACGCCGTGGCTTCGCGCAACGTCAAGGTTCTGGTGGTCGGCAACCCCGCCAACACCAACGCCTACATCGCCATGAAGTCGGCTCCGGACCTGCCGGCCAAGAACTTCACCGCCATGCTGCGTCTGGACCACAACCGCGCTGCTTCGCAGCTGGCCGCCAAGGCTGGTTTCAAGGTTGGCGACATCAAGAAGCTGACCGTGTGGGGCAATCACTCGCCCACGATGTACGCTGACTACCGCTTCGCCACCGTGAACGGCAAGTCGGTCAAGGAAACCATCAACGACCAGGACTGGAACGCCAACGTGTTCCTGCCGACCGTCGGCAAGCGTGGCGCCGCCATCATCGCCGCTCGCGGTCTGTCGTCGGCTGCTTCGGCTGCCAACGCTGCCATTGACCACATGCGCGACTGGGCCCTGGGTTCGAACGGCGAATGGGTGACCATGGGCGTGCCTTCGAACGGCGAGTACGGCATCCCTGCCGGCATCGTGTTCGGCTTCCCCGTCACGACCACACCTGACGGCGAGTACAAGATCGTCACCGGCCTGGAAATCGATGCTTTCTCGCAAGAGTGCATCAACAAGACCCTGGCTGAACTGCAAGGCGAGCAAGACG
>CAYOJR010000155.1:0-5000 GCA_964404335.1 uncultured Aquabacterium sp.
TGCGGTACCCCGGTGGAGCACAAGGTGCCCGCCGACGACAACCGTGAACGTGCGGTTTGCCCATCTTGTGGCCACATCCACTATGTGAACCCGCTCAATGTGGTGGGCACCTTGCCCGTATGGGGTGAGCAGGTGTTGCTGTGCAAGCGCAACATCGAGCCCCGCAAGGGATTCTGGACCTTGCCGGCCGGATTCATGGAGTTGGGTGAAACCACCGACGAGGGCGCTGCGCGTGAAACCGATGAAGAGGCGGGTGCCCGCATTGAACTGCAGGGGCTCTACAGCATCCTGAACGTGGTCACCGCCGGTCAGGTGCATTTCTTCTATCGGGCCCGCTTGCTGGACACCAACTTTGCGCCTGGCCCAGAGACGATGGAAGCGCGGCTGTTTCACGAACACGAGATTCCCTGGGCTGATCTGGCCTTCAGAACCGTGAGGATGACACTGGAGCGCTATTTTCAAGATCGCCAACGCGGCCAGTTTGACGTCTACTGTGCCGATATTCGGTGAGTCTGGTTCACACCTTTCGTCATGAACGCACCTCAGGAAAACGTTTCTGCACCCACCACAGCCCCGCGCGTGCGTGACGATCTGATCGGCCCGGACCCCCTGCTCGATTGCCTGGTAGAGGTTGCACGCCTGCATGGCCAAGGGGCAACACGCGCCACCTTGTCAGCCGGCTTGCCGCTGCAACCCCAAGAGGCCCTGCCGCTATCACTGGCCGAACGTGCTGCGGCACGCGCTGGCCTGGCAACGCGGGTGCAACGCCTGGCTCTGGACGAGATCGACGCCCTGACCTTGCCCGCCATCCTGATCCTGCATGGCAACAAGGCCTGTGTGTTGCTGGGACGAGATGATGCACAGCACTGGCGTGTGCTGTTGCCGGAAACCGGCCAAGGTGCCGTGACGCTGACCACCGAGGCCCTGGCGTCTCGCTACAGCGGGGTGGTTCTGTTTACACGCCCCCATTTCCGCTTTGACGAGCGCACGCCTGAAGTGAAGGCCACCCGCTCGGGGCATTGGTTCTGGGGTCCGGTGCTGGCGCAGCGCTTTGTGTACCGCGACGTGCTGTGGGCCGCGCTGCTGATCAACCTGTTTGCGCTGGCCTTCCCCATTTTCTCGATGAACGTGTACGACCGCGTGGTGCCCAACCACGCCACCGAGACGCTGTGGGTGCTGGCCATTGGTGTGACGCTGGTGTTGTGCAGCGACCTGTTCATCCGCCTGTTGCGCAGCCATTTTGTGGACGAGGCCAGTGCGCGCATTGATGTGCAGATTTCGGCCACGCTGATGGAACGGGTACTGGGCATGCGTCTGGAGAACCGCCCTCAGTCGGTGGGCTCGTTCGCAGCCAACTTGCGAGGCTTCGAGCAGGTGCGCGACTTCATCGCCTCCAGCACCGTCACCGCCCTGATCGACCTGCCCTTCGCGCTCCTGTTCGTGGGCGTGATGGCCTGGATTTCACCCTGGCTGGTGCTGCCGGTGATCGGGGTGTTCGTGCTGATCCTGGTCTCGGCCTATGTGTTCCAGCATCGCCTGCATGAACTGTCGCAGAGCTCTTACCAGGCGGCAGCGCAGCGCAACGCCACCTTGATCGAGAGTCTGACGGGCATCGAGACGATCAAGTCCCAGGGGGCGGAAAGCCTGATCCAATCGCGCTGGGAGCGGGCCAACCAGTACCTGTCGGCTCTGAACGTGAAGATGCGCAGCATGTCGGCCACGGCGATGTATTCCACCGCCACGCTGCAGCAGTTTGTCTCGGTGTGCGTGATCCTGATCGGGGTGTATCTGATCTCGGAGCGGCAGCTGACCATGGGGGGCATGATTGCCGCCACGATGCTGGCAGGTCGGGCCCTGGCGCCTGCAGGTCAGATTGTGGGCTTGCTGATGCAGTACCAAGGGGCGCGCACAGCGATGACCTCGCTGGAGCAGATCATGGCGCAATCGGTGGAGCGCCCCGAGGGCAGCCATTTCATTCAGCGCCCTGAGTTCAAGGGCGAGATCGAGTTCCGGCATGTGTCTTTCGCCTACCCTGGCCAGCAGGGCAACTCGCTCGACGATGTCAGCTTCAAGATCAACCCCGGCGAGCGGGTGGCCCTGATCGGCAAGGTGGGTTCGGGCAAGACGACGCTGCAAAAGCTGATCATGGGGCTGTACCAGCCGACAGCGGGCGCGATTTTGTTCGATGGCATCGACATGCGTCAGCTGGACCCGGCCGATGTGCGACGCAACCTGGGTTGCGTGTCGCAGGACATCACGCTGTTTTACGGCTCGCTGCGCGAGAACATCACCTTCGGGATGCCGCATGCGCGGGACGATGCCATCGTGGCAGCAGCCGAGACGGCGGGGCTGAGCGAGTTCGTACAGCGCCACCCCCAGGGTTTTGACATGCCGGTGGGCGAGCGCGGCGAGTTGCTGTCTGGCGGGCAACGTCAGGGCGTCGGCATTGCCCGGGCGGTGCTGCACAACGCACCGCTGCTCTTGCTCGACGAGCCAACCAGCGCAATGGACTTTTCGACAGAGGCCCTGGTGACGCAGCGCATGCAGGCCTTCACCGAGGGCAAGACGGTGGTGCTGGTGACGCACCGGACGTCGATGCTGTCTTTCGTGGACCGCGTGATCGTGGTCGACCAGGGCAAGATCGTGGCCGATGGCCCGCGCGAGCGCATCATGCAGGCGCTGGCAGCAGGTCGCATTTCGCGCGCATCGTGATCAGGCCAGGAGCATAGAGATGAAGACCTTGCTCAAGATTGGCCAAAAGTTGGTGGACGGGCTGGAGCGCTTGCGCGTGCGCCTGGCCCCGTGGACCGATCGTTTGCTGGACCGACTGGGGGGCGAGCGTGTCACACCGGATGCGGCCTCACAGGCGGGCATGCACCCCTTCGAGATCGAGGCCGACGCGGTGATGTCGCGCAGCGCGACCTTCCGTGCGCAAACGCTGGTGCGCTCCGCCCTGCTGGTGACGGTGCTGCTGATCGTCTGGGCGGCGCTGGCCGAAATCGACGAGGTCACCAAAGGCGAGGCCAAGGTGATTCCATCGCGGCAGTTGCAGGTGGTGCAGTCGCTGGACGGCGGCGTGGTGTCGCAGATTCTGGTGAAGGAAGGCGATGTGGTCGAAGCGGGCCAGTTGCTGCTGAAGATCGACGAGACCCGCGCAACGTCGGGGGTGCGTGAAAGCGCCGCGCAGGTGTTTGCGCTGCAGGTCAAACAGGCGCGCCTCAAGGCCTTGGCCGAAGGCACGACATTCAACCCGCCTGAGGCCGCCGTCGATGATGCCGAGGCACAGCGCATCGTGGACGAGGAGCGGCAGTTGTATGACGCCCGCCGCTCGGAGTTGAGTGCACTGATCGGCATCAGCGAACAGCAGTTGGCGCAGCGTCGCCAGGAGTTGAGTGAAGCGCGATTCAAACGCGAGTCGGCCGCACGCAGTCTGGACCTGTCGCAACAGGAATTGAACAAGACCCGACCGCTGCTCGCTACCGGTGCCGTCTCGGAAGTGGATGTGTTGCGTCTGGAGCGTGACGTGACTCGCGCACGTGGCGACATGGAGCAAGCCGGTGCGCAGAGCGCGCGGGCCCAATCGGCTATTCTGGAGGCATCGCGCAAGATTCAGGAGACGGATCTGGCGTTCCGCAACGAAGCACGCAAGGAGTTGTCGGAGGTGCTGGCGCGCTTGAGCGCCTTGAACCAGGGGGCGGTGGCCTTGGCCGACAAGGTGGACAAGTCGCAGGTGAAGTCGCCGGTGCGCGGCAGAGTGCAGCGTTTGTTGGCCAACACGGTGGGTGGCGTGGTGACGCCGGGCAAGGACATCGTCGAGATCGTGCCCCTGGACGATGCACTGGTGCTGGAGGCCAAGATTGAGCCGCGCGACATTGCCTTCATCCACCCAGGGCAGGCCGCGACGGTCAAGTTCAGTGCCTACGATTTTTCGATCTACGGGGGACTGGATGCCGTGGTGGAGAACATCAGCCCGGACACGGTGACGGATGAGCGTGGGCAGAAGACCTACTATGTGGTGCGGGTGCGCACCAAGATGGCCAACTTCAGCGAAAAGATGCCCATTTTGCCGGGCATGACAGCAGAGGTGGATGTGCTGACGGGCAAGAAAACCGTGTTGTCTTATCTGCTGAAACCTGTCCTGAAGGCACATGCCTATGCCCTGAGGGAGCGATGAGCGTTCGCAACGTGGCAAGCGCATAACAGGCGTGCGGGCTGCGTCTAACCATGCAGATATTCGCGCCTCCATGAACTTCGTCACGGAAAAGCAGCCCGGCGTCGTCCGCCAGTGACCGCATTTCGCATATTCTGAAGTTGCTACAAAAGTAACAACTTGAGAATGTCATGCGCACTCCCCCGTCCGTACCTCCCGGTGTCATTGCCGAGCTTGAAGGCTCGGTGAGGGTTGTGCGCGCAGGCGGTCGTTCCGCTGGCTCTCTCAAAGTAGGTGACACACTGGATCGTGGCGATGTGGTGATCGCTGCTGTGGGGTCGCACCTTCAGGTGACCGATTTCAGCGGGCAGCCCTGGGAACCTCCGACTGATGGCTGGGCGGCCAATGACGACGACCAGTGGGTCGCACAAGTGGCCCTGGCTGACCTGCCCAGGAACACGTCACCCCAGGATGAGATCAGTCTTCAGGAGGCAATTGAGCGACTGAGCGCAGCCACCGAGGAAGCGGCACCTGCAGCTGGTCTGCTCGGAGGCACTTCGGGAACACTGGCTGAGGGCTTGCGTGTGGGGCGCGTACACGAAGCTGTGGGCGCGCAAGAGTTTGCATTTGTGGGCGCCAACATCGTTGATGATCCCAAGCCTTTTGGCGACGCCATCATCAGCGCCGACGCTGACAACAGCACTCCCAACAACGACACAACCAACACGGTATCGCCCGACGAAGGTGCACCGATCAGCAGACCGAACACTGCGCCATCTTCTGGCAGCAGTTACGGCGTCACCACCGCTGAAGAGACCCCCGTGTCCGGCCAGGTCGTTGCTTCGGATGA
>CAYOJR010000156.1:0-2397 GCA_964404335.1 uncultured Aquabacterium sp.
ACCTGGATCGCGTGCTGAGCCAGTTCGAGGCCTTCTGCACCGTGACCCAGAGCGTAGGTCAGGGCATCCCCATCACCGTTCAGGTGTATGACGCTGCCGGCGTCCAGTTGAAGTAAACGCGCCGTCGTCAGGATGCGACAGCCCGTTTAAACCCTTCATCGGCGTGAATTTGATGCCAGTTAAGATTGTTATGCATTTCAAAACGAATGCACGGTCAACCGATGCAGACCCCATGACGACGGCCTCGCATCACAGCATCAAAGAACCACGCACATGCGCCTTCCTATCTCCATTGCACTCACCGCTTTCTCCCTCGGACTGACAGCATGTGGCGGTGGCGGCTCCAGCGCCGACACGCCTCCCGCAGAAGCCTTGCCCCCGATTGCGGTCGCCGCCACATCGTATGCCAACTTCAAGCAGGTCGGACTGACACCCCAAGAACTGCCGCCTGGGATGAATGGCACGCAAACCTTCCGCACCTATGCCGATTTCTCTCGCCACGGTCGGCTAGATCTGTTTACCGCCACCATCACGTACACCATCTCCAAGCCTGAAAGCGAAGCAACAAAGAGCACATTCGCGTTTTGGCTGAAACAGCACGATGGCAGCTATCGCAAAAGCACCACTCTGCTGCGAGCCGGCTCAGCTGAGGGTTGCATTCACCCACGAAAAGCCATCGTCGCAGACTTCAATGGTGACGACCGCCCTGATGTATTTGTGGCCTGCCACGGATACGATAAAGAGCCATTCCCGGGCGAGCGCAACAAAGTCATCCTCAGCCAAAACGATGGCACTTACCTCACTCAGGATGCCTCCGCTGATGTTGGATTTTTTCACTCGGCCACTGCCGCAGATGTCAATGGCGATCAACGACCGGACGTCCTGTTGACCAACAATTTTGATCACGAAACCGTGATCACACTGATCAACCAAGGCAACGGCACATTTCTGCGTGAGCAAAGAGCGCCCGGCACACGCTTTCCTGCCAGCGTCCAAGGCCCGAAGAACTATTTCTCCATCGAAGTATTTGACTTGAATGAAGACGGGCGTCTGGATGTGTTGCTCGGGGGACATGAGTGGGAAAACGCGCCCACCGTGGCCTTGCTCAATCCTGGCAACTTCGAGTTCGGAGATGTCACGCCACTGGCAATTCCAGCCGAGCCCGACAAGGGTGTGGTCCTGGATTTCGCGGTCACCGGCACTGGCCCCACTCGGGCGCTTTGGGTGTTGAGGACAACTGACTCGTCCAAGCCCCTCAACGATTCTTACGCTGGCTGGACCATCCAAAATGTCACCGGCATCGGATCAACGCTACAAAGCAGTGTGCGCAGTGGCACAGAGCCCTGGTTCGCCGCGATCATCCCGACCGCAGTGAATGGTTCACCGGTGATCGCATCGGACGATGCCGCAGTGCCTGTCAGCGTGCCGGTGACGCCCTGACCTCAGGCCTGGCGGCGCCACACCCAGCGTGTGACCTGCGCTGGACCCTGGTGGAAAGGCCCTTCGTCCAGCGTGACGGGGCCTTCCCAAGCCACCAACTCTTCGCCTTGCAACCCCGCGCGCGCCAGATCGGAGCGCAAACCTTCCAGGGTGTAAAGCAGGTCCACATCCTTGGGGCCGCCACTGGACAAACCCAGTTGGTTCGGATGAAAAGCCTCCAGGATCAGCACGCCGCCAGAATGCAAAGCCCGCGCCAGATCCGCCATCACCTTGGGGCGCAGGCTGGATGGCAGGTGCAGGTACACCACGGCAACCGCATCCACTGAGTCAGGCTGAGGCGCCCACTCGGCGAGGTCCTCCAGCACCGTGTGGACCTGCACACCGCGCGCGGCAGCCAAAGCTCGGGTCTTCTCCAACCCCACATCCGAGCAGTCCACAGAAGTGACACGGCAACCCTGCAGGGCCAACCACACCCCATTGCGTCCTTCGCCATCCCCTGGCACCAGCACCTGTCCGCCATTTGGAATCAGTCCACGCTGCTGAACCAGAAACGCATTGGGCTGCTCCCCGTACTTGTAGGTGGTGCCAGCAAACTTTTGATTCCAGAATTCACGCATGAATATCGATACGTTGCAGGGTGTTGACGCAGCCGATCGTACACCCCTGTTGTTTGATATACGTCATCTTTTCCCATACGGGCTTCTGCCTAGAATGCCCGCATGACGCCCCCGTTGCACACGCTACGCCACCACACTCGCCTGATTGCCTGGCTGGGCTTGGTGGCGTTGTGCGCACAGTTGCTGGCGGGCAGCATCAGCAACTGGCACATGGTGCAACGCCTTGCCAGTGCGCCCACCCTGCTCGACATCTGCTCCCCCCTGGGCACCAGCCACAGCAGCGACGACCCCGCCACTGACAGCAGCGGCTCGTTGGCGCAACACTGCCCCTTTTGCCTGA
>CAYOJR010000156.1:2497-4943 GCA_964404335.1 uncultured Aquabacterium sp.
CCGACCGTCCTGGCACTGTCCCTCGCTGCCGCTTTCCCGCTCACCGCTCTGGCGCAAGCCAGCACCTCGACCACAACGGTCATCCCGGCTGGCGATGAGCTCACCGTTCTGCCTCCGGTGGTCATCACCACCCCCACCATGCAAACCCCGCTGGTGACGCAGTTCAACCCCCGTGATCCGCAGCAACCCCTGCCCGCCAACGATGGCGCCAGCCTGCTCAAGACCATTCCGGGCATGAGCGTGATCCGCAAAGGCGGCACCGATGGTGACCCGGTGTTCCGTGGGATGGCTGCATCCCGTCTGAACATCCTGATCGACGGCGAACACATCCTGGGTGGATGTGGCGGCCGCATGGACCCCCCCACTGCCTACATTTTTCCTGACACCTTCGACAAGGTCAGCCTGATCAAGGGCCCGCAATCGGTCGAGCACGGACCGGGCGCCTCGGCCGGCACCGTGCTGTTCGAGCGCAAGCCCACCTACTTCCGCAAGCCGGGCGCGGAATTCAAGGCGGCCGTCACGGGCGCCAGCTTCAAGCGTTACGACACCTTTGTGGATGCCAAGGCGGGGACGCCTCTCGGCTACGTGCAAGCACAAGCCACCGATGCCGCCTCCGGCGACTACGAGGATGGTGATGGCACCAAGGTCAACTCCGTCTACCGCCGCCGCAGCCTGAACGCTGCCGTGGGCTGGACACCCGATGAGCACACCCGCCTGGAGTTGTCCGCCATCGAAAGCCGCGCCAAGGCCGCTTACGCTGATCGCAGCATGGACGGCAGCAAGTTCGACCGCAGCAATGTGAGCCTGAAGTTCGAGAAGACCCACATGCAAGGCCTGCTCAATGCGGTCGAAGCCCAGGTCTACTACAACTACGTGGACCACGTCATGGACAACTACAGCTTGCGGACCCCCACCGGGATGCGCATGGCGTCCAACCCCGATCGGGAAACCACCGGCGGTCGCCTGGCTGCCACCTTGCGCCCCGATGACGTGCACAAGATCGTGCTGGGCGTGGATAAGCAGTCCAACACCCACACCGTGCGCAGCGCCATGGGGGCCGCTGACTACCGCACCATGGACCGAACCACCGATGCCAAGTTCGACAACCTGGGGCTGTTCGGTGAAGTGACCCACATGATCAGTGACGAGCAACGGGTGGTAGCAGGCCTGCGCCGCGATCAATGGGAAGTCAGTGACCGCCGTGCCACGCTGAAAATCGGCATGACCAACCCGGCCAACCCCACTGCGAACCAGGAGCGTGACAAAACGCTGCACAGTGGCTTCTTGCGCTACGAGCACGACCTGGGTGAGCACACCCAGAGCTACATCGGTCTGGGCTATACCGAGCGCGCGCCTGACTACTGGGAGCTCTTCAGCAAGGAAGCGCTCGCCAGCATCAGCGCATTCGACAGCGTCAAGCCAGAGAAGACCACACAGCTTGACCTGGGCGTCACCCACCAACAAGGCCCCTGGGATACCTTTGCCTCGGCCTACATCAGCCAGGTTCAGGACTACATCCTGATCCAGTCGAATGTGACCAAGGGGATGCGAAGCGCCACGGTAGCCCGCAACGTTGACGCCCGCACCTGGGGTGCCGAAATCGGTGCGCACTACAAGCTCAATCCGCAGTGGACCGCACTCGGCAGCCTGGCCTACGTCAACGGCCACAATCGCACCGACGAACGTGCGCTGGGTCAGATTTCACCGCTGGAGGCACGCCTGGGTCTGAATTGGCAACAAGGCGCCTGGTCGGTAGGCAGCCTGCTGCGTCTGGTGGCTGCGCAACACCGTTACGCGGTCAACGAGGGCAACGTCGTCGGGCAAGACCTGGGCCGCAGCAACGGCTTTGGCGTTGCATCGCTGCACGGCGCCTATGCATGGAACAAGGTTGTCAAGCTGAGCGTCGGCGTCGACAACCTGTTCGACAAGACCTACGCCGAGGCCATCAGCCGTGGTGGCGCAGATGTCAGTGGCTACGTCCAAACCACCCGCGTCAACGAACCCGGCCGCACCTGGTGGCTGAAGGTGCAGGTGGCGCTGGACTGAGCGCCCTCACCCTTGCATTGCCCCGTATCGGCCCGCACCCCTGCATGCGCAGGGAACTGCGGGCCGATCTGCACTGCAGATTCGCTGACAATTCAGTGCTGACGCTTCTGCTGCCCTCCACCCATGCCCTCCTCCTCCGCACCCCACACCGAGCTCGCCTCGCCCGCCTTGCGGACACTTCCGCCTGACGATGCCCAGCGGCACGTGCTGCACAATGAGGTCCACGCCCGCCCCTCTGCCCGCATCCGCATGCCGGCCCTGGTGGTGTACGTGGCTGTGCTCAACGAGGGCATCACGCGTGAGATGGAGTGGCAACACCTGCGCCGTCTTCCGGGTCAGGAAGAGCTCACGCTCGAACACCTGTCGGGCAACTTCCAGCGGCTGCGCTTTGCCAACCACA
>CAYOJR010000157.1:0-4797 GCA_964404335.1 uncultured Aquabacterium sp.
CACGCCATGGTTGAATATTGACGCCATCCACGGCACCATAGACCCAATGGTGGCTGCCTCCCCTCGGCGCCGCACATTCAGGAGTCACGCTTGCTGTCTGCCTACATCACCCACCCCGATTGCGCCCGCCACGAAATGGGCCCACACCATCCCGAGTGCCCTGAGCGCCTGGGTGCGATCAACGACATGCTGCTGACCAAGGGTCTGCTCGACTACATGGCCCCCTACGATGCCGAGCCCGCCACCGTGGCGCAACTTGAGCGTGCGCATTCGGCGCTGTACGTGCAGGAGTTGTTCGCCGCCTCCCCCACCGAGGGCTACCACCACGTGGACCCCGACACCAGCATGAACCCGCACACCCTGCAGGCTGCCCTGCGTGCCGCCGGGGCGGTGGTGCAGGCCACCGACCTGGTGCTGGGCGGCAAGGCCCCCTCGGCCTTTTGCAATGTGCGCCCACCCGGCCACCATGCCGAGCGCGCCTCGGCGCAGGGCTTTTGCTTCTTCAACAATGTGGCCGTCGGCATCCGCCATGCGCTCGACGTGCATGGCCTGCAACGCGTGGCCCTGATCGACTTTGACGTGCACCACGGCAACGGCAGCGAAGACATCCTCACGGGTGACGAGCGGGTGCTGATGTGCTCCATCTACGAGCGGGGTCTCTTTCCCGATACGGGCGAATCCCACGAAGGCCCCAACATGGTCAACGTGGGGCTGCCCTCGCGTGTCGGCAGCGACGCCTTCCGCGAGGCCGTGCTGACGCACTGGCTGCCCCGGCTGGAGGCCTTCCAGCCCGAACTGATCTACATCTCGGCGGGTTTCGACGCCCACCGCGAAGACGACATGGGCAATCTGGGCCTGGTCGAGGCCGATTACGCCTGGGTCACCCAACAGGTCATGCGCCTGGCTGACCACCACTGCCGGGGCCGCGTCATCTCCTGCCTGGAAGGCGGCTACGCGCTCAGCGCTCTGGCCCGCAGCACCGCTGCCCACGTCCGTTCCCTCATTGGCGCCGACTGATTGCCATGGACCAACACTTCCTCACCCCGTTGTTCGCCCCCACCTCGGTCGCCATCTTTGCCGGACCTGCCGATGACCCCGAACAGCTGACCGAACAAGCCCGTCTGCTGCACCCCGCCTTGCGGGCCCAGCGCTTCACCGGCACTTTCCGCTTCATCGACATCCACGCCACCAGCGGCACCCTGGCCGACCTGGCCTCGGCCAAGGCCGACCTGGCCATCATCGCGCTGCCGTTTGCCGACATTGCCCACGCCATCGAGCTGGCCAGCCGCATGGACTGCACCGCCGCGATGGTGCTGTCCTCGGGCATCACGGCCGAGCAGGCCGAGGGGCTGCACAAGGTGGCCGAGCAGGCCGGCATCCACCTGCTCGGCCCCAACGGCCTGGGCATCCAGCGACCGCCCTCGCAACTCAACGCCAGTGTGGCCGGACCGCTCGCGCGCAGCGGCAGCCTGGCCCTGGTGTCGCAGTCCGGCTCGCTCACCTCGTCCATGCTCGACTGGGCGGCCAGCAATGCCGTGGGCTTCTCGTCTGTGGTGTCCCTGGGTCCGCACTCGGCCCTCGACATCGCCGACGTGCTGGACTTCCTCGCATCCGACCGCCAGACCCACAGCATCATCATCTACATGGAGGGCATCACCAGTGCCCGCCGCTTCATGAGCGCGCTGCGCTCGGCTGCCACCGTCAAGCCCGTCGTCATCCTCAAGGCCGGGCGCAAGCAGGCCGGCAACGAGGCCGCGCAAACCCACAGCAGCGCCATCGTCGGCAGCGACGATGTGTTCGATGCTGCCCTGCGCCGCGCGGGCGCCGTGCGCGTGCAGTCTTTCGTGGCGCTGTTCTCGGCCGCCAAGTGCCTGGCCTCGCGCTACCGCCCGGTGGGCCGCCGCCTGGCCATCGTCACCAACGGCGGGGGCCCCGGCGTGCTGGCCGCCGACTGGGTCACCGAAATTTCGCTGGAGCTCGGTCGCCTGTCGCCCGAATCGGTCGCGGCGCTGCTGCCGCAGCTGCCAGCCATTGCCTCGCTCACCGACCTGATCGACCTGTCACAAAACGCCGGTCCCGAGCACTACCGGGCCGCCCTGCAGGCCGTCGCCAAAGACCGCCAGATCGACGGCGTGCTGGCCATCTTCTCACCCAAGACCGGGGTGGACGCCGCCGAGGTCGCCAAGGTGCTGGCCGAGGTCAACCGCACCCTCGGCAAACCGCTGCTGACCTGTTGGATGGGCGATGCCTCGGTGGGCGAGGGCCGCGCTGTGCTCAAGAGCGCGGCCATCCCGACCTTCCGCACCCCCGAGGCCGCCGTGGGCGCGTTTGGCAACATCGCCAACTTCGCGCAGAACCAGTTGCTGCTGCAACAAACCCCACCGCCCGCCTCCACCGCCGCCGAGCCCGACATCGAGGGCGCCCGCCTGGTCATCGAGAGCGTGCTGGCCGAGCGCCGCAAGGTGCTCACCGAAATGGAGTCCAAGACGCTGCTGGCGTCCTTCCACATCCCGGTCACCGAGACCATTCTGGCGCGCAGCGCGCCCGAGGCCATGATGATCGCGATGCAGCTGGGTTTCCCGGTGGCGCTCAAGATCGACTCGCCCGACATCACCCACAAGTCCGACGTGCAGGGCGTGGTGCTCAACATCATGAACGGCACGCAGGCGCGCGACGCCTTCACCGACATGGTCGAGCGCGTGCGCCGCCTGCGGCCCAACGCCCGCATCAACGGCGTGACGGTGCAGAAGATGGCACGCACCCGCCGGGGCCGCGAAGTGCACATCGGCGTGGTCACCGACGACCCCTTCGGCCCGGTGATCGTGTTCGGCGCCGGCGGCACCATGATCGAGCTGATCAACGACCGTGCCATGGAGCTGCCACCGCTCAACCAGTTCCTGGCCCGCCACCTGATCAACCGCGCCCGCGTGGCCGAGACCCTGGGCGATTGGCACGGTGCCCGTGCCGTCAACATCGAGGCGCTCGAGCAACTGCTGCTGCGCGTTTCGGAAATGGTGTGCGAGCTGCCGCAGCTGCGCCAGATGGACATCAACCCCATCATCATCGACGAGGATGGGGCCGTGGCGGTGGACGCACGCATCGTCATCGACCATGCGCCACAAAACCTGGCGGGCCGCCCCAACACCTACCAGCACCTGTCCATCCTGCCCTACCCGGCGCGCTACGAACAGGTCTGGCCGCTGCGTGGTGGCGGTGAGTACACGATCCGCCCGATCCATCCGGACGACGCGCAGATGCTGCAGACCTTCGCCAAGGGCCTGTCCTCCGAGAGCCGCTACTTCCGCTTCGCCTCGGCCATGACCGAGCTGCCCGCCAGCATGCTGTCACGCTTCACCCTGATCGACTACGACCGCGAGATGGCCCTGGTAGCGGTGGTGAAGGAGCGTCGCGCTGACGAAGACGGCGAGATCACCGAAAGCGAGCGCATTGTGGGCGTGTCGCGCTACATCACCAACCCGGACCAGTCCACCTGCGAGTTCTCGCTGGTGGTCGCCGACGACTTTGCGGGCAAGGGCCTGGGCTCACGCCTGATGGAGAGCATCATGGACGTGGCCCGCGAGAAGGGCCTGAGCGAAATCATCGGTCTGGTGCTGGCCAACAACGGCAACATGCTGAAATTGATGCGCAGCCTGGGCTTTGCAGTCAAGCCCAATCCGGACGATCCGGACTTCCGTCTGGTCACCCACAGCCTGTGAGGGGAGGCGGCAGGGCTGCCGCCAGCGAGGCACGAGGCGTCCTGCCCCTGCGCCCACGCCAGCAGCGTGCGCTCAATGCACCGTGGCGGCCCCCTGGGGGTCGAAATCCATCAGCACGCTGGCGCCTTCCAGCACCTTCCACAGGTGGGTCGGCATCTGCAGGATGCGTTCGGGGGTGCGGGCCTGGCGTACCCAGGCGCCGATTTCGGTGTGCTGGTCTGCGGTGAGCAGGTTCAGCGCAAGCATCTCGTCGAGCAACAGCATGGCACCCTCCTTTCCGATGTGAGACCACTATCTCACAGCTGAGGGCGGCATGGGGGCAAAACAAGAGGCGATCCCCGCCCGACACGGGGGCGAGGTGTGACCAATGCCTCAGTTCGGGCCAGCGGCGAACAGCGCGGCGGCGCGGGTCTTGATTTCCTGCAGCTCGTTGACGCTGACCGAGTACTGGCCGGTGGTCTTGTTCACATCGACGCGGAACTCGACTTCCTTGCCACGGTTGCGCAGGATGCCGACGCTGAACTCGTAGTCCTCGCGCTCGCAGGGCAGGCCCTCGATGCCCACGTCGTAGTCTTCGTATTCCACGCGGGTGATGTCACCGCTGGCCATGTCCAGCAGGCCGGTCGCATGGACCTCGTCGTCTTCGCTGAACTCTTCGACGATGGTGATGGGCACTTTCAAGTCCACGGGGATACCTTTTGGGAGAGAGAAATCAGAAGGAGGGGGCGGATTCTGGCACGGATCAGGCGGCAGGGGGTGACGACACGGCAGCACCCGCCTCGCCGGCCAGACCCAGTCGCCACAGGGACGTGACTTCGGCGGCGCGGGCGGCGTGCAGCGGGTCGTCCGGGTCGGTGGCCTTGCCATGGCGCGGGCGGATGTTCAGGCGGCCCAGCACCTGCAAGCCAGCGGCCTCGATCCAGCCCAGCAACTCGGCGCGGCTGCGCAGGCCCAGGTGCTCGGCCAGGTCCGACAGGATCAGCCAGCCCTCGCCGCCCGGTGCGAGGTGCGGTGCCAGGCCTTGCAGGAAGCCGCGCAGCATCCGGCTGTCCGGGTCGTACACGGCCTGCTCGACCGACGA
>CAYOJR010000158.1:0-4792 GCA_964404335.1 uncultured Aquabacterium sp.
GCAGCATGCTGTGTGCCATGCGCCATACCATTCTGTCCCCGCGCAAACTCAATACGGGCGCACCGGCCCACAACGCTTCCGCTGTGGTGGTAGCGCCGCTGCAGGGGAAAGTATCCAGACAGATATCAATACGGTTATAGGTTTTTAAAAACTCATGCCGAGGCGCGGGTCCTTCCAGCGTCACAAAATCCAGATCTATATTCGCAGCCTGCAAGCGGCGGATAAAACGCGAACGATACTCGCGCGAGTGAAATTTACTGCCGCGTAATAACAACCTGGATTCAGGCACGGCGGCCAGCACCCGCCCCCACAGTTGCAGCACCTTGTTATTGTATTTGTCCGGATTATTCAGACTGCCAAACGTAATAAATCCGTTTTTAACAACAGGCGGCGGTGCCAGCGGGACGTCCACATCCGGCACGGAAAAACACAGGGTATTGTGTGGCAGGCGTATAACCTGCTCTTCAAATTCATCTTCGGTACCCGGTGGCACACAATAGGGATCCACCAGCACATAATCCAATCCTGGTGCACCGGTTGTGCCCTGAAAACCCATCCAGGACAATTGTACGGGTGCGGGTCTGTAGGCATAGACCGGCAGACGATTTGCGGTCATAAAACCCTGGATATCCAGCAAAATATCAATTTCGTGAGTTCTGATCAGTTCAGACAGCGCCAGGTCGTTGATATTGGCCACATCGTGCCAGCTTGCTACCAAGGATCTGAATTTTTCAGTCAGTGCATCATGACGGGGCTGCGGATCAAATACATAAAACTCCAGCGAGCTGTCTTTCAACTCGGTCAGAAGACCGAACATAAAATAACCGACAGGATGTTGGCGCAGATCCGCGCTGATCAGACCTACACGGTGTCGCCGCCCGGGAGTCACTTCACGATGCCAGCGCTCAGCCGGCGGAATTCTTGCAGATATAACTCGTGCAACACGGCGCGCATGTTCACGACGCCCGACCACAGTAATGTCTGCATTAAACTGGTAATAAAATCCCAGCGCGGAAAGTGCTGAAAGATTTTCCGGATCCTGTTGCAGCAATTGTTCTGCCAGCTCAAAACCTTGTGCCAGGTCTCCCGCTACAAAACATGCCTCAATACGCGATAGCTGCACCGGCCGGTTGTCCGGATCACGTGCCAGAACCTGCTGACAAACCTGCATGGCAGATTCCGCCATCCCTGTTTCCAGCATCTGCCTGATCATCAGGGCAGCAGTGGCAATGTCGTCCGGCTTTTCCAGCAGCAATTGTTTACACGCTGCCAGGGCTTCAACCTTGCGCCCCAGTTTGGCCAGTGCTTCTGCGCACTGACGCAAGGCGTCAATACGCATCTGCCCCTGCTCTTGCAGTAGCTGCCGCGCATAGTCGAGTTGATGCTGGTACTTACGCAGACGACCGGCATTTCGCGCGGCGTTGCTCAGTGACTCTGGAAAACGAATTCCCAACTCAAAACAACGTCTATAGATCTGATCAGCTGCTTCAAACTGCTCATCCATAAACAGTGCAGTCGCCAGATAATCCAGGCAGTCCGGGTTATCCGGAAACTCATCCACCATTGCCTGAAAATGTGACACTGCACCTTTACTATCACGGGCATTCAACAGAGCCACACCACATGCCAGGCGCATCTTAAAGGCAGCAGGTGCCTCAGTAAGCAGCATAACTCTTCTCTTCAACCAGCAATGATCCACAGGCAATATTGATATTGCGCTTGATCTCTGATCGACGATCATTGGTCAGATAAACACTGCGCGCGAGCTGTACAAAGTGATCAGAGAAATCCTGACGACGTTCACACTCACGAATATCGTCTTCGATATCCCACAGATGCTGATTGACCTGCTGCAATTGCTCCAGCAACGGCAGCAGCGTCGGGTCTCCCAGTAAATCTGCAGCAACACTCTTCAGCACTTCCAACTCGCGATTAACGTTCGCCAGTTTTTTAGCTCCGATTATATGCTGTTGCTTGAGACGCAGAATGGTGATTTTATCCAGCAACTCCCCGGCCGAGACCGGGGCTTGAAGTTCATTTATTTTTGGATGCATAGTCAGGGCGTCGGGCAATCAGACAGGAAGGTCGTTGCTCCCTCCATAAAGAGCCCAACGTGTATTTCCATCAACTACACCAATAACAGTGACAAGGTCTCCATTTGGATTGAGTGATGACTCTGAAAACCACCAATTACTAGTGAAGTTTTGTTTAATCGCGTCAGCATCAGCAACGGTTCGCAAAATAAACTTTAGCTCGTTGCGGCTGTCCGTCATCCATGCAACTTCCCCAGGGTAAAGCATCAAATTACTCTTCGCATTTGAATTATAGGTTATATCTATAACTTCTATATTTTTAAATAGCTCACTACTAATCCAGATAAAATCGAGTTCAGTGTCCAACAAATTTATTTTGACAATATCTGTGTCATTAACACCCTTGCCATCGACTATAAAGTCGAGGTCATCTTTGTCGTTTAGTGCAAAGGAGGTGGCGTCAAAGATATTGTCACCATCAGTGCCTGAATAGCTCCCGGAATTTGAAGAGATAGTAATCACAGACGGCCAACTCTCCAAGTAACTACTCCCTGCATTCCCCGCCAGATCCACCTGACGTATGTACACCTGTGATGCGCCCTCGGCATCGGCTACCGAGAATGCACTGCCTGTCCCATCAGTCCACGTGGAACCACCATCAAAGTTGTACTGCCACTTTGCACCGCTTTCAATGCCTGCGATAGCAACACTGAGATAATCACTACTCAACGTCAAACTCGGCGCAGACGGCGCAGTGTTATCCAGCGTAAACGTCAACGATGCACTGCTGGATTCATTGCCTGCAACATCTGTCTGACGCACATAAATCGTTCGTTCAGTTGTGGCACCTTCCGCATTGGTGACAGTAAACGAAGAGCCTGAACCTGTTGTCCAATCGGAGCCATTCAGGCTGTATTTCCAGCTGGCTCCGGATTCCAGTGAGCCGACATTGACGGTACCGTTAGTGGTAATTTTGTCCGAATTATTGCTGCCGGTGTCGTTTACCAGCACCACACTGGTCAGTGCCGCCGGCGCGGTTTTGTCCAGCGTGAAAGAGTATGAAGAGGATGTCGACTTGTTACCCGCCTGGTCAATCTGACGAACCAACACGTCGTAGACCCCCTCATCCGAGGTGAAATCAAAGGTGCTGCCACTGCCAGCGGACGACCAGGTACTGCCACCGTCCTCGCTCCACTCCCATGTGTAACTGCCGCCCAATCCACTGACAACAACGGTGCCGTCATTGGTAATCCGATCCGAGGTACTGCGACCGGAGTCGGTCTTGAGACTGATCCCCAGACTGCTCGGCGGCACATTGTCCAGATCAGGATAAAGTGTTTTTGTTGGGGAAATATTACCCGCCACATCAATCTGACGCACAAACACCGTGTACAAACCATCACCGTCAGTCAAATCGAAACTTGACCCACTGACGTTCTGCCATTCACTGGCTGTTGGTTCAAATGAATCGTATCCCTTAAAAATATGTCTTTGCCAAGTGGCACCGGGTTCCAGATCACTCAGGGTGATAGTCGCACTCTGAGTCCAATACTGCCCTGAGACCTCCAGACCATTAATCAATGGCGTAGCAGTCACCGTGGTATCCAGAATAATCGTCCGTGTTGAAGCCGACGACACATTGCCGGCCGCATCCACCTGACGCACTGCAACTGTGTACGAGCCATCACTGCCGTCGAGTTCGAATGATCCAACACTGCCTGAACCTTCACCTTTAATCCAACCCGACTCGTTGACACTCCAACCACTGCTGGAACCAAATTGATACTCCCAGCTTGCCCCTGACTCAAGACTGGTCAGCGTGACACTCATGGTCTTGTCGTTGGTGTAAATCTGCGAGTTGTAGTACTTCGGAGTCGCCGCATTGACACTGAGGCTGGTGGGCGCTTGGTTATCCAGTCTGAAACTGAGTGACGTGGCACCTGACTCATTGCCCGCCAAATCAATCTGACGCACCAGCACAACATAGTCATCACCCTCAGCCGCGGTCACATCAACCGTGCTGCCGCTGCCAGGGGTCCAGCTACTGCCGTTATCAATACTCCACTCCCAACTGGCTCCGGACTCTATGTCACCGATGCTGATTGTACCGTCATTGGTGAGCAGATCGGTGGAGCTGCTGCCGGTATCGTTTGCCAGCACCACACTGGTCAATGCTGAAGGCGCGGTTTTATCCAGTGTGAAGGATAGCGATCTGACCGTACTTGGGTTATCGGCCTGGTCATACTGAACAACTACAACATGATAATTGGCGGAATCGGTGAAAGTGATCAGGGACGATTCGCCCGTAATCAGTGTTGAACCGCCATCCAGCGAATAGACCCAGCGACCGCCCTCTTCCAGACCACTCAAATCAACCTGAACACGGCCATCGTTTGTGACGCGATCAGATGTGTTACTGCCGGTATCTTTCACCAAACTCACGCCCAGACCTTCAGGCGCTGTGGTGTCAAGGGTAAAACTCAATGAGCCCGCCGTGGAGGTATTGCCCGCAACATCAGTCTGACGCACAAACACCGTGTAAATATCATCAGCGTCCGGCACATCCAATGAAGACCCGGTGCCAGTTGTCCACAAAGACTCAGTCACAGAAGCTGTTGATCCAGTATGAATCTGGTATTGCCAGCTGGCACCCGACTCCAGTGCACTAACAGTGAGCGCACCACTGTTGGTGATCATGTCCGAGCTGGACCCGGAATTGACGGACAGTGCCAGCGACGGTGCCGCTGCGAAGGTATCCA
>CAYOJR010000159.1:0-4734 GCA_964404335.1 uncultured Aquabacterium sp.
AGTTCATGCGGGAAGCGCTGGGCGGCGTGGGCCAGACCCACGGTGTCGAGCATCTCGGCCACGCGCTGCTCGGCTCCGGCGCGGCCCTTCAGGCCGAAGCCCACGTTCTGAACCACGGTCAGGTGCGGAAACAAGGCGTAGTCCTGAAACACCATGCCGATGCGGCGCTTCTCGGGTGGTGTGATCTGCCCCGGCGCGCTGAGCACTTGGCCCGCCAGGCGGATGGCACCCGCGCTGATCGGCTCGAATCCGGCAATGGCGCGCAAGGCCGTGGTCTTGCCGCAGCCCGAGGGGCCCAGCAGGCAGGCAATGCCGCCCTGGGGCAGCGCAAAGCTCAGGTGTTCCAGGATCGCGCGTTTGCCGTAGCGCAAGGTGATGTCGTCCACGACCAGCCAAGCTGGGCTGGCGTCGGTGACGGGGGGTAGGACAGAGGGGGCCGAGACGGGCATGGGGCAAACAAATTCGGAAACCGGCAATGAAACGATGATAATTCTCAATTCACCATGAAGCTGGCAGTCTCCTCTCATTCTCCTTCGTCCGGGTCCTCGGTTCGGCCTTTCGCTGAGCGTTGGCGCGCCGGGTGGCTCACCGCCTGGGCGGTGCTCGTCGGGGCCCTGGTGGCCTTGCCGGTGCTCGCAGTCATCAGCCATGTGCTCAGCACCGGCACCAGCGACACCTGGTCGCACCTGGCCTCCACGGTGCTGCCCGATTACATCTGGTCCACGCTGTGGCTGTGCCTGGGTGTGGGCCTGGGCACGGCCAGCATGGGGGTGGGGGCGGCTTGGCTGGTCACGCGCTACAACTTCCCGTTGCGCGGCATGCTCGAGTGGGCCCTGGTGCTGCCCCTGGCCGTGCCCGGCTACGTGATGGCCTACACCTACACCGACCTGCTGCAGTTCGTCGGCCCGGTGCAAACCGCGCTGCGCGAGACCTTCGACTGGACGCGTGCCGACTACTGGTTCCCCGATGTGCGCTCACTGGGCGGTGCCGTGATCCTGTTCTCGCTGGTGCTCTATCCCTATGTGTACATGCTGGCGCGCACCGCTTTCCTGGAGCGTGCGGGCGGCATGCTGGAAGTGGGGCGTTCGCTGGGCCTGGGGCCGTGGGCCAGCTTCTGGCGGGTGTCGTTGCCTTTGGCGCGTCCCGCCATCGCTGCTGGCGTATCGCTGGCGCTGATGGAAACCTTGGCCGACTTCGGGGCCGTGTCCTACTTTGGTGTGCAGACTTTCACCACCGGCATCTACCGTGCCTGGTTCTCGCTCGGTGACCGCGTGGCTGCCGCGCAGCTGTCCACGGCCTTGCTCGGCTTCGTCATCTTGGTGCTGGCCTTCGAGCGCCTCTCGCGTGGGCGCGCCCGCTTCCATGACACCACCCTGCGTCGGGCTCGCTTTCAGGCGCGACGTCTGCATGGTGCGCGCGCTGCGCTGGCTGTCATCGCTTGCCTGATCCCGCTGGTGACGGGTTTCCTGCTGCCCGCCGGCATCCTGTTGGAGATGGCACTTACCGAAGGCGATGCGCAGTTCGGCGCACGCTTTGTCGAACTGGCCACCAACAGCGTCACAGTCGCAGGCCTCACCGCCATGATCGCCGTGACCCTGGCTTTGCTGTTGGGCTATGCCACCCGTTTGCGTGCCAGCTCCTGGCTTGTGCGCAGCGTACATCGCCTGGGTGGTCTGGGCTATGCTTTGCCCGGTACGGTCATCGCCGTGGGGGTGCTCATTCCTGTATCCCGCATTGACAATGCGCTCACCAACTGGCTGATCGCCCACTGGAACTGGCAGTCCGGGCTGGTGCTCACCGGTGGCATTGCCGGGCTGGTGTACGCCTGTGTGGTGCGCTTCCTGACGCCAGCTGTGCAGTCTGTCGATGCCGGCCTGCTCAAGATCACCCCCAGCATGGACAACGCGGCCCGCAGCCTGGGGTTGAGCCCTGCGGCCACCTTGCGGCGCGTGCACTTTCCGCTCTTGCGTGGCAGCCTGCTCACGGCCACCTTGCTGGTCTTCATCGACGTGATGAAGGAGCTGCCCGCCACCTTGGTGATGCGCCCCTTCAACTTCGACACCCTGGCCACGCAGGCCTACACGCTGGCCTCCGATGAGCGCTTGGCCGAGGCTTCCACCTCGGCGCTGGCCATCGTGGTCGTGGGGCTGCTGCCCCTGATCGTGCTCAGCCGGGAGATCGCCAAAGCCCGCCAGGGCTCCGCGACCCCTCACTGATCCTCAACGCCAGCCGGCGCGGTCGAACGCCTTTTGGGCCTTGGCCGCATTGCGCGCCAGATCGCCCACAGGCAAGGTATCGGGCTTGAACGTGCCCAGCGTCTTCAGGGCCGGATTGTCGATCTTCACCGAGCTCACTGCTGGCCATTCGTTGTTGCCGTCCGCGAAGTAGGCCTGGGCCTTGTCACTGCTCAGGTACTCCAGGAACTTGATGGCGGCGTCACGGTTCGGCGCTGTCTTGATGATGCCGGCGCCCGAGATGTTGATGTGCGTACCCCAGCTCTTCTGGTTGGGCCAGACCACGCCCAGGGATTCGACCACCTTGCGGTCTTCCGGCTTCGTCGAGCGCATCAGGCGTGCGAGGTAGTAACTGTTCGAGATGGTCACGCCGCATTCGCCAGCTGCGACAGCTTTCAGCTGGTCGGTGTCACCACCCTTGGGGGCGCGGGCAAAGTTCGCCACCAGACCCCGCGCCCAGGTTTCGGTCTTCGCTTCACCCTCGTGGGCGATCATCGCCGCGCCCAGCGACAGGTTGTAGGGGTGCGAGCCCGAGCGCACGCACACCTGATCCTTCAGGCGCGGGTTCGCCAGATCGGCGTAGGTTTGCACCCACTCTGCCTTCACGGCACGCTTGTTGTAGGCGATGACACGCGCCCGCGTCGAAAACGCGGTCCACGTGGGGGTGCGCAGGTGGGCAGGGATGCGGTCGTTCAGCACTTTCGACGAGACGGGCTGGAACAGGCCCAGGCTGTCGGCGATTTCCAGGCGTGCGGCGTCCACCGTGATCAGGATGTCGGCAGGCGAATTGGCGCCCTCATTCTTGATGCGCTCGAGCAACTCGTCTTCCTTGCCATCCAGGCGGTTGACCTTGATGCCGGTCTGCTTGGTGAACTCGTTGTACAGCGCCTCGTCCGTCTGGTAGTGGCGTGCCGAGTAAATGTTGAGCACCGCATCGGCGGCGTGGGCTGCGCCTTGGCAGGCCAGTGTGATCAGGCTGAGGGCAGCAATGCGTGAGGTCAGACGAGCCATGTGGATGCTTCCGGAAGTTGGCAGGTGGAAGTGGGGCGGTGGGGATCACCGAGACACGTGAACAAGGGAGTCGAGATCCGGTTCGACATGGGTAATAAGTTAACACGAATCATTCTTGTTTTGATCGTAGGGATTTCACAAAAATCTGATCACCAGCAAACGGTGCCCCGAGTTGGTGTCTTAGAGTCATGAGTCTGCAAGTGTTTGACCCCTGATGCACCATGGTGGGGTGTGTTATGTCAGAATGTTTGACCCGCTCTTCACACAGGCACCTTGGTGGTGCACACATCATGAAATTTCAGTCGCTCGACAGCTTTCTGAGCCAAGTTGCCGCCCGCAACTCTCGCCAACCCGAATTCCTTCAGGCCGTCACCGAGGTGATGGAAAGCCTGTGGCCCTTCATTGAGCAGAACCCCAAGTACGCCGAGCAAAGCTTGCTGGAGCGACTGGTCGAGCCTGAGCGCACCATCATGTTCCGTGTTACCTGGGTGGACGACCGAGGTCAGGTGCAGGTCAACCGTGGCTATCGCATCCAGCACAGCTCCTCCATCGGGCCTTACAAGGGCGGCATCCGTTTCCACCCTTCGGTGAACCTGTCCATCCTGAAATTCCTGGCGTTCGAACAAACTTTCAAGAACGCGCTGACCACGCTGCCCATGGGCGGCGGCAAGGGGGGCTCCGACTTCGACCCCAAGGGCAAGAGCCAGGGCGAAATCATGCGTTTCTGCCAGGCCTTCGTCAGCGAACTGTTCCGCCATGTGGGTGCTGACACCGACGTGCCGGCCGGTGACATCGGTGTCGGTGGCCGCGAAGTGGGTTACATGGCCGGCATGTACAAGAAGCTCAGCAACCGCGCCGATTGCGTGTTCACCGGCAAGGGTTTGAGTTATGGCGGTTCGCTGATCCGTCCGGAAGCCACCGGCTATGGCACCGTCTACTTTGCCGAAGAAATGCTCAAGCTCAAGGGCCGCAGCTTCGAGGGCATGCGCGTCAGCGTTTCGGGCTCGGGCAACGTCGCTCAGTACGCGGTCGAGAAGGCCATGGCCCTGGGCGCCAAGGTGGTCACCGTGTCTGACTCCAGCGGCACCGTTTACGACGAAGCCGGCTTCACGCCCGCCAAGCTCGCCGAGTTGATGGAAGTGAAGAACCACCTGTATGGGCGCGTCGGCGACTACGCCAAGCGTGTGCCGGGCACCGTGTTCATGGAGGGTGTGCGCCCCTGGAGCATTCCGGTGGACGTGGCCCTGCCTTGCGCAACCCAGAACGAACTGGACGGCAAGGACGCCGAAACCCTGGTCAAGAACGGTGTCGTCTGCGTGGCCGAAGGCGCGAACATGCCCTCCACGCTGGAAGCGGTTCACACTTTCGAAGGCAATGGCATCCTCTACGCGCCGGGCAAGGCCTCGAACGCCGGTGGCGTCGCCACCTCCGGTCTGGAAATGAGCCAGAACGCGATGCGCCTGTCCTGGAGCCGCGAAGAGGTGGATGC
>CAYOJR010000160.1:0-4627 GCA_964404335.1 uncultured Aquabacterium sp.
ACGATGACCGCACTCATAGATCTGCCTTTTGCCATTATCTTTTTAGCGGTTATCTTCTACATCGGCGGGCATATTGTTTTTGTTCCGCTTGTGACCATGCTTCTTATTCTCTCCTATGCACTCTTTATACGCAAGCCGCTTCAAGAGAGTATAGAGTCATCGCATGAGGCGAGCGCAAAGAAAAACGCCATCTTGATCGAGACACTTCAAAACATTGAGACCGTCAAAACCATGCGAATGAATGGCAAGATGCAGTGGCTTTGGGAGGAGTCGACAGGTGAGATAGCTGAGAAAAATCTCAAGTCGCGTTTACTCTCCTCATCTATTCCAAATGTTACAAATTTCTTTATTCAGCTCAACACTGTCTTTGTGGTTGTTTTGGGAGTTTATCTTATCAAAGAGTTTGAGCTAACCATGGGCGGGCTTATCGCGGTGGTGATTTTAACATCTCGAACCGTGGCCCCGATGGGGCAAGCTGCCGCACTCATCTCAAACTACTCTGATGCCAAAACATCCTACACCACACTCAACGAGATCGTCCAGAAAGAGGCAGAGCGTCCAGCGGGTCATGAGTTTGTCGAGCGTCCAAGATTTCAAGGAAAGATAGAGTTTAAAAATGTAAGCTTCAACTATCCAGGAACTGACGTGCCAGCACTTACAAATGTTAGTTTTGTGATCCATCCAGGAGAAAAAGTTGCACTCATTGGGCGTATTGGTTCGGGTAAAAGCACGATCGCAAAGCTTATTTTAAAACTTTATGAACCAACCAGCGGTACTATTTTGATCGATGATATCGACTTGACACAGATAGACCCAGCTGATATGCGCCGCTACACCTCCTACGTCCCTCAAGACATACACCTTTTTAAAGGAACCATCAAAGACAACATCATTTCAAGCGAACAGCATCCAGATGTGCTCGATGTCATCTATGCTGCTGAGGTGAGTGGTGTTGAAGAGTTTGTAAGGTCACATCCGCTTGGGTATGATCTTCCAATAGGGGAGCGAGGATACGGTCTCTCTGGTGGACAAAAACAGAGTGTGGGCATTGCAAGGGCGCTGATGCAGCGAAGCTCGGTGATGATCATGGATGAGCCGAGTAATGCGATGGATCAGACCTCCGAGTCGATGCTTTTAGCAAGGCTAAAAGATGCACTCAAAGATCAAACGCTGCTGCTTATAACTCAAAAATACTCACTCTTAGATATGACCGAGCGCATCATTGTTATGCACCAATCAAAAGTGCTTCTAGATGGCAAAAAAGAGGAAGTGCTGCGTCAACTTGGAGGCGGGAAATGATGTTAGATAAAGATAAAAAAAGTCTCTCTAAACGCGACTATGAGTTTATGCACTCACTGAGTAGTGCCGTCTTAGAAGTTGCTCCAACAAGGCTGCGTTTGATTCTTTACTTTTGGATTGGGACAGTTTTTCTCTTTTTGATTTGGGCAAATTTTGCCTACATCGATGAGATCGCTCGTGGTGATGGCGAGATCATTCCAAGTGGAGAAAATCAGATTATTCAAAATCTTGAGGGTGGTATCATCGAGGAGATTTTGGTCGATGAGGGCGAAGAGGTGCAAAAAGGGCAGGTGCTTTTAAAGATAAACAATGAAAAATCCAAGTCTTCATATAGCTCAAACGCCGTCAAGCTTGATGCTTTAAGCGCAAAGATAGCTAGACTCAGCGCTGAAGCGAGTGGTCAATCTCTTGTAATGGAGGAGGAGCTCTCCAAAAGAGCACCTATGATAGTACAAAATGAGATAAGTCTTTATGAGACAAACAAACGCCAACTCAACTCTAAACTCGAAGGTCTTAAAGAGCGCCTTTCGCAAAAAAAGCAGGAGCTTTTAGAAGCACAAACGCAGAAGCAACACCTAAAATCTTCGTATGAGTTTATCAAAAAAGAGGTTCAGATGACCGAGCCTATGGTTGCAAAAGGGGTTCGCTCAAAGATAGACTTTTTGAAACTACAACGCGAGGCTAATGAGATAGAGTCAAAATACCTCGCTACAAAACAGTCCATACCGCGTTTGCAATCTGCCATCAAAGAGGTGCAAAAGGGCATCGAAGAAGCAACTTACCTCTTCCAAAGTGATGCAAAAGCAAAAAAAAGCGAGGCTATCGCAGAGCTAAGATCACTCCAAGAGACCTCTACGGCACTTGAAGATCAGGTGACTCGAACCGTAGTGACAGCACCCGTCAAGGGGATCGTTCAAAAACTCTTTATCCACACTATCGGGGGTGTTATTCAGCCAGGACAAGAGATTATGGAGATAGTTCCAAGCGATCAAGCCCTCTTGGTGCGTGTGCGCATTAAACCCTCGGACATCGCGTTTATCTACTACAAACAGCGTGCTATCGTGAAGTTTTCCGCTTATGATTTTGCCATTTATGGGGGTCTTGAAGGTGAAGTAGTCTACATCGGAGCCGATACTCAAAAGGACGAGAAGGAGAATGTTTACTACGAGGTGCGCATAAAAACTACCAAAAATCATCTCAGTCGTAATGGCGAGAAGCTAAAAATCATACCTGGAATGACGGTAAATGTCGATATTATTACGGGACAAAAAAGTGTGCTGGACTATATTTTAAAACCGATTTTAAAAACCAAACAGTACACGTTTACGGAGCGTTAGAGGATGAGAGTTGTACTTTATAGTGATGATGTAAATCTTCTTTTTCATTGGGAAAAGTCACTCACAAAGGGGTATGAAGTCGCACAGAGCTTCTCCTCGCTTTTGAGCCTTAGCGATACCATTGTTGTGATCAACTACTCTGCTTGTGAAGGGAAGTGTTTAGAGCTTATAGAGAGGCTTAAAACTCAAAACAGCAGAGTTCTTGTGCTTCACAGAACTCCCTCTTTTGAGACTGCTAAAGAGCTCTTGAAAATGGGCGCTTACGGGTACGGAAACGCTATGATGCGTTCGCATTTTATCGTAGCGGCCCTTGAGACCATCAAAGAAGATATGATCTGGATCTATCCAGAGTTCACATCACAGCTCATCTTGGGCATAGAGCCAAAAGAAGACTCAAACGCAGTGCCTTTAGAGAGTTTAAGCAAGAGAGAAAAAGAGGTCGCACTTCTTCTTAAAGAGGGAAAAACCTACAAAGAAGTGGGTGAAATATTGGGCATAACACCAAGAACCATTAAGGCACATGCACAGCAAATCTACACAAAACTTCAAGTCAAAGATAGACTCGCATTAGCACTTCTGCTGCGTTAAAAAACGATATGTCCCCATGGACAATAGCACTCAAAAAAAATATCCGCTATAATCTTTCACAATCGTCAAAATCTGCGCAAAACAGGGGAAAATCATGAGTCAAACAGTCGGAACAGTAGAACAACTTCAAGGAAAATTTTTCGCTAAAGATACAGCGGGAAAAGTCATAGAACTCAAAGTTGGAGATCTCATCACTCGAGATATGGTCGTATATGGCGATAGTAACAATCCAAAAACCGCAAAGCTTATCATCAAACTCATTCCTCAAAATGAACTCATCACCCTAGAAGGTTCTCAGAGTCAAACATTTGATGCTTACCTCACTGAAGCCCCATCAAACGAGGAGCTCGCAGTGAATGACTCCATTTCCCCAGAGAGCCTTAATGCGCTATTAGTTCAAAGCGAACAATCAGAAAAAGCAAATCAAGACGATGAGACGACAGACGAAGATACTCAAGCAGGTGAAGAGACCCCTCTTGGAAGATCGCAAGAGAGTACTATCGCGGATAGAAATGCTGATGAGGTTGATGTTGTTTCGGATTTACGTGAGGCAGAGTTTTCTGTTACTTCTGGAATAACAACAGAAAATAGAGTATTTTCCCCACAGCTCACGGAGTTGGTTGTGGATACACCACCTGATGCTCCAGGTGCAGCAGATACAGCACTTGTATCTCTTACAGGTCCTGCCTCTGTCATTGAGGGTGAAACAACAGCTCTATACACAGTCTCTCTTGACCAAAACGCGAGTGATGTAACAGCTCCAGTCACTGTAACATTTACATATACGGGTGTAGCCGTAGATGGAGAAGACTTTAGTGGCGTAGCAAGTGTGACTATTCCTGCTGGTCAAAACACTGCAACATTTACTCTAGCAACTATAGATGATGCCCTAGCAGAAGGAGCAGAGAGCTTTACTATAGTTATTGAGACTATGAGTGGCGGTAACTTTGAAGCAATCTCAGCAGACCCTACAAACAATAATGTAGAGACAACGATTTTTGATAATGATAATGGACCAATCTTTACACCAGTAAATCCAGGTGATACTGAGTATACATTCTCTTATGCTGAAAACACAGCAGAGGGTGCGACTCTTGGAACTGTAGTGGCAACAGATTTAGATGGCGATACAGTTACTTATAGTATAAAAACAAATGAGACAAACGCAGCAGGCGAGCCTCTATTTGCAATTGATGCGACTACAGGTGTAATCAGCTTAACAGCTGCAGGCGCAGCTTCGTTTGCTAATGATTATGAGCTCGGTGACAACCTCAATGAGATCGTCGTAACAGCAACAGATGGCACGAACACAACAGATATCAATGTTAACCTCAATGAGACAAACCTCAATGATAATGGACCAATCTTTACACCAGTAAATCCAGGTGATACTGAGTATACAT
>CAYOJR010000161.1:0-2202 GCA_964404335.1 uncultured Aquabacterium sp.
TGGGCTTGCTGGAACTTGTTGAAGGCCTCGGGGTTGTTGATCAGTTCGGGCGTGGCCTGGATGCTGGTGGCCTTGGCGCGCGCCTCAATGACCTTGGTCAGGGTTTCCTGCTCGAAGTTGGCTTCGCCTTTGACGCTGGCGACGATGTTGGGGATCAGGTCAGCGCGGCGCTGGTACTGATTGAGCACTTCGGACCACGAGGCCTTGGTGGCCTCATCCAGGCGCTGGAAGTCGTTGTAACCGCAGCCCGTCAGGGGCATGACCATGGCGAGGGCCAGGCTGAGGCTGGCGGCGCGGAGGGCCAGGGACGAGGGGGCGAGTCGGGACGCGGGCATCGCAAACCTTTCTGATCAGCAAGAGCCGGTGCGCCACGATGGCGCCCAGCCGGACAAGCAACAGAATAAATCAGGTCGACGACGGCGTCTTCAAGTGTGATCAGAAAGCGGCGCTCAGCTCCATGCAGGAGAGCACTTCGTGGCGGCGTGAACGGGGGTAGCGATCTCGCACGATCTTGACGGCGCCCATGGGCGTATCGGCCATCACCTTGAGGACACGTTGGACGGCCTGCTGCGACGGATTGATCACGACCAGGGTCGAGACTTCAAACAGTTTCAGGGCGGGTTCAATGGCCAGGTTCATCAAGGCGCGCATGGATACTCCAATTCATGAGCGGCAGCGCTTCGGCCGCACACACCGACAGCATGCATTTTTCACGCCAAAAATGACACGGGGATGACCCCAGGCGAGGGTTTACCTTGGTTTTCAACCTTGCTCGCGGCGCGCTCTGGCACGTGCCAGCGCCGCTTCGATCATGCTGCGCTTGTGGTCGAGCTGTGCCGGGTCGGTGAGTTTCGAGGCTGCGGCCAGATCCTGTGCCTTGTGTTCACCCTTGGCCAGCAGGCGGGCTTCGTTGTCGGCTTGAGCGCGGACGAGTCGGGCGCTGCGAAAGGCGTAGCGGGCACGTGCTTCATCGGCTTGAGCTGCCGACCAGGCGCCCCAACCGGTGGGGGCGGGCTCGGGATGAGCTGGCACCAAGGCGATGCAATCGACGGGGCAGACGGGCAGGCACAGCTCGCATCCGGTGCATTGAGCTTCGATGACGGTGTGCAGATGCTTGTTGGTGCCGACGATGCAGTCGACCGGGCAGGCCTGGATGCACAGCGTGCAGCCAATGCACCAGTCTTCGTCGATCACCGCCAGCGTTCGTGGCGCTTCGACGCCGTATGCCGGATCGAGCGGCAGGGCGGGCAAACCGGTGAGGGCGGCCAACCTCTGCACACCCTCGGCCCCACCTGGGGGGCACTGATTGATGCCAGCCTCGCCTTCGGCAATGGCCTGGGCGTAGCTGGCACAGTCAGGAAAGCCGCAGCGCGTGCACTGCGTCTGCGGCAAAAGGGCGTTGATCTGTTCGGCGTCCATGATGGCGCCGCAGTGTACAAGCCCCGATGCCGATCAGGCGGCGATGCCCCTCAGTGGCTTGTTGGCCTGAGTCGGTCCGTTGTGCGCCAGGATGAAGGAGCGGATCTCCGGGTAAGCAAATTCGCGCCAGCGACGGCCCGAGAAGATGCCGTAGTGACCGGCGCCTTTGACCTCATAGTGCTTGCGGTGCTTCGCCGGGATGCCAGTGCACAGGTCATGCGCAGCCTGCGTCTGACCCGAGCCGGAAATGTCGTCCAGCTCGCCCTCGATGGTCAGCAAGGCGGTGGTGGTGATGTCCTGCGGGCGCACCAGCTCTTTCTTGCCCTCGGGGTTACGCACCTCCCAGGTGCCTTTCACCAGAGCGAACTCCTGGAACACGATGCGGATGGTGTCGAGGTAGTACTCGGCCGGCATGTCCAGCACCGCGTTGTACTCATCGTAAAACTTGCGGTGGGCTTCGGCGTTGTCGTCGTCGCCCCGGATCAAGTCGAGGAAGTAGTCGTAGTGCGAAGTGGCGTGCCGATCCGGGTTCATGGCCACAAAGCCCGTGTGCTGCAGGAAACCAGGGTAGACCGCGCGGTCGGCACCCGGATAGTTCTGCGGCACGCGGTAGATCACGTTGTTCTCAAACCACGAGAAGGACTTGTTGGCCGCCAGATTGTTCACGGCCGTGGGCGAGCGGCTGGCATCAATGGGGCCACCCATCATGGTCATGGTCAGAGGTGTGGGCTCGCCACGGCTTGCCATCAGCGACACGGCCGCCAGCACGGGCACCGTGGGCTG
>CAYOJR010000161.1:2302-4550 GCA_964404335.1 uncultured Aquabacterium sp.
TCGGGCTTTTCGTACTCCTTGGTCAGGCGGCTGGCCAGGTCGAAACCAGCCGAAAAGCGATGCGAGGAGGGCAGGTGCGCGAAGGGGGACAGCGGGTTGCTGTAGAGCTTGGAGGCCGCACTGGCAAACTCAGAAAAAGGGCTGAGCCAGGCGCGATTGGTTTCGTAGAGTTGGTAGAGCATGGCGTGACCTTCGGGTGTCGATGTCGTCGAAAAGCATGCCTCAGATTTCGAGCATGTTGCGATGCAGCATAAATGACTTTTGGCAACATTGCACGCAGAGTTTGGCGCACGCATGCGTCACAAATGCACAAAAATCGCCATCGCCTGTCATGTGAAAAAGACAGGGAAGCTAGCGATCACCCGCATTGCCGGGGTTTCTCCGGGGCCTGCCGGAGGTGCTCAGCGGGGCGCGCAGCGCTTGCGCCCGTGAATGAAACAGGCCCCTCGATGAGGGGCCTGTCAGCAGGGGGATGGCGTGCATCCCTCGGATGGTCTGGCTGCGGCTTACATCACGGCCTTGATGGCCGCGGCCACGGCCTTGATGTTCTTGGTGTTCAGCGCGGCCACGCAGATGCGACCCGAATCCACACCATACACGCCAAACTCGGCGCGCAGACGCTGCATCTGGGCGGCGTTCAGGCCGGAGTAGCTGAACATGCCCTTCTGGCGGGTGATGTAACCCAGGTCGCCTTGCACGCCCGCGTCGGTCAGCTCCTTGACCAAGGCGGCGCGCATGTCCTTGATGCGCACGCGCATTTCGGTCAGCTCGTCTTCCCACATCTTGCGCAGCTCGGGTGAGCTCAGCACCATCGACACCACGGTGGCGCCGTGCGTGGGCGGGTTGGAGTAGTTGGTGCGGATCACGCGCTTGAGCTGGCTCAGCACGCGGCCGGCTTCTTCCTTCGACTCGCTGACGATGCTCAGGGCACCGACGCGCTCGCCGTACAGCGAGAAGCTCTTGGAGAAGCTGGTGGAGACGAAGAAGTTCAGGCCGGCGTCCAGGAACTTGCCGATCACCTTGCCGTCTTCGGCGATGCCTTCGCCAAAGCCTTGGTAGGCCATGTCCAGGAAGGCGACCAGGTTGCGGGCCTTCACGGCGGCGATCACCTGATCCCATTCGGCTTCGGTCAGGTCGTAGCCGGTGGGGTTGTGGCAGCAGGCGTGCAGCACGATCACGGTGCCTTCTTCGGCTGCGTTCAGGGCGGCGAGCATGCCTTCAAAGTTGATGCCGCGCTTGGCTTCGTCGTAGTAGGGGTAGGTGCCCACGGTGAAGCCGGCCGTCTCGAAGATGGCGCGGTGGTTTTCCCAGCTCGGGTTCGAGATCAGGGCTTGCTTCTTGCCGCTGACGTTGTGCAGGAAGTCGGCGCCCAGCTTCAGGCCGCCGGTGCCGCCAATGGCCTGCGCCGTGACGATGCGGCCTTCGGTGACGGCCGCGTGCTCGGCGCCGAACACCAGACCTTGCACGGCCTTGTTGTAGGCGGCAATGCCTTCAATGGGCAGGTAGCCACGGGCCTTGGGGGCGGCAGCGATCTGCTGCTCGGCGGCGGCCACGCACTTGAGCAGGGGCAGCTTGCCGTTGTCGTCGGTGTAGACGCCCACGCCCAGGTTCACCTTGTTGGGGTTGGTGTCGGCATTGAATTGTTCGTTGAGGCCCAGGATGGGGTCCCGGGGGGCCATTTCAACGGTAGCGAACAGCGAGGCCATGCGAGCAGTCTCCGGACGGTTGGGGTAATCTGATGAAGGGAAGACGAGACCGACTGCGTCTTCCATGCGCTTGTGGCGAACGAATGGCGTGTCGGGCAAACCCTTTATTTTAGTCACTGCGCCCCGGATGTCCGAACAGATTTCTCGTCAAATTTCTTCCAAGTTGTCGGAGGAGGAGGGCGCTCTGCCCGCCACCGGGCAGTTCGTGCAGTTTCCAGACTCGCCGTTCGAGCTGTACCAACCCTATCCTCCGGCGGGGGATCAGCCCACCGCCATCGCCCAACTCTGCGAAGGCATCGAAGACGGCCTGAGCTACCAGACCCTGCTGGGCGTGACCGGCTCGGGCAAGACCTACACCATGGCCAACGTCATTGCCCGCATGGGGCGCCCGGCCATCGTCTTCGCCCCCAACAAGACCCTGGCGGCCCAGCTCTACGCCGAATTCCGCGAGTTCTTCCCGAACAACGCTGTCGAATACTTCGTCAGCTACTACGACTACTACCAGCCCGAGGCCTACGTCCCGCAGCGCGACCTCTTCATCG
>CAYOJR010000162.1:0-4493 GCA_964404335.1 uncultured Aquabacterium sp.
CGAGCTGTTCGACAAGATGGTGGCCGCCAAGAACTTCCAGAGCGGCATGCAGACCGTGCGCCAGATCGAGTTCTCGCTGTTCGACATGCGCCTGCACGCTGAACCCGGCGCCGAAGCCCAAGTGCAAAAGGTGGTGGACGGGGTGCGTCAGGAAGTGGCGGTCAACATCCCGCCCGCATTCAACCGCTTTCAGCACAGCTTTTCGCATATCTTTGCAGGCGGTTATGCTGCGGGGTATTACAGCTACAAGTGGGCTGAGGTACTCTCGGCAGATGCGTATGCCGCCTTCGAGGAAGCCGCTACGCCAGAGTCTGGCGTATTGAGTTCTGATGTCGGCCGTCGCTACCGCGAGACCATTCTGGAGATGGGTGGCAGCCGTTCGGCCATGGAAAACTTCAAGGCCTTCCGGGGCCGCGAACCGCGCATCGACGCCTTGTTGCGTCACCAAGGCATGAGCTGAGCCCACAGGGCTTGTGAGGGAGTTGAAGATGAATCGCATCGTCGTGAGTGCATTGATCAGCGGCCTGGTCTGGGCAGGCGTTTCATCGCCAGCCTGGGCACAGTACAAGGTGGTGGGGCCGGACGGCCGCGTCACCTACACCGACCGCCCCCCGGTGGATCGGCCTGTTCAAACCATCAAGCCTTCAGGCAACTCCGCTGCGGGTAATGCGGCCCTGCCTTTCGCTTTGCGCAATGTGGTCGCTCGCTACCCGGTCACCCTCTACACCGGCGCCAACTGCGCACCCTGTGATGCCGGTCGCAACCTGCTGAAAAACCGAGGCATTCCGTTCACCGAGAAAACCGTGAACACCTCGGACGACGCCCGTGCACTGCAAAACCGTGAAGGCACCAACCAGGTCCCCGTGATCCGCATTGGCAGCAAGCAGATTGCCGGCTACGAACAAGGCGAATGGACGTCTTACCTGGATGCCGCCGGCTATCCCAGCGCGTCTGCCCTGCCCACTACCTATCGCTACCCAGCCGCCACCCCGCTGGCACCGGCGGCTGCAACGCCGCCTGAAGCAGAAACCAGCAACGCACCTGCGCCTCAGTTCAATCCTGCGCCCGGCAACCCTGCTGGCAATGCCCCTCCCGGTTTCCGCTTCTGACCCCCTTGAGCTCTTCCGCGCTTTCTGGTGACGGTGTGCCCGCTCGCCCCCGCGTCGCCATCGTCGGCGGCGGCCCCGCTGGCCTGATGGCCGCCGAAGTGCTGTCCTCCCACGGCATCTCCGTCGATTTGTATGACAGCATGCCTTCGGTGGGCCGCAAATTCCTGTTGGCCGGGCGCGGCGGCCTGAACCTGACGCATGCCGAGGCGCTGCCACGGTTCATCAGCCGCTTCGCCGAGCGCGAGGCCCAACTGACGCCCCTGATCCACGCGTTCACGCCAGACGACCTGCGCGCCTGGGCACAAGGCCTGGGCATTGACACCTTTGTCGGCACCTCGAACCGTGTGTTTCCCACCGATATGAAGGCTGCGCCCTTGCTGCGGGCCTGGTTGCATCGCCTGCGTGAGGCCGGTGTGCGTTTTCACATGCGCCACCGCTGGCTGGGGTGGAACGATGTCGGTGCCATGCGCTTTCAAACACCAGAAGGCGAAGTGACCGTCACGCCCCAAGCCACCTTGCTGGCGCTGGGCGGTGGCAGTTGGTCGCGACTGGGGTCAGACTGTGCCTGGTATCCCTGGCTGCAAGCACGAGGTGTCGATCTGGTCCCTCTGCAAGCCGCCAACTGTGGCTTTGACGTAGCGCCCACCGGTGCGGATCGCACCGGCTGGAGTGATGTCCTGCGTCAAAAGTTCGCCGGGCAACCCGTCAAGCCCGTGACCCTGCAGTTCACCGATCGACATGGCCACACCCGGCGTCAACAAGGTGAATTCGTGCTCACCGACACCGGCGTGGAAGGCAGTCTGATTTACGCCTTTTCGGCCGCGATCCGGGAGCAGATCAATGCGCAAGGCACCTCCACCATCCACCTGGATCTGTTGCCCTCGCACACGGCCGAACAGGTGTTGACCGAAACCTCACGCCCCAAGGGGCCGCGCAGCCTGTCCACGCACTTGAAGAGCCGTCTGGGCATTCAAGGGCTGAAGATGGCACTCTTGCACGAGGTGCTGAGCCCCGAACAACTGGCCGATGCCGCGCAGCTCGCACACGCCATCAAGGCGCTGCCCATCACTCTGAAGGCCCCACGCCCCATGGAGGAGGCCATCAGCACGGCGGGCGGTGTGCGCTTCGAGGGCATGACCGACCAGCTGATGCTGAAGGCCCTGCCCGGCGTGTTCTGCGCCGGCGAGATGCTGGACTGGGAAGCGCCCACCGGCGGCTATCTGCTGACGGCGTCCATGGCCACTGGTCGCCAGGCCGCGCAAGGTGTGCTGGCCTACCTGTCGGCTTGACAGCTGGGCTTAAGCCGCAAAGCGCTCCCACACCGACCCGAACAAGCCGGGCTCGGTGAGCGCCACGAACACCAACCCCGCCACGGCGCCCGCCAAATGAGCGTCGTGGCTGATGCGCCCCTGATTCTGCTTCGACGCGTACCAGCTGTAGGCGATGTAGCCCACGGCAAACAGCGGCGCCGGAATCGGCACCGGGATGGGCATGATGAAGAGCGAGGCGCTGGGAAAGTACACGATGGACGCAAACAACACCGCCAGCACGGCCCCCGAGGCCCCGAGGCAGCGGTAGCCAGGTTCATGGCGGTGCTGCACATAGGTGCCCGCACCGCTCACCAGCAAGCCAAAGGCATACAGCGCCACGAAGCTCGCGGTGCCCATCACGGGCTCCAGCGGAAACGCGAACGCCCACAGCGTGAACATGTTGAACAGCAGGTGCGGCAGGTCGGCGTGCAGAAAGCCGCTGCTGATCACCGTCACATACTGCCGCTGCCTGAAGAACCAATACGGTCGAAACAGGTGGCGCTCGATCATCTGGGGCGAGCGATACAGCCCGAACAGGCTCGCGCACACGTTGATGACGAGGATGAGCGCCGCTGCCGGCGCGTCGAGCTCAAGCATGCTGGCCGCTCCCGAGGCTGACTCGCGCCGAGGTCTGAGTCACGCTCAGAACGTCAGCGTCTTGACGCCTTGCGCCGTGCCCAGCAGGCACACGCTGGCCTTGTTGCGGGCGAACACGCCCACGGTCACCACACCCGGGATCTGGTTGATGTCGGACTCGAACTGCGCCGGGGCGGTGATCTGCAAACCGGTCACGTCCACGATGACATTGCCGTTGTCGGTGGTCACGCCTTCACGCACCTTGCCCGTGCCGCCCAGCTTGGCAAACGCACGGATGACCTGCGCCGCAGCCATCGGGATCACCTCGACCGGCAGCGGAAACTTGCCCAGGGCGTTGACCAGCTTGGACTCATCAGCAATGCAGACGAACTGCTCGGCCAGGTCGGCCACGATCTTTTCGCGGGTCAGGGCCGCACCGCCGCCCTTGATCATGTGGCCGCCGTGGTCGATCTCGTCGGCACCGTCCACGTACACACCCAGCGACGTGACGGACTCGGCCGGCAAGACCTGAATGCCCAGGGCTTCGAGGCGTTGGGTGCTGCGCACGGAGCTGGAGACGGCACCGGCCACGCGCTTGGGGTCGGCCTTCAGTGCTTCGCCCAGGGCGTCGATGAACTTGTCCACGGTCGAACCCGTGCCCACGCCCACGATGCTGCCGGGCTTCACGTAGTCCAGGGCCGCGCGGCCCACCAGGGTTTTCAGTTCGTCTTGGGTCATGGCCATGTCGGTCTTCTCTTGAGAGGCTTGCGGGTGCACTGCAGTAAGTTCGGCGGCGTGTTCAGCGGGGCACGCGTTGTTCAGAACGCACGGCGTGTCAGCGTCATCCACGCCAACAAACCGCCAATCATCACGGGCTGATGCACCATGTAGAAAGTCAGGCTCCAGCGGCCCAGCAGGCTCAAACTCTGCCTGATGCGCGGCCACGCGAGCACGAAGCCCTTATTGTCGCCCGAAGCCGCTGCAGGCGACGTCATCCACCCCGGCCGGCGTGACAAGATCCACTGTGTGGCGGCCATGCCCCACCACATCACCCCCAGCCAGGGCAGCACCGGCACGTAGTCTTCGGTGATGGGCTTGTGGGTGACCAGGCCCACCCAGTTGGTCAGGCGAGTGTCGAAAAACGGATGCTGGATGAACTGCGGTAGGCTCACCGCCAGCAAGCCCAGCGGCCACAGCCAGCCCCGCAACGGCGCGCTCAGGCGGGCCACGATCAACATCACCGCCATGCCGTGCAGCACGCCGAACGAGATGTAGCTGCGCGGGAACATGAACCAGCTGCCCAGGCTCACCAGCAGCGCACAGCCCAGCACCTGGGCCCAACGGCGCCAGAAGCGCGCCCAGCTTTGGCCCTGCGCCGTGGCCACGGCCTGTCCGGCGCCCGCACACAGCAAGAACAGCGACAGGATCAGGGTGCGCTGGGTGGTCCAGAGCGCGTCGTGGTAGAAATTGGCGTCCAGCAGGCGGTAGGTGCTCAGGT
>CAYOJR010000163.1:0-4491 GCA_964404335.1 uncultured Aquabacterium sp.
CAGCACATGCCGGGCTATCAGACCAAACAGGAGTGCATCGTCATCCCTGGCGCGCACAACCTCCACATCCAATCCCTGCTCGATCGTCAGCAGTACGCCGACCCGCTCGGTGAGGCCGAGGCGCTGGGCATTTCGAGTGCGACCTGGCCGTTGTTCGGGATGCTGTGGCCGTCGTCCATGCAACTGGCCACATGGATGGCCGAGCGGCCGCTGGTCCCGGGTGAGCGCATCCTGGAGGTCGGCTGTGGTCTGGCGCTGGCCAGCATGGTGGTGCATCGCCAGGGTGCGGACGTCACGGCGTCCGACTGCCACCCGCTGACCGAAACTTTCCTCAAGCACAACATTGACCTCAATGCTTTGCCGCCACTGACCTATCGCCACGGCAACTGGGGGGACGATGCCAACACGGTAGAGCAACCCGGTCGCCCGGCGGTATCGGGCCGCTTTGACCTGATCATGGGCAGCGACGTGCTGTACGAACGCGATGAATCAGGGTTGCTGTCGGGCTTCATCGCCCGGCATGCCATGCCCTGCGCTGAGGTGCTGATCGTGGACCCGAACCGGGGCAACCGAGCGGCCTTCAACAAGCGCATGGCCGACATGGGCTTCACCTTGGAAGAAATCAACCTCAACAGCGAAGACAGCGACGGCGTGCGCTACAAGGGTCGCATGCTGCGCTACCAGCGCGGACACGCCTGAGCACACGGACAGACGTCACACCGCGGCCGTCTCGGTCGCCTGTCTCACCGCCTGCTCCACCACCTCGCGGGTGAGCGGTGGTGCAAAGGTTTCCATGAAGCCATAGGCATAGCCGCGCAAGAACACGCCCCGGCGAAAAGCCAGCCGCGTCATGTTGATCGCAAACAGGTGACCGGCGTCAATGGCACGCAGGTTGCGATCGCGGTCCGAGTCGAAGGCGATGGACGCCACCACGCCCACGCCCATGCCCAGCTCGACATAGGTCTTGATCACGTCGGCGTCCATCGCCGACAGCACGATGCTGGGCTTGAGCCCATCTTTCGCAAAAGCCTCGTCGATGTGCGAGCGACCGGTGAAGCCCTCGTCGTAGGTGATCATCGGGAAGCGCGCGAGGCGTGCCAGGGTCAAGGGCTCGCCATCGAGCAAGGGGTGATCCGGCGGCACCACCACGCTGTGGGTCCAGCTGTAGCAAGGCAAGGTCACCAGTTGGTCGTACTGGTCCAGGGCCTCGGTGGCGATGCCGATGTCGGCCTCGCCGTTGAGCAGCATCTGGGCAATCTGCCGTGGCGATCCTTGGTGCAGACTCAGCGTCACCTGCGGGTAGAGCTGCCGGAAATCCTTCACCGCACCCGGCAAGGCGTAGCGGGCCTGCGAGTGGGTGGCCGCCAGTGACAGCGGCCCGACATCGTGCGAGGCGCAGTCGCGCGCGGCCTGGCGCAGGTTCTCCGCCTCGCGCAACAGGCGCTCCACCACGGGCAACAGTTGTTGTCCCGGCGGGGTCATGCCGGTGAGACGTTTGCCCACACGCTGGAACAACTCCACGCCCAGCTCATCTTCCAACTCGCGAATCTGGCGGCTCACGCCAGGTTGCGAGGTGTGCAGTGCGTTGGCCACCTCGGTCAGGTTGAACCCCCGACGCACGGCCTCCCTGACCGAACGCAGTTGCTGGAAGTTCATGCCGCCCCCGCCTGAGCTGGCGCTTCAAAGTGACGCACACGCCGCGCCTTGAGGTGCGCCACCTGACCCACGACCAGGACGCCTGCATCTCGCAGCGCCGCATACTCGTCACGCGAGAGCTCGACCTCGATTTCGCCCTTGCCATCGCCGCGCTCAAAGGCCAGTCGGGTGTTCGGACCCACGGTCAGCACGTCGATCAAGGTAGCGGCCACGCTGCCCTCAACCGGCTGGGCCAGTACCTGCACCTCGTGAGGACGCACATAGCTCACCGACTGCGCCTGTTCGGCATCACCGACCACCGCGCCTTGCGCGTGGTCACGCCCGTGGAACAGGTTGACGTCCCCCAGGAACTTGAGCACGAACGGCGTGGCCGGGTGGTCATAGACCTCGTCGGGGGCGCCCACCTGTTCGATGCGGCCCTGGTTCATTACCACGATGCGGTCCGCCACTTCCATGGCTTCTTCCTGGTCGTGGGTCACGAACACGCTGGTGATGTGCATCTCGTCGTGCAGACGACGCAGCCAGCGGCGCAGCTCCTTGCGCACCTTGGCATCGAGCGCGCCGAAAGGCTCGTCGAGCAGCAGCACCTGGGGCTCCACGGCCAAGGCGCGGGCCAAGGCAATGCGCTGACGCTGACCACCGGACAACTGATGGGGATAGCGATCAGCGATCCAGTCCAGTTGCACCAGCTTGAGCAGCTCGGTGACTTTCTTCTTGATCTCGGCTTCGGGCGGGCGCGTGGCCTTGGGACGCACACGCAGGCCAAAGGCCACGTTCTCGAAAATCGTCATGTGGCCGAACAGCGCGTAGTGCTGGAACACGAAGCCGACATTGCGCTCACGCACGGCCACGTGGGTGGTGTCTTCGCCGTTGAACAGCACGGTGCCGCTGTCGGGGGTTTCCAGGCCCGCGATGATGCGCAACAGCGAGGTCTTGCCCGAGCCCGAGGGGCCCAGCAGGGCCACCAGCTCCCCCGAAGGGATGTTCAGGTTCAGGTTGTCGCACACCACGGTCTGGCCGAAACGCTTGGCCAGGTTCTTGACTTCAATGCTCATGCTGCCGCTCCGGCTTGCTGGGCCTGGGCCATCTGTTGATGGACCCGGCGTTCAACGATGTATTTGAGGACCAGGGTGACCAGTGCCAGGCTGGCCAGCAGGGACGCGACGGCGAACGACGCGGCGAACTGGTACTCGTTGTAAAGGATCTCGATGTGCAAGGGCATGGTGTTGGTCTCACCCCGAATGTGGCCCGACACCACCGACACGGCCCCAAACTCACCCATGGCGCGGGCGTTACACAGGATCACGCCGTAGAGCAGGCCCCACTTCACGTTTGGCAGCGTCACCTTCCAGAAGGTTTGCCAGCCCGAGGCACCCAGCACGCGGGCGGCCTCTTCCTGCTCCTGGCCCTGCGCCTGCATCAGCGGGATCAGCTCACGCGCCACAAAGGGGAAGGTCACGAAGATGGTGGCCAGCACGATGCCCGGCACCGCGAAGATCACCTTCAGGTCGTGCTCCATCAGCCATTCGCCGAACCAACCCTGCAAGCCGAACACCAGCACATAGATCAAACCGGCGATCACGGGCGAGACCGAGAACGGCAGATCGATCAGGGTGAGCAACACGCTCTTGCCACGAAAGTCGAACTTGGCAATCGCCCACGCGGCCGACACGCCGAACACCAGGTTCAGCGGCACCGAGATGGCCGCCGCGATCAGCGTCAGCCACATGGCGGACACCGCATCGGCCTCGGTGATGGCGGCGACATAGACCTCCCAGCCCTTCTTGAAGGCCTCGAAGAACACCGACACCAAGGGCACAAACAGGAACAGGGACAAGAACACCAGCGCAACGCCAATCAAGACGCGACGCACCCACACCGGCTCGGTGGTAGCACGGACCACACTGGGCGGGGCCACGCTCTGCACCGGCAGTGGGAGGGACTGGGCCACAGACACAGCACTCATGGTCACAACCTCTCTTACTTGCCCTGGCGCTTGCGCGTCCAGGCCTGCAAGCCGTTGATGGCCAGCAGCATGATGAAGGACATCAGCAGCATCACCACGGCAATCGAGGTGGCCCCGGCGTAGTCGTACTGCTCCAGCTTGGTGATGATCAACAGCGGTGTGATCTCGGACACCATGGGCATGTTGCCGGCGATGAAGATGATGGAGCCGTACTCACCCAGGGCGCGGGCAAAAGCCAGCGCAAAACCGGTCAGCAAGGCGGGCATCAGGATGGGCAGGATCACCTTGGTGAAGCTCTGCCAGCGGCTGGCGCCCAGGGTGGCGGCCGCCTCTTCGAGTTCGGAGGCCATGTCTTCGAGCACAGGCTGCACCGTGCGCACAACAAAAGGCAGGCCGATGAAGGTCATGGCCACAAAGACGCCGATGGGCGTGAACGACACCTTGAGCCCCAGCGGCTCCAGGTACTGCCCGATCCAGCCATTGGCCGAATACAAGCCCGTCAGCGTGATGCCGGCCACGGCGGTGGGCAGCGCAAACGGCAGGTCCACCAGGGCATCGACGATGCGGCGGCCGAAGAAGTCATAACGCACCAGCACCCAGGCCACCAGCAGCCCGAACACGCCATTGATCACCGCCGCCAGCAAGGAGGCCCCAAAGGTCAGCTTGTAGGAAGCCACCACGCGCGGCGAGGTGACCACCTCCATGAACTGATCCCAGGTGAGCTCGGTGCTGCGCAGGAAGGTGGCGCTCAAGGGAATGAGCACGATCAGGCACAGGTAGGTGAGCGTGAGCCCCAGTGCCAGATCGAAGCCGGGCAGCACGGTGTGCCGCCGCAGCAGGGTTTTGGACAAAATCATGACAACTCGCTT
>CAYOJR010000164.1:0-4484 GCA_964404335.1 uncultured Aquabacterium sp.
GTGTGGCCGGCTTGCAGCAGCTCTTCGAGCATCACCGTCACCTTCACGCCATTGGGCGTGCCCAGCGAGTAGAGCTGCAGCGGGTGCTTGCCCACGGGCAGGGCCTGCTCGTGGGTGGGGCCGGCGATGGGGCGGTTGATGTTGGCGAAGCGGCCGCCGTGGCCTGGGGTCCAGGTCCAGACGGCCGGGGGCGTGTAGCCGGGGGCGTCGTCGTGGGTGTCGCTCATGTCGGGCACTCCTGAGTCAAGGTGAAAGGCACGCGGGGCATGCTGTCGGTCCAAGGGCGCAGATTAGCAAACCCGCTGCCGCCGAGCTTGAGCAAGGACATCCACCAGGGCATGCGAGCCCTCGGCCTGCGCGCCCATCACCGACAATGCACGCCTGCCTCATCCTGCCCCTGCTGCCCCGTGACCCCACAAGCCCTGCTCGACGCCATCGCCACGATGACGCTGCCCCTGGACGCCCAACGCCTCTTCCACGGTCGCGGCGGCATGCACCCCGGCTGCGAGCCCTGGGCGCTGGATTGGTATCCCCCGGTCTTGCTGCTGACCAGCTACCAGCCCGTGAGCGACGAGGAACTGGCGCCCATCCAGACCGCGCTCGCGGCCCGCTGGGCGGAACTGATGCCCGATCAGCCCTTGAACCTGGTGTTCCAGCACCGCGACGAGGTGCGTGCCGACACCCGCCTGCTGTGTGGTGCCGTACCCGATCCACATGTGGTCAGCGAGCAAGGCGCGCAGTTCAAGGTGCACCTGCTGCGCGGCTTCAACCACGGCCTGTTTCTGGACATGGGCGAGGGCCGCCGCTGGGTGCGTGAACATGTGGCCCAGGCCAGCACGGCGAGCCACCGCTACAAGGTGCTCAACCTGTTCGCCTACACCTGCGCCTTCTCGGTGGTGGCGATGCAGGCCGGTGCGCGCCAGGTCATCAACGTGGACATGGCCGGCGGGGCGCTGTCGATTGGCAAGCAGAACCACCACCTCAACGGCATCACGTCGGACGTGAGCTTCCTGCCGCACGACATCTTCAGCTCCTGGGGCAAGATCAACCGCAGCGGCCCCTACGACCTCATCATCCTCGACCCGCCCACCTACCAAAAGGGCAGCTTTGTGGCCGAGAAGGACTACGCGCGTCTCATGCGCCGTTTGCCCGACTTGCTGATGCCGGGTGGCCATGCGCTGCTGTGCCTGAACTCGCCCAAACTGGGGCCTGGCTTTTTGCAGGACCTGATGGCGGTGGAGGCGCCGGAGCTGCGCTTTGTGGAGCGCGTGGCGAATCCGGCGGCGTTTGCGGATGTGGCGCCAGAGCGGGCGTTGAAGGTGTTGGTGTATCGGGCGCCGGATTAAGAGCCCCACGAAAACCCTTTCATCAATGCCCTATCGATCATGGTTGAGCCCGTTTTGAGCGTTGCGCGACCAAGCCGTCCGTGCTCATTTGTGCATACGGAGCACTCCCCAGCCGTCAGTGCGCAGCTCAAAGCCCTGCCCCCAGAAGCTGCCTCGGTGGTTATCTGCCTGGTGCAGCAGGCGGCCCATTTGCAGACAAATCTCATGGTATGTGCTGTGCAGTTGGGTGCGCAACTGATTGGGCGTGTCGTCGAGCACGATCTGGTTGTGGCCGCTCCCGGCGCTTCACCGTGCCGGGCGGGGCGGTTACCACCGCTAAATTGCTTTGCCGAGTTACCCCCACGAGGATGCGAAACCTATCGCACTGTCCGGCGATACAGAGAATGGCCAAGCACTCGCCAGCGCTCGCCTGTGCCACCGTCCATGTACACACCCTGAGCACCAGATCCCTCTTGGTCAACCGCCCATGTTTCTCCTTGGTCGCGGGAAAGGTAAAGGATGTCTTCCGGCTGTCTACCGTCACCCGATATGGCATCAATGACCAATGTGCCGCTGTCCAGCACGTATAGCGCACCAGCTTGCACATCATCTGGAAACTGCTTGATCTTCCGGAGACGCCCACTTGACCAGAGATGCACCTCGTTGTGTGGAGTCGCGCCGCTGTCAAGGCCCAGCACAGACGGTGCACCCGTGCGCGTCAACACCCAGACCTTGTCGCCGCGCACCTGCATGTCGACCACAGACTGCCCCGGTATCTGAAACTGTGACTTCGGCTGAACCTCTACCCCCATCAACTCTGGCTTCTCGACCCAAGGCAAGGCAAAGATCGTGGATTGACCTGCCTTGGTACCACGTGCGGTGAATCCTGCCAGCCACAATGTGCCGTCACTGGCCATCGCGCTGACATCAAACTCTCGGATCACTTCGGCGGAAGACATCTGCTCCGCTGGCGTAGCAAGCCTCTGCCAGTGCTCGCCACCGTCCACCGTTCGCCAGATGCTCGGCCCCCTACCCAGAACATAGCCTCGCCGCATGTCAAGGAAACGAACCGTGCCGATGTACCTGTTTTCGGCCCAGGGTCGGCGAGTCCAAGTCCGCCCGCCATCAAAAGAAGCGAACATTTTGTAGACACCCACCGCCGGCGCCTTAGGGTGGGCCTGCGACAGCTTGTAGTCGATCCACCCCGTACCAAGTATGTGCTCCTGCCCATTGTCGGAGACCCACCAGGCCGTGTGTTGCGCGGGTTCGCGCAACGTCTCCGTGAGTGGCCCCGTCGTTGCCCCACGCAGCACCCTGGCAACGCTTCGGTTTAGCAACTCGCCCACGCTCCCCATCCAAGGCTCCGTGACCTGGGCCTTCACGTTTGGGTTCTGCAACTCGGCGGCCGACAAGGGCTTGAACTTGATCTCGGGCTCATTGACCTTGACACTGATGACCTCATTGCCCTTGATACGAAAGTCCCCCGCACCATATGGTTTGTCAGATTTGAAAAAATCCTCACTTTGTTTTGTCCACATTCCCATGTCCAGTACCCAATAGATGAATCCGAGTGTTATCGCCGCCAGCACGAGCAGCAACAGACCACGCCGCCTGGCAGGGCGCGATTCTTGGCGCATGACCGAGGTTTGATCAGTCACCTCAGCCATGACATCAGTTTCTTCAGTGCATTTTCAACGGTGTCAGATGCGCCCTTGGCGTATGTCTTGATCTTCTGCTCACCCACAACCAAGCCACTGTCAATCGCTTGCGACCATGTCTCCTTGTCAGCCCACTCTTCGATATTGGGTTGACCGCCAATCAGCAACAAATCACGCTCCGGAAGATCCGCCAAACCACCGTCAAGGTACGCAGGGACGTGTGTGTTGAATGCGAACGTTTTGAACAGTGCATCGTTGACCTCCAACTGCCTTAACGGTGCGGTCATGTACATGCCCTTATTTGGAAAGCGTCGACAGGACACTCTGATCTGCTGGCCATTCATATTCATACCCAGCCCTTTTTCCATATTGATCTGCAAGTGCCTTCGCGCAGCAATCAGCCATGCCTTCCCGGAATCGCTAAGCCGCGGATACAAATGTGCCCCATAGGTTGAGCAGTAGTAGTAGCCATAACTGACATAGTAGGCAGGTGGTCTGTGCCCACACCCGATGTGCCGCATCATGAAGTTCGCGTGCCGAGACCACAGCCCATCGCTGCTGTTACCAGGGATCAGCTTATCCCGGTTTGTCAGCAATTTCTGATACACCTCTTTGTCATCGGTGGGATCCCAGACCGTTGCCCATGCTTTGATCGCACGCAACGAAGAAAGCCCTGATTTGGCCACGTACTCGTTGTGGAGCGGTCGATAGTAAAACTCGCAAGTTCCCAAAATGGCATCGGCTGCAGGAGGAACCATCAAGTCGCAAGACTGAGCGACTACTTGGACTCGGGCGGTATTGGAAACCACGGTGTGGACGGTCGTGGCTTTACCCAGAAGTTCGTCGTCTTTTGCCATTTTTGTTCGGTCTGTCATGCTGCGGGGCCCAACAACTCAACAGTGATTCCGTCGGGCACCTTGCTGGATGAGATGGCCGTTTCACCACGGGCATTGGTCACGCCCTCAGAGATCACCTTGCCTCGCCCATCTCGTAGTCTGTAGCGAAGATTTGCAGCAGGAATGTCGGTGCCCCCCCCACATCGCGATGAACGCTTGATCGAAGCTGTTCGGTACGCATTTGGGCAACTCCAAAGCCATTTGCGTTAGTGAACCCCCACCCACCATCGCCTTCTTCCCCGCCTTGACCGTGATCTTGCCCGGACACTGCGCCGTGAACTGCCCACCCTCGATGGTGATGCTCGCGCCCCCAGACACCGCCAGCACCACCTTCTTGGCCGCCGCGATGTTGACCACCCCGCTGGCGGTCTTCAACTCCAGCGTCTGCTTGGCCGCCACCTGCGCAGGCCCGGCCTGCGCCTGCAGGTCGATCGGGCCTTACGCGGCGATCATCGTCAGACCCTTGCCTGCCGCCTCTGTGCCGGGCTGAATCGCCCCAGCCAGGATGCCAATCGCCTGCCCGGTCTGAACGCGGGCCTGCCCACCCACGGCCCAGTGCGTGTCTTGCCCGCTGGCGATCTGGGTGGTGTCGCCGCTGCTCAGGT
>CAYOJR010000165.1:0-4458 GCA_964404335.1 uncultured Aquabacterium sp.
CCAACTGCAGCGGAAAACGCCTGGGTTTGCGATCAGGGGGAAGCGTGCTCACTGCGGCTCCACCCAACGCTGCCAGGTGGGCAGGTGCTGGTGATCGGTCATGTCCACCTTCAAGGGTGTGATGGACACCTGGCCATGGCGAATGGCATGAAAGTCGGTGCCCTCCCCGTCTTCGCGGGCCTCGCCGGCGGGGCCGATCCAGTAAAACAGATCGCCGCGCGGGTTGACCTGCGCCACCGCCGGGAAGCTGGCGTGGCGGCGACCCAGACGGGTGATGGTCCAGGGGGCGCTGTCTGCGTCAGGGAGGGAGGGGATGTTGACGTTGAGCAGCCACGGGTAACCGGCAGGCGGTTGCGCCAGCACCTGCTCGATGACGCGACGCGCCACGCGAGCGGCCACGTCGAGGTGCGCCCAGCCCTTGTCCACCAGGGAGAAGGCGATGGCCGGGATGCCGAACAGATAGCCTTCGGTGGCTGCGGCCACGGTGCCCGAATACAGGGTGTCGTCACCCATGTTGGCGCCGTTGTTGATGCCGGACAGAATCAGATCAGGCTTGGGAATGAGCCCCGCCGTGAGGGCCAGGTGCACGCTGTCGGAGGGCGTGCCGGTGACATATCGGAAACCATTGGCCGCCGTGTGCAGGCTCAAGGGCTGGTGCAGGGTCAAGGCGTTGGAGGTGCCGCTGGCATTGCGCTCGGGGGCAAAGACATCCACCTCACCCAGTCCTCGGCAGGCCTCAACCAGCGCGGCAATGCCGGGGGCCAGGTAACCGTCGTCGTTGGCAATCAGGATTCGCATGGGTGGATTGTAGGAGGAGCGAACATCCAATATATAGTGTGGATCACAACATACCCGGCCCACCCGGCGGCGGGCTAGGGGAGGAACGAGATGACTGTCAAGGCTCTGATTCTTGAAGACAACCCGGTAGCGCGAGGTTTTCTGTGTCGCGTCGTGAGCGAGAGCTTCAGCGACGTGGCCGGCATTGTGGAAGTGGAAGACCTGGCTGCGGCACGGCGTGCGCTCGGGCTGGACCAGGGCAAATCGGCCCCCGCGTCTGCCGCAGAAGCGCCCTTTCAGCTTGTCTTGCTGGATCTGGAGTTGCCCGATGGCAGCGGCCTGGAGTTGCTGCGTGAGTTGAGGGGCTATCCGGCCACCCGCATCGTCACCACGCTCTACTCCGACGACGAACACCTGTTCCCGGCCCTGCAATATGGCGCCGACGGCTATTTGCTCAAGGAAGACCGCTTCGAGGTGCTGGTCGAAGAGCTGCAGAAAATCGTGCGAGGCCAGCCCCCGCTGTCGCCCGCGATTGCACGGCGCCTGCTGCACCACTTCCGAACGGGTGAGGGCCATCCTGCACCGGGCACCGCACCGTCAGCCACGAACGGCGCACCGACGCACGTTGAGCCCGACCACGAACACCTCACCCCGCGTGAGAGCGAGGTGCTGACTTACCTGAGCAAGGGCTTCACGATCAAGGAGATCGCGTCGCTGATGGGCATCAAGTGGTTCACGGTCAATGACCACATCAAGTCCATCTACAGAAAGCTCAATGTGTCGAGCCGCGCGGAAGCTGCGGTGCTGGCCACCAAGCAAGGCTTGGTCTGAGCCATTGGGCGAGCGTCTGAACCACCCCCTTCCAGACCATGCCCGCCCAACCTCTCCCCCCTCTTGTCATTCGGCGCCTGAGCTGGCGACGCCCGGTGTTGACGCGCGTGGCGGCCGAAGGTTTGATGCTGTCCGCCTGGGTCTTGCTGGCCGTGACGGTACTGCAGCTGGAGCAACCCAAGTTGGCAAGCCTGCCACCCGCCTGGGCCTTGGCTGCGGTCATGTGGAGCGCGCTGGCAGGGCATTTGCTGACGCGGCGCTGGCTGTGGCCACGCACTGTCCCCCTGCCCCCCCCTGCTGCCGAATCCACAGCGGAGGCGCCCGCGCCTGAGACACAAAGCCTGCACGACGCGATGGAACAAGGCCGAGGCGAAGAGCGTGTGCGCATTGCTCAGGACCTGCACGATGATATTGGCGCACGCCTGCTGACGCTGATGTACCAGGCGCCCACGCCCGACATGGAAGACTACATTCGGCACACGCTGCAGGATCTCAAGACCCTGACACGTGGGCTGGCAACGCCCTCCCACCGCTTGAGCGATGCCGCAGCCGAATGGAAACGCGACCTGAGCCACCGACTGGCTCTGGCACGCTGTGAACTGGTCTGGGACATGCAGGCCGACCAGGACATGAACCTGAGCATGGTTCAGTGGTCGGCGCTGACGCGCATCTTGCGTGAGCTGGTGAGCAATGCGATCAGCCATGCGCAGGCGCGTCAGGTGAGCGTGAGTCTGACCCTGGTCGAGCGGCTCCTGACCCTGCGTGTGAGCGACAACGGTTGCGGACGCGCCCCCGAGAAATGGTCACACGGCCTCGGCTTGGGCGGTGTGCGCAAGCGCGTGAAGAACATGGATGGCGTGGTGAGCTGGCGCGAACTCAGCCCACAGGGCATCTGCTGCGAGGTGGTGGTGCCGCACTTTACAGGTCAGCTCACGTCGGCATCTGGCGCCAATCAGGCTCAACGCTCCCACTGAGGGGTGCTGCGCAACACTTCCTCGACGGTGGTGATGCCCTCGGTCACTTTCATGATGCCCGACAGGCGCAGTGGGCGCAGGCCCTCTTTCGCTGCTGTCTTGCGCAACTGGGCCATGTCCACCTGAGGGTGCAGGGTGTCGCGCACGGCTTCGGACACGGGTAGCAATTCGTACAGGCCCACGCGACCCTTGAAGCCGGTCATGCGGCAGTCCAGGCAGCCCACGGGCTTGTAGGGGCGGAACTGACCGTTGAGGCGCCAGGGTTTGATCGACTCGGACAGCGTCTCGCCCGAGATCGGCTCGTCGGTCTGCTTGCACGCCGGGCACAGGGTGCGCACCAGACGCTGTGCCAGCACGCCGATGACGGTGGCGCTGATGAGGTAAGGCGGCACGCCCAGATCGGTCAGGCGGGTGATGGCCGAAGCCGCATCGTTGGTGTGCAGGGTCGAGAACACCAGGTGGCCGGTGAGGGCCGCCTGGATCGCCATCTCGGCGGTTTCCAGGTCGCGGATTTCACCCACCATGATGATGTCGGGGTCCTGACGCATCAGGGCACGCAGGCCCTCGGCAAAGTTCAGGTCGATGCCGGGTTGCACCTGGGTCTGGTTGAACGAGGGCTCGATCATTTCGATCGGGTCTTCGATGGTGCAGACGTTGACCTCGTCGGTGGCCAGGCGCTTGAGCGTGGAGTACAGCGTGGTGGTCTTGCCCGAGCCCGTGGGGCCGGTGACGAGGATGATGCCGTGGGGCTGGGCGAGCAACTGCTCCCACACCTGCCGCTCGGACGGCGCAAAGCCCAGGGCCTCGAACGACTTGACGGTGTTGTCGGGGTCGAAGATCCGCATCACCAGCTTTTCGCCAAAGGCGGTGGGCATGGTGGACAGGCGCATTTCGACTTCGTCGCCACCGGGGTTGCGGGTCTTGATGCGACCGTCAAGCGGGCGGCGCTTTTCGACCACGTCCATGCGGCCCAGCAGCTTGATGCGCGCGATCATGGCCTGCATGACGGACAAGGGCACCTGATAGACGATGTGCAGCACACCGTCGATGCGGAAGCGGATGGCGCCCATCTCGCGCCGGGGCTCCAGGTGGATGTCGGAGGCGCGCTGGTCGAAGGCGTATTGCCACAGCCAGTCCACCACCTGGATGATGCCCTGGTCGTTGGCGTCGAGTTGGCGGTTGGCGCGGCCCAGTTCCACCAACTGCTCGAAGTTGTGCGCCACGGTGTCGCCGGTCTTCTTCTTGGCGTCCTTGACGGAGCGGGCCAGGGTGTAGAACTCGGTGCGGTAGCGTTGCAGGTCGAGTGGGTTCGCAACGGCCAGCTGAATGGTCTTGCGGGTGTGGGCCAGGATTTCGTCCACCCAGGCCACGTCCAGCGGCTCGCTGGTGGCAATGGTGATCTCGTTGGCGCCCACGTACACCGGCAAGGCCTTGCGGCGCTCGGCGTAGGTGATGGACATGACCTCGGCAACGCGGGCCACGTCCACCTTGAGCGGGTCGATGCGCAGGTAAGGCAGCTTGACGCGCTGCGCCAGCCATTCGGTCAGCGGCTCCAACTCCAGCGCCGCACCGGTGTCGGCACGCTTGAGCCCCAGGCTGGCCAGGCGCACCAGGGGGTGCTGGGCGCTGCTGCCGGCGGCAAAGCGCTGCATGACGGCGTCCACGTCTTGCGAGGTGAGGATGCCGTCTTCGCCCAACCAGTTCAGCAGCAGGCGCCATTCCAGCGGCCCACGGTGGGTGACGGAACGGGACGCCGATGCGTGAGCGGCGTTGGAGGCCTTGGCAGACGGTGTCATGGTGCGGCGGTGGGTTGGAAGGGCGCCAACAGCTTGACCCATTTTGGAGCAGGCAGCGACCAGCGGGTGTGTAAAGTTTC
>CAYOJR010000166.1:0-4379 GCA_964404335.1 uncultured Aquabacterium sp.
CGTCGGTGGCCAGCGTTTGCGAGATGTAGGCGCCTTGGTCCAGCTCGTTCGTGAAGAGCAGCTCCAGATCAACGATGCCGGCGGCGCGCAGCTTCTTGAGCAGGGCTTCGGTCAGTTCTTCGTTGGCCTTGGCAATCAGCTCGCCCGTGTCGGGGTCGATCTGGTTCTTGGCCAGCACGCGGCCCAGCAGGAAGTCTTCGGGCACGCTCAGGTGCGTGGTGCCGGACTGCTCCAGCTGACGGGTGTGACGCGCGGTGATGCGCTTGTCCTTTTCGACGATGACCGCACCGGACTTGTCGGTGATGTCAAAGCGTGCCACTTCACCCTTGAAACGCTCGGGCACGAAAGCCAGCAGCGCGCCGGCGTCCATCAGCTTGACCTGATCAAACTGGAAGAAGGTTTCCAGGATCTGCTCGTTGTTCATGCCAATGGCCTTCAGCAAGGTCGTCACCGGCATCTTGCGGCGACGGTCCACGCGGAAGTACAGCAGGTCCTTGGGGTCGAATTCGAAGTCCAGCCAGGAGCCACGGTAGGGGATGATGCGGGCGCTGAACAGCAGCTTACCCGACGAGTGAGTCTTGCCCTTGTCGTGCTCGAAGAACACGCCCGGCGAACGGTGCAGCTGCGAGACGATGACGCGCTCGGTGCCGTTGATGATGAAGGAGCCGTAGTCGGTCATCAGGGGCACTTCGCCCATGTAGACCTCTTGTTCCTTCACTTCCTTGACCACCTTGGACTGCGGCGTCGAGGTCTCGCGGTCATAGATGATCATCTGCAGGCGGGCACGCACGGCCGACGCAAAGGTCAGACCCCGCAGCTGGCACTCGCGCTCATCGAACGCCGGCTTGGCGATGTTGTATTCGATGAACTTCATCTCGACGAAGCCATTGTGCGAAACAATGGGGAACGCCGAGAGGAAAGCGGCTTGCAGGCCTTCGGGTTTGCGTTGTTGGGGCGGCACATCCTTTTGCAGGAATGCGACGTACGAATCCTTCTGCATCGTCAGCAGATAAGGCACGTTCAGTACGCTGCCGCGCTTGCCAAAGCTCTTGCGAATCCGCTTGCGCTCGGTGTAGCTGTAGGGGGTTGCTTGCGCCATAAACTCTCCGTTTCGGGCACCAAAAGGGGTGTCCCGCTTCGAATTCCAGCTGTCTCCCGGCCAAGGAAACAGCCCGTTGTTCGGCGACTGGCCATTCGGGCCGCTTTTTGAGAAAGTCGGTACCCGAGGCTTGGTGGTTGGCCACTACCAACCGCTGGCTGACAACCCCGACGCCACAAAGGTGGCACCCGGGCTCGACCAAACCGGTTCTCCGCAGTCGGTTCAGAGAACACTCGAGAAACCCGACAGTGTATCACCGTGGGATTTCTCGGCTGCTCTCAAGGAATGGATTCCTGAGACACCAAAAGGCTGCCCTCCTGACGGAGAGCAGCCTCTGATCCACAGACCCGCGCAATGCGGGCCAGGGGATTACTTGAGTTCGGCTTGGGCGCCAGCTTCAACCAGCTTCTTGACAGCGGCTTCAGCGTCAGCCTTGGCAACGCCTTCCTTGACGTTCTTGGGAGCGCCGTCAACCAGGTCCTTGGCTTCCTTCAGACCCAGACCGGTGATTTCACGCACGGCCTTGATGACGCCGACCTTGTTGGCACCAGCGTCGGTCAGGACGACGTTGAATTCGGTCTTCTCTTCAGCGGCAGCACCACCGGCAGCAGCGCCACCAGCAGCGGGAGCAGCCATGGCGGCAGCGGACACGCCGAACTTCTCTTCGATGGCCTTGACCAGCTCGTTGAGTTCCATCACGGACATGCTGTCCAGGGCGGTCAGGAATGCGTCTTTATCGAATGCCATTTTGGGTTCCTAAAATCGGTTAAATGTGAATACAGTACGAAGCGATCGCTCAGGCAGCCGGAGCTGCTTCTTCGGCGGCTGCGGGAGCGGCTGCGCCACCACCCTTTTGCTCGCCCAGAGCGGCCAGCACGCGGGCCAGACCCGACACCGGCGATTGCAGCAGACCACAGATCTGAGCCAGCAGGACTTCCTTGCTGGGGATCGAGGCCAGCGCCTTGACGCCGTCAGCGTCCAGGGCCTTGCCGGCGTAAGCGCCAGCCTTGATGACCAGCTTGTCGTTGCCCTTGGCAAAGTCAGCGATCACCTTGGCAGCTGCCACGGCATCTTCAGAGAAGCCATAGATCAGCGGGCCGCTCATGGACTCGGCAGCGACTTCGAACTGGGTGCCAGCAACAGCGCGACGTGCCAGGGTGTTCTTCAGAACATGAAGATACACGCCTTGGGCGCGAGCGTTCTTGCGCAGCTGATCCAGTTGAGCCACCGTGAGACCGCGGTACTCAGCCAGTGCAAGCGTCTGCGACTTGCCCGCTTGGGCAGCCACTTCCGCGATGACGGCTTCTTTCTCGTTGCGATTGAGACTCAAGGTCTACTCCTTCAAACATGCCCTTCAACCTGACTCCACGGGGAGCAGGCCTCTGGGCACACCCAGTTTCAGCGACCTTCTGTCTCGGAACCCAGGCAGCACGAATGCAGCGAGGAAACTGTCAACAGCGGGTACGCCATCTGCGTAGGCAGTGCATTAAGCCGCGGCACACCAGAAAAAAGCGTGCGCCGCAGCGCCTACGGTCTTTGATAGCCTGAAGCTCCATGGCGCGCCACAGAGCTTCAGCCCACCAATTTGGTACAGACACTCACGCCAGACTCGCGTGGGTCCGGTCATGCCACGCGGACATGACGGTGTCTTGCGACAATCAGCCGGTGATGCTGTTCACATCAACGCGCACGCCCACACCCATGGTGGACGAGACGGCGACCTTGCGCAGGTACACGCCCTTGCTGGAAGCAGGCTTCAGCTTGGTCAGGGCGTCGAGCAGCGCAGCCAGGTTGCCCTTGAGCTTGTCGTCGTCGAACGAGCGACGGCCGATGGTGCCGTGGATGATGCCGGCCTTGTCAACGCGGAACTGGACCTGGCCAGCCTTGGCGTTCTTGACAGCGGTGGCGACGTCCGGGGTCACGGTACCGACCTTCGGGTTAGGCATCAGGCCACGGGGACCCAGAACCGTACCCAAGGTACCGACGATGCGCATCGTGTCCGGCGAGGCGATGACCACGTCGAAGTTGATGTTGCCAGCCTTGATCTGCTCAGCCAGGTCTTCCATGCCGACGATGTCGGCACCGGCGGCCTTGGCTTCTTCAGCCTTGGCACCTTGGGCGAACACAGCCACGCGCTTGGTCTTGCCGGTGCCGTTGGGCATCACGACAGCGCCACGCACCACCTGGTCGGACTTCTTGGCGTCCACGCCCAGTTGCACGGCCACGTCGATGGACTCATCGAACTTGGCGACAGCAGCTTGCTTGATCAGGGTCAGGGCTTCTTCGATGGCGTACAGCTTGGTGGTCTCCACCTTGCCAGCGAAAGCTTGTTGGCGTTTGGTCAGCTTGGCCATGATCACACACCCTCCACGATGATGCCCATCGAACGGGCCGAACCGGCGATCGTGCGGACGGCAGCGTCCAGATCGGCAGCGGTCAGGTCCTTCTGCTTGGTCTTGGCGATTTCTTCCAACTGCTCACGGGTCAGCTTGCCCACCTTGTCAGACTGAGGACGGGGCGAGCCCTTCTCGATCTTGGCAGCCTTCTTCAGCAGGACGGTCGCAGGCGGCGTCTTGATGATGAAGGTGAAGGACTTGTCAGCGAACGCCGTGATGACCACGGGCAGCTTCAGACCGGGCTCGACACCTTGGGTCTGGGCGTTGAACGCCTTGCAGAACTCCATGATGTTCAGGCCGCGCTGACCCAGCGCGGGACCGACCGGAGGCGAAGGGTTCGCCTTGCCAGCCGGGATTTGCAGCTTGATGAAGCCGATAATCTTCTTGGCCATAACTTTCTCCTAGAACCGCCTGACGGCCACGTCAGTACGGTTGAGTCAAACGCCAGGCTTGTTCAAAGCGAACTTCCTGGCTCCTCTTGACGCGGTCTCGTTCGCGCCTGACACGGGACACATTCAAGCGGCGCGCAAGACTTGCATCCTGTGCGCCGCTCTTGCTCATGTCCGAGCAGAATTTAGCATTATGGCTGGAACGCCCGCATCAGGCAAGCGCCCGAGCGAGATCACCCGCCGAACTCAAATCTTCTCGACCTGAGCGAAATCGAGTTCCACCGGCGTCGCGCGACCAAAGATGGTGACGGACACGCGCAGCTTGGACTTGTCGTAGTTGACTTCTTCGATGGAGCCATTGAAGTCAGTGAAGGGACCTTCCTTGACACGCACCACTTCGCCCACTTCCCACTCAACCTTGGGACGCGGCTTCTCGATGCCTTCCTTCATCTGGTTGACGATCTTCATGACTTCGTCTTCCGAGATGGGGGAGGG
>CAYOJR010000167.1:0-2435 GCA_964404335.1 uncultured Aquabacterium sp.
GCTCCAGGTAAGCGCCGAGTTGTGCCTTGAGGGTATCGTCCAACATGTGTTTGTTCCTTATGTATCAAGCGACTTTGAGAACCGCCCCCCCCTTCCTGCAAATGAAAGGGCGACCAGGGGGCACCCCGGCGAGCCTCATGAGCCCGCAGGGTGTGCATCTTCAAACAAGTGATGAGGTCAGGCCTCAACACAGATCAAACCAGGGTTTGATTTAGATCTTGCCGACCAGGTCCAGCGAAGGAGTCAGGGCAGCAGCGCCTTCCTTCCACTTGGCGGGGCAGACTTGGCCAGGGTTGGCGGCGGTGAACTGGGCAGCCTTCAGCTTGCGCAGGGTTTCCGACACGTCACGGGCGATTTCGTTGCTGTGGATTTCAGCGGTCTTGATGACGCCTTCGGGGTTGATGATGAAGGTGCCACGCAGCGCCAGGCCTTCTTCTTCGATGTGCACGTCGAAAGCGCGGGTCAGCTTGTGGGTGGGGTCACCGATCAGGGGGAACTTGGCCTTGCCCACGGCGTCGGAGGTTTCGTGCCACACCTTGTGCGAGAAGTGGGTGTCGGTGGTCACGATGTAGACCTCGGCACCGGCCTTCTGGAACTCGGCGTAGTTGTTGGCAGCGTCTTCGATTTCGGTGGGGCAGTTGAAGGTGAAGGCAGCCGGCATGAAGATCAGCACGGACCACTTGCCCTTCAGGCTTTCTTCGGTGACGGTGATGAATTCACCCTTGCCGCCACGGTTCACGAAGGCATCGGTCTTGAACGGCTGAACTTGGGTGTTGATCAGAGACATGGTTGGGTTCCTGTTGGTTAGGGTTGGTGAATACAACGAAGGCAATCTTAGGGCGCTCAGCCAAATAAAGCGAATTGATTGATCGTATTCACTCAATTGCCTTACGCTATCGACACTTTCTGTGTCGCACCGACACGCCCGCCCCTCCGGCATGTCGGCCTGCATGCCCCACAAGCGGCAAATGCACCGCCTTTCCCAGGCAATTGTCTGGATGGTTTCTTCGGCCTTTATCTGACCTTCTGTCAGGCAAATTCCTACAAGGCGTGTAGCCGGGAACCGACCCGTCTTACAGCCAGTCTCCTATCAAGAAAACTGGGCGTTGTTTGCACAATAAATCCATCGACAACGCGAACGACATCGCGACAAGGAGACCGAGATGAGCAACGAACAGATCCTCGCCGAAATCCGCGAAACCAACCTGTCCTACCTGATGCTGGCCCAGAACCTGATCCGCACCGACCGCGAACAGGCCCTGTTCCGCCTGGGCATCTCGGAGGAAGCCGCTGACCGTCTGGCCTCCCTGTCTCCCGCTCAGGTGCTCAAGATCGCCTCGAGCAACACCCTGGTGTGCCGCATGCGTGTCGACGACGACCTGGTCTGGACCCTGCTGACCAACCACGGCAAGGGCGCCGGCAGCGATGGCACCTCCCGCCTGCACGCCGCCATCCTGATGGCCGGCAAGCACCAGGAAGCCGTCTGAGCCGCATCCGATCCTGATCTGACAGAACAACACACCGGAGACCCACCATGCGTAGCAAGAGCCTGTTGACCGAAGTCAAGCAAATCGACCGCGCCATCACCCTGATCCACCTGGGTGCCCGCCTGCAGGTGCTGGAATCCGAAACCGATCTGTCCTACGAGCGCCTGCTGCGCCTGTACAAGGAAGTGGCCGGCAAGTCGCCGTCCAAGGGCCAGCTGCCGTTTTCGACCGACTGGTTCATGACCTGGCAGCCCAACATCCACGCCAGCCTCTTCCTCAACATCCACGAGTACCTCAACAAGGCCTCGGAGATGGAAGAGATCGATGCCGTGATCAAGGCCTACCAGCTCTACCTGGAACAGACCGAAACCCAGGGCCTGGAGCCGCTGCTGTCGGTGACCCGCGCCTGGCGTCTGGTCAAGTTCATCGACAACGGCATGTTGACGATGACCAAGTGCAGCAAGTGCGGTGGCCACTTCGTCAGCCACCCCCATGAAATCAGCCGCAACTTCGTGTGCGGCCTGTGCAACCCGCCTGCCCGCGCTGGCAAAGGCAAGGCCGCTGGCGCCCTGCAATTGCACTGACCCCTGTCGTTTTCTCTTGTTGTCGTGTTGAACGGGCCTCTCGGGGCCCGTCTTTTTTTGGTGCCCGCCACCCCGCTACACTGGCGCGCACCATGAACCTCGCCTTCGACACCCTCCCAGCCCGCTGTGATGTGCTGATCGTGGGCGCCGGTCCATCTGGCAGCGCGGCAGCCTTGACGCTCGCCCGCGCCGGCTTCGACGTGGTGCTGATCGACCAGCACACCTTCCCGCGCGACAAGATCTGTGGCGATGGCCTGATCCCCGACGCGCACCAGGCCTTGCGCGAGCTGGGCGTACTCGATGCGGTGATGGCGGTGGCGCAACCCGTCGGTCATGTGCGCTGCATCGGTCCGCGTGGCGGGCA
>CAYOJR010000167.1:2535-4378 GCA_964404335.1 uncultured Aquabacterium sp.
GCCGGCATGGCCGAGCGCCAGACGCCCAGCGGCGTGGGCCTGCGTGGCTACATCCGTCACCCCGGACTGGCCGACCGCCTCCAGGGGCTGGAAATCGTCTGGCACCAAGCCCTGCGCCCCGGCTACGGCTGGATCTTTCCCTGCGGCGATGGCGTCTTCAACATCGGTGTGGGCCTGACCGACGGGGTCGATGGCCAACGCGCCAAAGGCAAGCTGAACCTGCGCCAGATCTACCAGCGCTTCACCGAGGTCCACTCCCTGGCCCACGAACTCGTCACCCACGGCACCCCGCTGGGCGAGCTCAAAGGCGCCCCCTTGCGCTTCAACCTCGAAGGCGCCCGCTTCAGCCGACCCGGCCTGCTGGTGTGCGGCGAAGCTGCCGGCAGCACCTACTCCTTCACCGGCGAAGGCATCGGCAAGGCGCTGCAAACCGGCATCCTCGCAGCTCGGGCCCTGATCGACGGGCGCACGCAAGGGCTGGACGACGCCAGCACCTGTGCCCACCACGACGCCCAGCTGCACGCGCTGCAGCCGCGCTACCAGATGTACCGCAAGGCCAACTGGGTCAACCGCCTGCCCTGGTTGGCCGATGTGGTGATCTGGCGGGCCAGGCGCAGCGCACGCCTTCGCCAGCGCATCGCCGGCCTGCTCAATGAAACCAGCAACCCCGGCCGCCTGTTGACCCTGAGCGGGCTCTACAAGCTGTTCACCGAGTAACCGCCCAGGCCAGCGGCCCCCATCCCGGCCTCAGATCGGCAGCGCCGGCCCCTCGTGGCCGAGCAGCGCGATGGCGCCACTGCCACGCGTCTCGTACAGGTCCACCCGGTCCACCTGGGGCAGCACCTTGCGCGCCTCCGTCAGGATCCAGTGCGACAGCGACGCCGTGTCGCAATCGTCCAGCCCCGGCAACTCGTGCAGCGGGTGGTGGTCCAGCGCCTTGAAGATCGGATTGAAGCGGTCCTTCACATCGCCGAAGTCCACCGTCCAGCCCATCACCGTGTCCAGCGGCGCCGACAGGTGCAGGCGCAGCGTGTAGGTGTGGCCGTGGATGTGGCTGAGCGGGTCATCGCTGGGCGCATGGCGCAGGAAGAGGGCGCTGTCGAGCGTCATCTCCTTCCAGATGCGGTAGTCGCTGCCATTGAAGTTGGCGCCGCACGAGCCGGTTTCGTACACCGTCACCCACGACAGTTCGGGCAGCACGCCCTTGAGCCGTTGCCACAACCAGCCGGCGATCACTTCGCTGGTCGGGTTCTCCAGCCCCTCGATGGCGTTGAGATAGCGCTGGTGCAGCTGGTAGTGAAACGGCGCCCAGACCTCGTCGAGGTGGTCGTAGTCGATGCTGATGTCGCGCCCACCCGCGTCCTGGTTGGCGTGCAGGATGACCTCGAAACCGTGGCCATGCAGGCGCCCGCACTTGTGTCCCATCGGCACATTGGGCAGCTTGTGGGCCGACTGAAACCGGTAGCGCCGCCACACATGGGCCTGGTCGTTGCGGTCCAGATCGACCCCCTGGTCGGCCGTGCTCTGGATGCCCACCTGCTCCAGCCCCGGCACGTCCAGGCGGTCGCGCAGCCAGCGCGCCAGGTTCTCGTCGGTCGGCAGCGGCAGCACCTCGTTGAGCAGGCGGTAGTCCAGCGGCGCGGTGCAGGCCTGCAGACGCTGGCTCAGCGTGCTCACCTGCGCGCCCGGAAATGGCGCCCAGTCGTCCGGCAAGGCCGCGCGGATGCGGGCCACGAAACTGTGGCCATGCAGGCGGTGGCTGGGGTGGTCATCCGGCAGCACGCCCACCTGGCGGGCCGACTCGAAACCGCAGGACGCGGTGTGCAGGGTAGTGAGGCTCATG
>CAYOJR010000168.1:0-4333 GCA_964404335.1 uncultured Aquabacterium sp.
CATGTCGGTGAACTTGTCCATGCGGGTGGCGGTGGTGGGGCCAGCCGGGCCGACCACTTCGTCGCGCACCGGATCGACCGGGCCCACGTAGTAGATGACGCGGTTGGTGAAGTCCACGGGCAGCTTCTCGCCCTTGGCCAGCATGTCCTGGATGCGCTTGTGGGCGGCATCGCGGCCGGTCAGCATCTTGCCGTTGAGCAGCAGGGTCTGGCCGGGCTTCCACGAAGCCACTTCTTCCTTGGTCAGCGTGTTCAGGTCGATGCGCTTGGACTTGTTGTAGTCCGGCGCCCAGTGCACGTCGGGCCACAGGTCCAGGCTCGGCGGGGTCAGGTAGGACGGGCCGGAGCCATCCAGCACGAAGTGGGCGTGGCGGGTGGCCGCGCAGTTCGGGATCATGGCGATGGGCTTGGAGGCCGCATGCGTCGGGTAGGTCTTGATCTTGACGTCCAGCACGGTGGTCAGGCCACCCAGGCCTTGGGCGCCAATGCCCAGGGCGTTGACCTTTTCGTACAGCTCGATGCGCAGCTCTTCCAGCTTGTTCTGGGGGCCGCGAGCCAGCAGCTCGTACATGTCGATGTCGTCCATCAGGGCTTCCTTGGCCAGCAGGGCCGCCTTTTCAGCGGTGCCGCCCACGCCAATGCCCAGCATGCCCGGCGGGCACCAGCCAGCGCCCATGGTCGGCACGGTCTTGAGCACCCAGTCGACGATGTTGTCAGACGGGTTGAGCATGTAGACCTTGGACTTGTTCTCGGAGCCGCCGCCCTTGGCCGCCACAGTCACGTCCACTTTGTCGCCAGGCACCACGTCCATGAAGACCACAGCCGGGGTGTTGTCCTTGGTGTTCTTGCGCTCGAAGATGGGGTCGGACAGCACCGACGCACGCAGCTTGTTGTCCGGGTTGTTGTAACCACGGCGCACGCCTTCGTCCACGGCGTCCTGGATGCTGTGGGTGCCGAAGCCTTCCCACTTCACGTTCATCCCGATCTTCAGGAAGACGTTGACGATGCCGGTGTCCTGGCAGATCGGGCGACGGCCCTCGGCGCTCATGCGCGAGTTGGTCAGGATCTGTGCGATCGCATCCTTGGCCGCCGGGCTCTCTTCGCGCTCGTAGGCACGCGCCAGGTGGGCGATGTAGTCGGCCGGGTGGTAGTAGCTGATGTATTGCAGCGCGGCTGCGACACTTTCAACGAGATCGTCGTAGCGAATGGTCGTCATGTCAGGGCCTTTGTGGGGCAGTGGGGGTAGGGTAGGGCAAAACAACGGTTGATTTTACTGCGATGGGCCGACGCCGCTCACAGGCCTGCGCAGCAGTGGGGGCAAAGGGCGTGCCTACAATCCCCCCTCGACTTTCTGACATGCCTCCATGGACTTACTGCTTCTGACGGTCTTGCTGCCCCTGTTGTTGGGCACCTTGGTCTGTTTCGGCCTCGGCAAGCTTTCCTGGGCGAATGGCCGCGCCTTGACCGCGCTGGCGGCCGGCGGCGTCACCTTGGCCGCCTTGCTGTGCCTGGTGTCCATGGCACCCCAGGTGTTCGCCGGGCAGACTTTGCTGGTGCAGTACCCCTGGGCACCTGAGCTGGGCCTGCAAATGGGTTTCCGCCTGGACGGGCTGGCCCTGATGTTCGGGCTGCTGATCACCGGCATCGGGCTCCTGATCGTCACCTATGCACACCGTTACCTGGGGCCCGATGACTCGGCGGGCAAGCTCTACACCCTGCTGATGCTCTTCATGGCGGCCATGCTGGGCGTGGTGCTGTCAGACAACCTGCTCTTGCTGGTGGTGTTCTGGGAACTGACGAGCATTTCTTCCTTCCTGTTGGTGGGCTACTGGGGCCACCGTGCCGACGCCCGCGCAGGTGCCCGCATGGCCCTGGCGATCACCGGGGGGGGCGGGCTGGCGCTGCTGGCCGGGGTCATCGTTCTGGGTCAGATTGCGGGCACCTTTGACCTGAGCGGCATGCTGGACCAGGGCGAGCGCATCCGGGCGCACGCGCATTTCCCGCTGGCCCTGATCCTGATCCTGCTGGGCTGCTTCACCAAGAGCGCGCAATGGCCCTTCCACTTCTGGTTGCCCGAGGCCATGGCCGCGCCCACCCCGGTGTCGGCCTACCTGCACTCGGCCACCATGGTCAAGGCTGGGGTGTTCCTGCTGGCGCGCCTGTATCCGGTGCTGGGCGGCTCGGGGCTGTTCGAGGCGATCGTCTCGGGCACGGGTCTGCTGACCTTGGCCTTTGCGGCCTATGTGGCGGTGTTCCGTCACGATCTCAAGGGCCTGCTGGCGTATTCCACCATCAGCCACCTGGGTCTGATCACCTTCCTGATCGGCCTGGCTTCGCCCTTGTCGGCGGTGGCGGCGGTGTTCCACATCCTCAACCATGCCACCTTCAAGGCCGCCTTGTTCATGACGGCGGGCATCATCGACCACGAAACCGGCACCCGTGACATGCGGCGCCTGGGTGGGCTGATGGGCCTGCTGCCCTGGACGGGAACCCTGGCCATCGTGGTGGCGGCGGCCATGGCTGGCATCCCTCTCACCAACGGCTTCCTCTCCAAGGAGATGTTCTTTGGCGAAGCCTTGACCGCCCAATTGGGCGGGACCTGGTTCAACGGCACCTGGGTGGCCGTGGTGGCCACACTGGCAGGGGCCTGCTCGGTGGCCTATTCGCTGCGCTTCGTGCACGATGTGTTCTTCAACGGTTCGGTGCAGGACCTGCCCCACCCGCACCCGCACGACCCGCCCTGGTTGATGCGCCTGCCGGTGCTGTTGCTGGTGCTGGTGGCTTTGGCGGTGGGCCTGTTTCCCGCCCACACCTTCGGCCCCCTGGTCGATGTGGCGGCCCGGGCGGTGCTGGGTGGCCCGACCCCGCCGTATCACCTGGCCCTGTGGCACGGTTTCAATGTGCCCTTGCTGATGAGCGGGCTGGCGTTGGTGGGTGGCGTGGCCTTTTACGTGGGGCTGCAGCGCCACTGGAAGCTGCACCTGCATCACCCACGGGGCTGGACGGGGCGGTTGTTCTTCAACCAGTCGCTTCAGGGGCTGATCCGTGTCGCACAGGCGCTCATCCGTGTCACCGACATCGGCTCTCTGCAGCGCCATGTGGTCTGGATGCTGGTGAGCGCCATCGTGGTGGCGGCCTGGCCCTTCATCGAAACCTCCTTGCCGCTGGAGGCGGGGCAGCGCACCTTGTTGCCCGCGCCGGCGTCTGCCGTGGCCGTGTGGGTGATCCTGCTGGTGGGCAGCGCCACGCTGGTGCTGAGTCATCGAGACCGCTTCAAGGCCGTCTTGCTGACTGGCGTGGTCGGCATGGTCACGGCGCTCACCTTCCTGGCGCTGTCGGCGCCCGACCTGGCCTTGACGCAGTTGTCGGTTGAGGTCGTCTCCACGGTGATCATGCTGATGGGCCTGGCCCTGCTGCCTGCGCGCACGCCGCGCGAGTCATCCGGTGGCCGCCGCTTGCGGGACGCCACGCTGGCCTCGGTGGCCGGTCTGGGCGTCGCCTTCCTGTGCTGGATGGTGCTGACCCGCGACCATGACGCGATTTCCTGGTACTTCCTGGCGCAGTCCCTGCCAGGCGGGGGCGGCACCAACGTGGTCAACGTGACCCTGGTGGACTTCCGTGGCTACGACACCTATGGCGAGATCACGGTGCTGGGCATTGCCGGCGTGGGCGTGCTGGCCATGCTCGATGGCTTCAAGGTGCGCCGTCCTGCGCAGGACGAGGGTGGGCGTCCTTGGTCCTTTGCGCGCCAACCCCTGCTCTTGCGTGTGGCGGCCCGCCTCATCTTGCCGATGGCCTTGGTGGCGTCGCTCTACATCTACTGGCGGGGGCACAACCTGCCAGGTGGCGGTTTCATCGCCGGCTTGATCACGGCCGTGGCGCTGGTGTTGCAGTACATGGCGCAGGGGCAGGAGCGGGCCGAGGCCTTGCTGCACGGGGCGCAAGGGCGCCGCTTCACCCGCTGGATCGGCACGGGCCTGGCCATTGCCGGCCTGACGGGTGTCGGCGCCTGGTTGTGGGAGCGCAACTTCCTGACCAGCGCGCACGGCCACCCGCATGTGCCGGTGTTCGGTGAGCTGCCCCTGGCCAGTGCGGCGCTGTTTGATCTGGGGGTCTACATCACGGTGGTCGGTGCCACGATGTTGACCCTGTCCGTGCTGGGTCATGCCAGCAAGGATGGTCTGGGCGCTGCGGCGCTCCCTGAGAGGAGTCGTGCATGACCGTGAGTCTGGAATTCCTGGTGGCCAGCGGCGTCGGCTGGGTCACCGCCTGCGGCATCTACCTGATGCTGCGCGGGCGCACCTTCCCGGTGGTGCTGGGCCTGTCCTTGCTGG
>CAYOJR010000169.1:0-2012 GCA_964404335.1 uncultured Aquabacterium sp.
CGGCCACATTCACGGCCTCTTGGATCGGGACGGTGATGGAGCGCGTCATGAACAGTGCCTCAGCAAGGCGCTGATCACGACCGCCACAGTGGTGACACTGTTGGCAAGAATTACCTCGGAATTGGTCTTCTTGCTTGATTCCGATAACTTGGCAGAAAGATCCTCGTTATATGTCCACAACTTTTCGACGGCCGCGTCGAGTGCCATGAAGGCATCGAAATCTTCCTTGATGACCATATTCTCGTATTGCGCCATCAGGCCGGGATTTCCGTCGAGTTGTGCTGCCACCGCCGCCGTTTTTCTGCTTTGTTCTGCGAAAAGCGAAGCCTGGGTTTTCACAGCACCGATTCGTTTGGCATCCTCGCTGTCAGCTACCAGTTTTTCATATTCTTCAATCAACTTCATGGCTGCAAGCTGGGCAGTATCAGCTTGCTTCAGAGTGTTCACGCGTTCGGTATTGGAGTCGAGACCAAGGGCTCGCAACTGCAGGCGGCGAACCGTGTCCAATTCATGTTTGGCCTTGTAAAGGACGGTCAGTGAGGGCACCACGTTTTCACTGAAGGACACTGTGTTGTCGTTCAGTTTGTTGGCTTGCATGGCGCCAAATACTTGCGCGCCGATGAACAGGATGACCAAAAAACCAAAACTCAGCGCCAGGCGCTGACCAATTTTCATGTTCGCCAGGATATTCATCGTTGCATCTTGAGGCAGTTGGGGTAGTTGAATTTACCCAAATCCAAATGGTTTGGAGGATGGGAATGCCCTCAAACATGCGTCTGCATGCAGATGTGGAAATCTATATATTCAGTTTGTTGGGGCGCGCCTGGCAGGCGCGTCGGTGCTGGCGGCACGGGGAAGGGCCCCAACTCATTTCCTGTCTCAGGCTGCCGGAGGTACGTAGCCTTGGACAGCTTCGGCGCCGTCGCCAAAGAAGAATTGCTCCATCTGACGCGCCAGGTACTGACGCGCACGGGCGTCAGCCAAGTTCAAGCGGTTTTCATTGACCAGCATGGTCTGGTGCTTGATCCACATCTGCCAGGCCTCTTTGCTGATTTCGTTGTAAATGCGTTTGCCCAGCTCACCGGGGTAGGGGGCGAAGTCCAGGCCTTCGGCTTCCTTGTTGAGGTGCTTGCATTGAATGGTGCGTGCCATGGTGTCGTCTTGTCAGTTCGAAGAAAAAATCACTTGAGGTGCTTGACCAGCACTTGGGAGCGTCGGTCCCACTTGTAGCTGCGCTTGCGGGCTTCGGGCAACCAGTTCGGGTCAACAGGCGCGAAGCCGCGCTTGATGAACCAGTGCATGGTACGCGTTGTCAATACAAACAATGTGGATAGGCCCATTGCCCGTGCGCGTTGTTCAATGCGCTTGAGGATGCGTTCACCGTCACCTTGACCCTGCACGCTGGGGGAAATGGTGAGCGCGGCCATTTCACCGGTGCCCGCTTCGGGGAAAGGGTAGAGCGCGGCGCAGCCAAAGATCACGCCGTCGTGCTCGATCACGGTGTATTGGGCTACGTCGCGTTCGATTTCGGTGCGGCTGCGCTTGACCAGGGTGCCATCTTGTTCGAACGGTTCGATCAGTTGCAGGATACCGCCGACGTCGTCAGGGGTGGCCTCGCGCAGACTTTCGAGCTTTTCGTCCACGATCATGGTGCCCAGGCCATCGTGGGTGAAGACCTCCATCAGCAGGGCGCCATCGACGCGGAAGGGGATGATGTGCACCCGCTCCACGCCACCTTCGGTTGCCTTGACGCCGTGTTGCAGGTAAAAGGCCGTGTCAGTGGGCTGGGTGGGGTTGGGCAACGCAGCCAGCAGTCGTTTGGCGTCGGCGAGCGCCAGTTCCTGGTCGACCTCTTCTTCGGGATCGTGCTGGCGCGCTTCCAGTTCTGCCGCGCGTGCCGGGTCGGCCACGATGCTTTGCAGGATGCCGCGCACCTCGGTGACGAAGATCAGCTTGTCGGCCTGCAGGGCAATGGCGGCGCTGGTGGCCACGTCTTCCATGCTCAGGTTGAA
>CAYOJR010000169.1:2112-4247 GCA_964404335.1 uncultured Aquabacterium sp.
TCGAGCGCAATTGGATCGGTGATGCGCATGCCGTGGCTGAACAGCGATGTCTGCCCTTTGGCGCGTAACTGCTCCTCGAGCTGGGGACGGAAACCGTGTGCCAGCACGATCTTGATGCCCATGGCCTGCATGAGCGCCAGATCCTGAACAAAGCTCTCCAGCTTGCTCGCTGCGATCAGTTCACCCGACAGGCCAACGACGAAGGTCTTGCCACGGTGGGCGTGGATGTGGGGCGCCACCGATCGAAACCAGGGCACGAAGGTGTGAGGAAAGACCAGGTCCATGAGGGGCGCGTGAGAGACGTCAACGACTCGTATTATGGGCTTTGCATGAAGCGATCTCGCCCTGCGTGCTTGGCCTCATACAGGGCCTGGTCGGCGCGCTCAATGGCGCTGACCATGCTCTCACTTGGACGCAGCGTGGCCAACCCGGCCGAGAAGGTGACCTGCAGCGAGGGGTGGGCGTCCAGGAAGGGCTGGACGCGCATTTGTTCGCGCAGGCGGTGGAGGCCGATCAGGGCCTGCTCTGCCGAGGTGTCCGGACACAAGACCAGGAACTCCTCTCCCCCCCAGCGTGCAACAACGTCTGAGTCGCGCAAAAAGGTGTCGGCCAGCACGGCGAAGCGCTTCAGGACCTCGTCGCCCACCTGGTGGCCGAGGCTGTCGTTGACCCGCTTGAAGTGATCCAGGTCCATCATGATCAGGGTGGTCGGGCGTGCCTGGCGCTGAACGCGATGCCATTCCTTGTCCAGCACCTCGTGCATCCGGTGGCGGTTGATGAGACCGGTGAGCTGATCGTGGGCGGCCATGTGCTCGACCCTGGAGAGCGCAAGAGCCAGCGCTTCGCTTTTGAGCTTCATCTCGTGCCGGGTGCGGCTGACGCGCAGCGCCACCTCACCAGCGGCCAGCAGGATGGCGCTGACGTAAGCGCATCGCAGGATGTCGCCATACACCTCCGCCTCACCCACATTGACGTACCAGTTGACCACGGTGGCGCCAATCAACATCAGGAACATGGCCAGGGTCAGTTGGCGGATGCTTCGTGGCGAGAGGGCAAACTGGCAAGGCAGCAGGATGGCCGGCATGAACGTCAGCACGACGCCTCGAAAGTGCACATGCACCGTCAGGTAACCCAAGGCTACGGCGAGTGCGCAGTAAAGGGCTTGTGCCATGACCAGATTGGGGTCGCGCATGCGCTGGCTCCGGCCCGAGCGCAGCAAGGTGTAAAACATCACTGCACCTGTCAGCATGCAGGCGAGCAGGTAAGGCGCCAGTTTAGAAGACGCATACCCCAACGGCACGGCCGCGAGGATCAGGCAGGCATTGAACAGGTAGAGCCCACTGCTCGACAGGGTCAGACCGATGGCCTCATGGCGTTCAGGATCAGAACCCAGCAACAGGCGCAGCAGTGGTGTGGACAAGACCATGAGACCCCGGCAGTGACGAACCAGTCATGATTGATCTTATAACGGCGGCCTTCGGTTTCCTAAAATCCCAAGCTTGATCCGTGTATTCGGCACAGCTCCCCCGGTTTCTGCTGGCGTTTCAGGCTGTGGGTGGGCAGGGGGACTGACGCCATGGGCGTGCGGCCTCCAACTGCGCAGCCAGTTGCAGCAACTGTGCCTCGCAGTTGAGCGGGCCCACGAACTGCACCCCCAGTGGCAGGCCATCGGGTGTGCGGTACAGCGGCACCGACATGGCGGGTCGACCGGTGAGGTTGGCCAGCTGGGTGTAGGGTGTCCAGCCCAGGTTGCTCAGCACGGTTTGTTTGAACTGTGGGGTTTCGCTGAGCCAGCCTGCCAGGCCCAGTCTGGCGGCAACTTCGCTCACCATGGCGAGATGGGCAGGGGTTTGCAGGCTACCGATGATGGGAGGTGGGGCAGACAGTGTGGGTGAAAGCCACAGATCGTAGTGAGTGTGGAAGTCCGACAATGCCTGGATGTGCTCATGCCAGCGTGCTTCGCATTGCAGCAGTTGCAAGGCCGAGGTGCGCCGCCCGATGGCGGCCATCAGCCAGGTGTCGCTTTCAAAGTCCTTCTGGCTGGCGCCGAAGTGGCGTTGAACATGGTCGATGATGAAAGCCTGGGCGCAGAACCAGGCGAGCAAAAAGTCCTCGGCCAGTTGCACGCCGTTGAA
>CAYOJR010000170.1:0-4236 GCA_964404335.1 uncultured Aquabacterium sp.
GGCGCTGTGGACCGTTTCCGTCAGCGCGTGCGTGAGGCCATCGAGGCCCGGGTGGGCGAGGGGCGCGCGGCGGGGGTTCTGGTGGGGCTTTCGGTAGGGGACCAGTCCGCCATCGAACGCATGGACTGGGACATTTTTCGACGCACCGGGGTGGCCCATGCGGTGAGCATCAGCGGCGCCCACATCGCGATGCTGGGATGGTTGGTGGCATGGATGGTGCGCCGGACCTGGCCGCGCTGGCAGGCAGGTGTGCATGTGTTGCCTGCACCTGCGGCAGCCAGAGGATTGGCTGTGCTCGTCTCGGCCCTGTACGCCCTGGTGGCTGGTTGGGGGGTGCCGGCGCAGCGCACGGTGCTGATGATGGCGCTGATGGCCCTGCTGCACGCCGGCGGGCGTCGCTGGCCCTGGCCACTGGTATGGACCCTGGCGGCCGCCTGCATCACGGTGCTGGACCCATGGGCGCTGTGGCAGCCGGGTTTCTGGTTGTCGTTTGTGGCGGTGGGCATCCTGATGTCATCCGGACGAGACGAGGCCGTTACGCTGCCCTCGGAAGGCGCGACCTGGCGCGTGCAGGCCAAGGCCGCCGTTCAGGAACTGGTTCGTACCCAGTGGCGGGTGAGTCTGGCCCTGACTCCGCTCTCCCTGGTGTGCTTTCAGGAGGTGTCGCTGGTGGGGCTTCTGGCCAATCTGCTGGCCATTCCTGTGTTCACGCTGGGCATCACCCCGCTGTCCTTGTTGGGCGTGGTGTGCGCCCCTCTGTGGGATCTGGGGGCCACGCTGGTGCAGATCACCACCGCCGTGCTGGCGCACATGGCCGCCTGGCCTTGGGCTGTGTGGCAGGCGCCAACTTTGCCAGCGTGGTTGCAGACGCTGGCTGTGGTGGCAGGCGGCCTCTGGGTGCAGCCCATGCCCTGGCACTGGCGGTTGCTGCTGTGGCCCTGTCTGGTGCCAGTGTGGTGTCTGCCCCAGAGCTGGCACCTGGTGCCACCACCACGCACGGGGCAGTTCACGGTGATGGCGGTGGACATCGGGCAGGGTACCGCCGTGCTGCTGCGCACGGCGCGTCACAACCTCCTGTTTGACGCAGGCGGGCGCCTGCCCTCCGGTGTCGACATGGGGGAGCGCGTGCTGGTGCCGCTGCTGCGCAGCCTGGGCGTGCATGAGCTCGACATGCTGATGATCAGCCACGCTGACACGGACCATGTCGGTGGCGCGCTCTCGGTGCTGGCCGCGCTGCCTGTGCATGAGCTGCGCACCACCCTGGATGAGAGCCATGAGGTGCGGCAGTGGCAGCGCCCGCGTCGGCGGGTGGGCGTCGCGCATGCGCCGTGTGTGACGGGCCAGCGCTGGCAATGGGACGGCGTGCAGTTCGAGATCCTGCATCCGGGCGCAGACGAGACCGCGCAGCGTGAGCGCCTCAAACCCAATGCACTGTCGTGTGTGTTGCGGGTGTCCACCACCGATGCGAGCTCACGCAGCGTGCTGCTCACGGGCGACATTGAGGCCGAGCAGGAGCGTGCCCTGCTGGCACGACAGCGCGCGACGCAGGCTGCATCCGAGCCAGGTGCGGTCTTGCGCAGCACCGTGTTGATCGCGCCGCACCATGGCAGCCAGACCTCTTCGACCCAGGCTTTTCTGCAAGCGGTTCAACCCGTTCAAACGGTGGTGCAGGTGGGGCGGCGCAACCGCTATGGACACCCCGCCCCGGTCGTGTTGGCACGCTTCGCGGCGTTGGGCTTGCCGCTGGTCAGCTCGCCCATGTGTGGGGCATATCTGTGGCGCAGCGACGAGCGGCTTCAGGCACTGGCAATGCCATCACACCTTGCCACGTCGGGGCAGCCCGTGCTGGGCCAGTGCTGGCGAGCCTTGTCTCCACGCTACTGGGATGCAGGTTCGGTGCAGCGCAGGCACGCAGCCATGACCGGCGCGCCGTGAGGCGCACTCAGTCTTCCTGGAAATGGGTGGCCAGCACCTTGTCGATTCGCTTGCCATCCATGTCGACCACTTCAAAGCGCCAGCCTTCCCATTCGACCGTGTCGGTGGTTTGCGGCAGGCGGCCCAGCAACAGCATCACCATGCCGGCCAGGGTGTTGTAGCGACCGCGATCCTCATCGGGCAAGGACTTGATGGCCAACCGGTCTTTCAGCTCGGGAATGGGGATCAGACCATCGACCAGCCAGGTGCCGTCTTCGCGCTGGATGGCCCACGCGTCCTCGGCTTCAGAAGGGGTGAACTCGCCGGTGATGGCTTCCAGCACATCGCGCAGCGTGATGACCCCCTGCACCTCGCCGTACTCGTCCACCACGAACACCATTTGCGTGTCGGAGCCTCGGAAGTGCTCCAGCAACTCCATGCCCGACAGGGTTTCGGGCACGAACACCGCCGGCAACAGACCCTCGGCCAGGCTGTTGGCCTGATGCTGTGTCAGCTGGTGCAGCAGTTGCTGGGCGGTGGTCACCCCCACCACGTCGTCCAGCCCCCCTCGGCAGACCGGGTAACGCGAATAGCCATGCTTGGCGATGATGGCCAGGTTGTCGGCCAGCGGCAGCTCCACGTCCAGCCAGGCGATGTCGCTGCGCGGGATCATCATGGAGCCGATCTGGCGGTCATCCAAACGGAACACGTTGCGCACCATCTGGTGCTCATGCGCTTCGATCACGCCTGCGTCCAGGCCCTCTTCGAGCTGGGCGGCAATTTCTTCTTCGGTCACGCTGCGGTTGCCGGTGTTGCGCACACCCATGATGCGCAGCATGCCCTCGGTGGTGGCGGCCAGCAGTTTGACAAAGGGCAGGGCCAGGCGGGACAACCACATCATGGGCTTGGCCACGAGGCGCGCCACCGGCTCGGGGTACATCTGGCCCACGCGCTTGGGCACCAGTTCGCCAAAGATGATGGAGACGAAGGTGATGATGACCACCACCAGACCTGTCGCGGCGATGCTGGCGGCGCGCTCGGTGATGGGCAGCCAGGTCAGCAGCCACTCTGCCAGAGGGGGGGAGAACGCGGCTTCACCGACGATCCCGTTGAGCACGCCGATGGACGTGATGCCGATCTGGACGGTGGAGAGGAACTGTGTGGGGTTGTCATGCAGGCTCATGGCGGCGACTGCGCCGGCATCACCCGTTTCGGCCATCACCTGCAATCTGGCTTTTCGACTGGCCGCCAGGGCCATTTCAGACATGGCGAAGATGCCATTGAGCAGAACCAGAAAAATCAGTAGCGCTAAGTCCATAGAGGGCGCCGACAGCGTCGGGCCGGTCGTTTCGATGCCGCAAGCGTAGCAGAATCACGATCATGATCTATTTGGTTGGTGACTTGCAGGGCTGCTGCAAACCGCTGGAGCGCTTGCTGCAGACGATTGATTTTTCGCCTTCGCGCGACCAGTTGTACGTGCTGGGCGACCTGGTGAACCGGGGCCCGGATTCGATGGGGGTGTTACGCCGCTTGCGCAACCTGGAAGGGGCGGCGACGTGCCTGCTGGGCAACCACGACCTGCACCTGCTGGCGGTGGCGCATGGCGTGCGCAAGCCGCACCGCAGCGATACGCTGGACCCGATTCTGGATGCCGACGACCGCGATGACTGGCTGAACTGGCTGCGTCAGCAGCATTTGGCGGTGCATGCACATGGTTGGCTGATGGTGCATGCCGGTGTGGTGCCGCAGTGGGATGCGGCGCAGACGGTGGCGCTGGCCAGAGAGGTGGAAATCATGCTGCGCAGCCCGGAGGTGGGCGAGTTTCTGACCACGATGTATGGCAACGAGCCTGCCCGCTGGGATGACAGCTTGCAAGGCGTGGACCGGTGGCGCTGCGTGGTCAACAGCCTGACGCGTCTGCGGTTTTGCGCTGCTGACGGCACGATGGAGTTCGCCACCAAAGAGGGGGCGGGTGGCGCGCCCGAGGGCTACATGCCGTGGTTTGAGGTGCCAGGGCGTCGGACCCAAGGCGCGCCAGTGGCATTTGGCCATTGGTCCACACTGGGTTTGATCAATCGGGATGACCTGCTGGCGCTGGACACCGGTTGCATCTGGGGTGGCCACCTGACAGCGGTGCGTGTCGATGGCGCCACGCGCGAGGTCATTCAGATCGCATGTCCGCAGGCACAGAAGCCGGGCAAGGCCTGATCCGCCTCTACAATGGCGGGCATGGGTGTGTGGCCGAGCGGTTTAAGGCACCGGTCTTGAAAACCGGCGAACGTTTGCGCGTTCCGTGAGTTCGAATCTCACCGCACCCGCCAA
>CAYOJR010000171.1:0-2157 GCA_964404335.1 uncultured Aquabacterium sp.
GACGTGTACCGCTGCCATGCGGTGCTGAGCATCCCCACCAATCCGGATTACGGGTCCTTGAACCTGTCGCAGGCCGTGCAACTGCTGTCCTACGAATGGCGCCAGGCCTTGGGAGGCTTTCCAGTGCAGGCGCGCACACCCAGTCCCGAGCTGGCCGACGGCAAGGCCGTCCAGGGCGCGTTGCACCACTGGGAAGAGGCTTTGGTCGCCTTGGACTTTCTCGACCCGAAGGCGCCCAAGAAACTCATGCCGCGCCTGAACCAGTTGCTCAATCGGGCGGAGCTGCGCCAGGAAGAGATCCATGTGCTGCGAGGCATCGCCAAGGCCGTTCTGGACCGGTGCCAGAAGTGATGCGGAGGCCGTGTCCTCTGGCGGCGTGCTGATGCGCAGCAACGACGTGCGCCACGGACGCCCGTTCGCCATGCGGGTTTTCTGCCGCCCGCTACACTGGCAGACCTGATACGAAAAACAAATAAGCCACCCATGCTCTTCGCCAGATTGCGAGAAGACGTCACCTGCATCCTGGAACGTGACCCGGCGGCACGCACCGCCTGGGAGGTGCTGACCTGCTATCCGGGCTTGCATGCGCTCACCATGCACCGTGGTGCGCACTGGTGCTGGACACACGGACTCAAGTGGCTGGGACGCTGGATCTCGCAGTGGTCACGCTTTTTCACAGGCGTCGAAATTCACCCCGGCGCGCAGATCGGCCGCCGCGTCTTCATCGACCATGGCATGGGTGTGGTCGTGGGTGAAACGGCCATTGTGGGTGACGACTGCACCATCTACCAGGGTGTGACGCTGGGCGGTACGTCCTTGAGCAAAGGCACCAAGCGCCACCCCACGCTGGGCAAGGGGGTGATCGTGGGTGCCAATGCGCAGGTGCTGGGCGGCTTCACGGTGGGCGATGGCGCACGCGTCGGCTCCAATGCGGTGGTGACCAAGGAAGTCCCCGCCGGCGCCACAGCCGTGGGCAACCCGGCCCGCATCATCGTCAAACAAGCAGCGCTGGATGAAAAGCAGGCTGAGCGCGAAGCGGCAGCCGCCCGGATGGGCTTCACCGCCTATGGCATGACCGGTGGTGACGACCCCTTTGCGCAGGCTTTGCGGGGCCTGATCGACCATGCTGCGGGCCATGAGCACCAGATCACCCAACTGTGGCGCGCCATTGAGAAGCTGGCCGACTGCGCCCAGACCCAGGCGGGGCGCGATTGCATGCCGGACGATGCCCAGAAGACCGAAAGCTTTGACGCAGACGGTCTCAACAAGCTGGTTTGAGGTGCGTGACGGTGGGGTAGTCAGCCACACGACAACGGGGTCCTGATGGACCCCGTTTTGCTTGGTGCAGCGCTGAGGCTGCAGCCCGTATGGTGTGACGATCAGGCCAGCAGGTAGCCGCCGTCCACGTTCAGACAGGTACCTGTGGTGTAGCTGGCCGCGTCCGACGCCAGGTACAACGCGGCACCGGCCATCTCCAACGGTTCGGCCACGCGGTTCATCGGCGTGTGCGCCATCACCATCTTCAAGATCATTTCATTGCTGGTCAGCGCCGAGGCAAACTTGGTGTCGGTCGCCCCCGGCAAGATGGCGTTCACACGCACCTTCATTGGAGCGCACTCCTTGGCGAAGGCGTGTGTCATCGAAATCACGGCAGCCTTGGTGATGGAGTAAATGCCCTGGGCCATGCCGGGAATCACGCCATTGACCGAAGCGATGTTGATGATCGAGCCGCCACCGTTCTTGTGCATCAGCTTGGCACCGGCCGAGCACATGAAGAAGTAGCCCCGGATGTTCACATCCACCGTCTTCTGGAAGGCACCCAGGTCGGTGTCGGTGATGTGACCGAAGTAAGGATTGGTGGCGGCGTTGTTGACCAAGATGTCAAGGCGTCCGAACTGCTGCTCGATGGCCTTGAAGGTCGCATCGATCTGCTCCATCTCGCCCACGTGGCAGGCCAGCACCGAGGCCTTGCCACCCGCTTCGCGGATGGAGGCCGCAACGGCTTCGCAGGGCTCGGCCTTGCGGCTGGAGATGATGACATGGGCGCCATGGGCGGCCAGCAGGCGAGCGATGGCTTCGCCAATGCCACGGCTGGAGCCGGTCACCAGGGCGATCTTGCCGGACAGATCAAACGTGTTGGGGATGCTCATGTGGGGA
>CAYOJR010000171.1:2257-4214 GCA_964404335.1 uncultured Aquabacterium sp.
CACCAGGGCGATCTTGCCGGACAGATCAAACGTGTTGGGGATGCTCATGTGGGGAGTCTCAGAGTGCGTTGAATGGGGCAAGGTGCGAAGCTCACAGCGCCGACTTGGCGATGATGCCCAGGCAGCGTTGCTCCAGGTACTGAACGAAAGGTCCGAAGGTGGCAAACACCGGGTTGCGAGCGTTGCCTTCCTTGAAACGCTTGTAGATCTGCTGGGCGATGCCCGCCAGGCGGAACAGCCCGTAGACCGTGTAGAAGTCGAAGTTCGCGACGCTGAAGCCGGTCTTTTCGCCGTAGTAGCGCACCACCTCGTCCCGGGTCAGCATGCCAGGCGCGTTGGTGGGCTGACGGCGCGAGCCCTTCATGAATGGGTCATCGTCAGCCTGCACCCAGTAGGCCAGCGAGCTGCCCAGGTCCATCAGCGGGTCGCCCAGCGTGGCCATTTCCCAGTCGAGCACGCCGATCACCTTGAGCGGGTCGCTCACGTCCAGCACCACGTTGTCGAAGCGGAAGTCGTTGTGGATCAGGCTGATCGCCACTTCCTGCTTGGGCTGCTTGTCATGCAGCCATTGCATGACGGCCTCGAAGTCGCCCACGTCGTCGGTGCGGGCCGCGCGGTAGCGCTTGGTCCAGCCTTCCACCTGACGCGCGACATAGCCTTCGCCCTTGCCCAGGCTGTCCAGGCCTGCGGCCTTGGGATCGAGCTTGTGCAGATCGATCAGGGTGTCGAGCACGTTCAGGCACAGCTGGCGGGTCTTGGCTTCGTCCAGCCCCAGCTCGGGCTGCAGGTTCTGGCGGGGAATGACGCCCACCAGGCGCTCCATCACATAGAACGGTGCGCCGATGACTTCCGTGTCTTCGCAGATGGCGAAGATCTCGGGCACCTTGGGGTACACGGGCTTGAGCTGGCGCATGATCACCGCCTCGCGCACCACGTCGTGTGCTGACTTGGCGATGTGGCCAAACGGTGGGCGACGCAGGATGAGATCCTGATTCGCGTAGCGCACCAGATAGGTCAGGTTGGAGGCGCCACCTGGGAACTGCTGCAACTCGGGCTCGCCCTGCAGGTCCATGCCCTGCCCCTTCAGGTAGGCCGTGACCTTGGCCAGGTCCACCTCTTCGCCGGCGCGCACTTGGCCGGCATGGTCGATCAGTGATTCGTTCTTGACGTCGCTCATGGGCGGGGGTCTCCTCTTTGGATCAGGGAGTGTAGGAAGCCGCCCTCAATGAATCAAATGAATTGTCTGCATTCAAGGCTATTCACGAAAGTAATCAAGCAATGGATATGGAAGGCATCAGTCCGGAAGACACTCAACGACCAATGATTGCCAAAACGTGACCGACCACCCCTGCTCCGACACCGCGCTCACAGCACACAGGCAGGTTCCAGAACATGAGGCTGAAGACGGCAGCTATCAGCATCACCCCCCATGACCTGGCTATGGACCGTGACGCAGGCGCAGCAACATGAGTCGCCGGATCCGAACCAAAGGACAACGCAAATAACCAAAGAGTCAAACCCAGCACCAAATGGATCTGAATAAAGCGTCCCCAATCTACGGCGACAGCAAACAAAGGAAGACTCCAGAGGGCGGAAACCGCAACGCCAACGACAACGCTGCGAGTCACTCGTACACCTTCGACCCTCGCGGCCACAAACAGCGGCACCAGCAAGCAAACCAACCCCAGGCCGTAGGTTTGAAAATATCCAAATTGTTCAACAATCGAGCCCGTATTGCGGAAAGATCCAATCAAGTCATCAATTGGAAAACTTAGCACCCCTTGGCACATCGACGCTGAAAGTCCTGCGCTGACGAAGCTGTTGCAAAATGAATGTCGTTCCAGTGGTCCGCCCAGAAAAATCAATAAGGCGAAGACCATCATGGGCCAGATCATCATCAAACCTAAGCCAAGAAATCTTCTGGCAGGCTGCAGATCAGACAGCCCCAACCATACTA
>CAYOJR010000172.1:0-4202 GCA_964404335.1 uncultured Aquabacterium sp.
ACCGCAAGCTGTCGATCTTCGGCGGCTCCAACGAAATCCAGAAGAACATCATCTCCAAGATGATCCTGGGCCTGTGATCGGACTGGCGAGGACCACACCATGAACTTCAATCACACCGAAGACCGCCGCATGCTGGCTGACTCGCTTGACCGCTACCTGGCCGAGCAGTACCCCATCGAAACCCGCCACGCCATCGTCAAGTCTGAAACCGGCTACAGCGCCACCCAGTGGGCGCAGTTTGCCGAGCTGGGCGTCATTGGCGCGCTGTTCACCGAGGCCCAAGGCGGCTTTGGCGGCACGGGCTTTGACATCGCGGTGGTGTTCGAATCGCTGGGCCGTGGCCTGGTGGTCGAGCCCTTCCTGCCCAGTGCCGTGCTCGCCGGCAGCGCCCTGGCCCATGCCGGCAACAGCGCGCAGCAAGCCCTGCTGGCTGGCATCATCGACGGCAGCCTCATTGCCACCTTGGCCACCGAAGAGACCGACTCGCACTACGCCCTCCAGCACGTGGCCACCCGCGCCAGCCGTGATGGCGATCACTACGTCATCGACGGTGTGAAGTCGGTGGTGGGTTTCGGTGACCAGGCCCAGCAGATCATCGTCTCGGCGCGCACCAGCGGCAACGTGGCCGACGAGGCCGGCGTCTCGCTGTTCGTGGTGCCGGCCGACACCGCAGGCATCAGCGTGCGTGGCTACACCAACATCGACGGCACCCGCGCTGCCGAAGTCACCTTCAAGCAAGTGCGCGTGCCCGCTTCGGCCCTGCTGGGCACCGAAGGCGAAGGCCTGCCTACGCTGGAATACGCGGCCGGCCGGGGCATCCTGGCGCTGTGCGCCGAGTCGCTGGGCGCCATGGAAGTGGCCAAGGCACAGACCATCGATTATCTGCAGACGCGCAAGCAGTTCGGCAAGGCCATCGGCAGCTTCCAGGCCCTGCAGCACCGCATGGCCACGGTGCTGCTGGAAATCGAACAGGCCCGCTCGGCCGTGATCAACGCGGCAGCCGCTCTGGACGCCGACCGCGTCACGCGCGAGCGCGCCCTGTCTGCCGCCAAGTACAGCATTGGCCGCATCGGCACCCTGGTGGCCGAAGAGTGCATCCAGTTGCATGGTGGCATCGGCATGACCTGGGAGCTGCCCATGCCGCACTACGCCAAGCGTCTGGTCATGATCGACCACGTGCTGGGCGACGAGGACCACCACCTGCAGCGTTTCATCGCTCTGGGTCAGTCCTGAACCTGCGGCCATCGCCATGTCCGACCGTCACCTTGCTCACTGGCCGCGTCAGGTGCCCCGGCACCTGACGGTGCCCGCCACGCACCTGTACGCCAACGTCGAGCGTGCAGCCGCGCTGCACCCCGACAAGCCGTACTTCATCTTCTACGACACGCCCCTGAGCTACGGGCAGTTCCATGTCGAGACCGAGCGGCTGGCCGGCTACCTGCAGCAGGTCTGCGGTGTGCGCAAGGGCGATCGCGTGCTGCTGTACATGCAGAACAGCCCGCAGTACGCGCTGGCCTACTACGCCATCTTGCGTGCCGACGCCGTGGTCGTGCCGGTCAACCCGATGAACCTGACGGACGAACTGCGTCACTACGTCAGCGATGCCCAGGCGACCACCATCTTCGTGCCGCAGGACCTGTTCCAGCACGTGCAACCCTTGCTCAACGAAGGGGCGCACGAGGCACCCGACAGTGAAGGCCTGCGCCACGCCATCGTGGCCACCTACAGCGATTACCTGACCGAGCCGACCGACCTGCGCGTGCCGGCCTTTGTGACGGAGCCGCGTCGCCGCTTCAGCGATGCGGGCGCCGTCGCCTGGATGGATGCCCTGAGTACCCAGCTGTCGCCCGGCCCCATGACGGCCGGCCCCGACGACATGGCCGTGATGCCCTACACCTCGGGCACCACCGGCCATCCCAAGGGCTGCGTCCACACCCACCGCAGCGTGATGTACAACACCATCGCGCGCCATGTGTGGCTGCAGTCCACGCCTGACAGCGTGCTCCTCGCCGTGCTGCCCTTCTTCCATGTCACCGGCATGCAGAACGCGCTCAACGGCACGCTCTACCTGGGCGCCACCTCCGTCGTGATCCCCCGTTGGGACCGCGACGTGGCCTTGCAATGCATTGGCCGCTACAAGGTCACATCCGCCCAACTCATCTCGACCATGGTGGTGGACATGCTCTCCCACCCGAATCTCGATGCGTTCGACCTGTCCAGCCTGCACAGCGTCGGCGGTGGCGGAGCCGCCATGCCCGAAGCAATTGCGCACAAGCTCAAGACGCTGGTAGGGGCCGATTACATCGAGGGTTACGGCATGTCCGAGACGATGGCGGCCACCCACATCAACCCGCCGCATCGCCCGATGAAGCAGTGCCTGGGCATCCCCATCTTCGATGTGGATGCACGCGTGGTGGACCCGTCCACCTTCCTTGAACTGCCCATCGGCGAAATCGGCGAAATCATCGTGCATGGCCCCCAGGTCATGCGTGAATACTGGCGCGCCCCGGACGCCAACCGCGACAGCTTCGTCGAGATCGACGGCAAACGCTTCTTGCGCACGGGCGACCTGGCCTATGCCGACAAGCACGGCTACTTCTTCATGGTCGATCGCCTCAAGCGCATGATCAATGCCTCGGGCTTCAAGGTCTGGCCCGCCGAAGTCGAAGCCATGCTCTACCACCACCCGGCCATCCAGGAAGCCTGCGTGATCGCCGCGCAAGACCCGCGCCGGGGTGAAACCGTCAAGGCCGTCGTCGTGCTCAAGCCCGACCACGTCGGCACCGTCACCGAGCAGGACATCGCCGAGTGGGCACACGACCACATGGCCGCCTACAAGAGCCCGCGCATCGTCAGCATCGTCGATCACCTGCCCAAATCCGCTTCAGGCAAGATCCAATGGCGTGAGCTGCAAGATCGCGAGTTGCAAGATCGCGTTGTCAGCCCGTCTTCGGCCCCTCAGCACTGAACCCTCTGCCCAGCCCTCTCCACAAGGACCCCGCCATGTCTGCACACGCCAAAGCCTCTTTCCAATGGGATGACCCCCTGCTGCTGGACCAGCAACTGACCGAAGACGAACGCGCCGTGCGTGACGCGGCCCGCGCCTACTGTCAGGACAAGCTGGCCCCGCGCGTGCTGGAAGCCTTCCGTCACGAGAAGACCGACCCGGCCATCTTCCGCGAGATGGGCGAGCTGGGTCTGCTGGGCGCCACCATCCCGACCGAATACGGTGGCTCGGGACTGAACTACGTGTCTTACGGTCTGGTGGCCCGTGAGGTCGAGCGTGTGGACTCGGGCTACCGCTCGATGATGAGCGTGCAGCACTCGCTGGTGATGGTGCCCATCAACGAATTCGGCACCGAAGCGACCAAGCGCAAGTACCTGCCCAAGCTGTGCACCGGCGAGTACATCGGCTGCTTTGGCCTGACCGAACCCAACCACGGCTCCGACCCCGGCAGCATGATCACCCGCGCCACCAAGGTGGAAGGCGGCTACAAGCTCAGCGGCTCGAAGATGTGGATCTCCAACTCGCCGATCGCCGACGTGTTCGTGGTCTGGGCGCAGTGCAATGAAAACGGCAAGGACGCCATCCGTGGCTTCGTGCTGGAGAAGGGCTGGAAGGGCCTGAGCGCCCCCGCCATCCACGGCAAGGTCGGCCTGCGTGCCTCCATCACCGGTGAAATCGTGATGGACGAAGTGTTCGTGCCTGAAGAAAACGCCTTCCCTGACGTACGTGGTCTGAAGGGCCCCTTCACCTGCCTGAACAGCGCGCGCTTCGGCATCTCCTGGGGTGCCCTGGGTGCCGCCGAAGACTGCTACGCCCGTGCTCGCCAGTACGTGATGGACCGCAAGCAGTTCGGCAAGCCCCTGGCGGCCAACCAACTGATCCAGAAGAAGCTCGCCGACATGCTCACCGAGATCACACTGGGCCTGCAAGGCAGTCTGGCCCTGGGTCGGCTCAAGGATGCGGGCAAGGCCTCGGTGGAGGTGACCTCGATCATGAAGCGCAACAACTGTGGCAAGGCCCTGGACATTGCCCGCCTGGCGCGCGACATGATGGGCGGCAACGGCATCTCCGACGAGTTCGGCGTGGCCCGCCACCTGGTCAACCTCGAGGTGGTCAACACCTACGAAGGCACGCACGACATCCACGCCCTGATCCTGGGCCGTGCGATCACCGGCTCGGCGGCTTTCTAACGCCG
>CAYOJR010000173.1:0-4187 GCA_964404335.1 uncultured Aquabacterium sp.
AGCTCGGCCAGCGAGGCTTGCAGGCCACGGTTGTTCAGCAGGGCGATTTGCACGGCGCTGTCTGCAGACAAGGGCTGGGCCAGCAGTTCGGCCACGCGCTGGGCGGTGCGGTCGTGGTCGGCATCGGTCTGGATGCGTTGCACGGCCTGGCCGGTGTGGGCCTGGGTCAGGGTGTTGACGGGGCCCAGGCCACCATCGGGGCTGAAGCTGGCGCATCCGCCCAGCAGCAGGGCCAGCGCCAGGGGCGTGAGGAGGCGGGCGCGGGTCATGGCTGGCCTCCGTGATGATGGTGAGAGTGGCCGTGCTGGTGAGGTGGCGGCGGGGCCTTGGGGGGGCTCGACGCACCTGCTGGTGTGCTGGCCGCAGCAGCTGCAGACGCTGGCAGTGCGGCAGGCGCGTCAGGTGCATGGGCTTCACGCGCGTAGGCGCGCCAGCCGCCAATCTGGGCGGTGAGGTCATTGGCCTGACGCCAGGCGCCCACTTCGATCTCGGTGTGTGCCTTGTAGCGCGCGAAGGCCGAGGTGTGGCGCAGTGGTGGCACGGGGGCGTCCGCCTGCAAGGGCTCGGGGCGCTGGGGATGGGGGGCGCTGGTTTGTGCGTGCAGCCCGGTGGCGAGCAAACCCAGGGCAAGGAGCACTGGCACGCGCCAGGCAGCCAGTGGTGAATGGGTGGGGTGAACAGACATGGACATCCTCGTGAACCTGAAGTCGAACCCAAGGCCATGCGTGCGGCCAGGGGCGACGTTCAGCCTGCTGCGTCAGCAGGCCGGCAATCAGGCGAGGATGCGTCGAGGGGGGCGTTCCAGCCCCTCGGGGGCGACGCTGCTGGGCGGGGATGCGTGCAGGCTCAGGTGCACGGCGGGTGCGTCCAGTGCGGGCAGGGCGGCATGGCCCCATTGAGGCGGCATGGCCGCACACAGGCTGCAATGGCTGACGGTGCCACAGTGGGTGTGGGTGGCAGACTCGTCTGGGCCCGCCTGGTCGTGGTGAGGCGCGTGCTCGTCACCGCTGTCAGCCATAAGGTGGTCAGCGTGATCTGCGTGATCCGCATCAGCGTGGTGGGCGCTGTGAGGGTTGTGAGCGCTTTGCGCAGCCATGGCACACGTGAGCGACAGCGTGGACGCCATACCCTGCAAGGGCAGCGTCAAGGCCATCAGGCAGATCAGCAGTGTGCGAACTAGAACCGACATGGCATCAGACTAGCACAGACAGGCTGTGGTGTGCTGGACGCAATCCAGATCACACTGCCATGGGCGCGGTGAGCGGGGCGTGGTGTTGGTAGCCTTCCAGCCAGAAGTCGGAGGGCTCGACCTTTTCCAGCCACTCGGGCTCGTACTGGCCGGTGACGGCGTAGTCGGGGATACGGTCGGACAGGACCAGCTTGGGCGCAGGGAAGGGCTCGCGCTGGAGCTGCTCTTGCAGCATGTCCACGTGGTTCTCGTAGATGTGCGCGTCACCGATGAAGTAGGTGAACCAGCGCGGCTTGTAGCCGGTGAGGCGACCCATCAGGGTCAGCAGCGCGGCGCCTTCGGTGAGGTTGAAGGGTGTGCCCAGGCCCACGTCGTTGCTGCGGATGTAGAGGCACAGCGAGATCTCGCCCTTGGCCTGGTTGACCAGGAACTGGTAGAGCAGGTGGCAAGGCGGCAGGGCCATTTCTTCGAGCTGCGCCCAGTTCCAGCCGTGGAAGAGGATGCGGCGGTTGTCGGGGTCCTTGATGATGGTGTCCAGGCACTGACGCAGTTGGTCCACGGCCTTGTAGAGCAGCACCTGCTCGCCCTGGCCGTCGGTGCTGTCGAAGCGACCCAGCAACTGGTAGCCACGCGCGATGGCGTCTTCGATCTGGCGGGTTTCGGTGGCGGACAGCATCTTGTAGGCCGGCCAGTTGCGCCATTGCACACCGTACACGGGGCCCAGGTCATCCTCACCGAGGCGGTAGGGGTTGGCCAGCCATGCCTGGTTTTCGTTGGCGTTCTGGTCCCACACCTTGCAACCCAGGGCGCGGAACTCGGCGGCGTTGCGGCTGCCACGCAAAAATCCCACCATCTCGCCAATGGCCGACTTGAACGCCAGCTTCTTGGTCGTGACGGCCGGGAAGCCCTCTTGCAGGTCGAAGCGCATCATGGCGCCGGGCATGCTCAGGGTGCGCACGCCGGTACGGTTGTCCTGCCAGCTGCCGGTGTCAAAGATGGATTGAACGAGGTCGAGGTACTGTTTCATGGTGGTCTGCAACGAACAACAGCCGACACGGGGTCGGCTGTTGGCATTGTGGCAGTCAATCCGCCTGAAAAGGCCCGCTCATGGAATATCCCATGCGGGGCCTGGATCGGTTTACTGCTGAGCAGGATCGCGCAGGAAGATTTCGACGCGGCGGTTCTTGGCTTGGCCTTCGGCCGTGGCGTTGCTGGCAACGGGCTCTCGTGAGCCACGGCCCACGGTTTCGATGCGCGAGGCGGGCACACCACGGTCGTTCAGGTAGTTCTTGACGCTTTCAGCGCGCTGCAGCGACAGCGGGTTGTTGATGGCGTCATTGCCGGTGCTGTCGGTGTGACCGACGATGCGCACGATCATGCCGGAGCCATTGGTGGTCAGCCCCTGGGCGAAGGTGTCGAGCACCGAACGCAGCTCAGGCTTGAGGGTGGCGCTGTTGCGGTCAAAGGAGATGTCGCTGGGAATGTTCACCTTCAGCTGGTTGTCATCGGTGCGGGTGACTTCCACTGGGGTGCCTTGGGTGGCCTGCTCCATGGCAGCCTGTTGCTCTTGCATGCGCTTGGACCACAGGTTGCCGGCGATGGCACCTGCCGCCGCACCAATGGCCGCACCGCGCACGGTGTTGTCGCCACCGGTGGCGTTGCCGATGATGGCGCCTGCGATGGCACCAATGGCTGCGCCCTTGGCCGTACCTTGCTGGGTTTGATCCATGTTCGCGCAACCCGTGGCCGCGATAGCACCGGCCAAGGCCACGATCAGGGCGGGGCGGCTCAGGCGGGCGGCAGCTTGGGAGGTTTTGGCGAAGGTCATGTGTCTTCCTTTATCGGTAGAGCGAGGCAGGGCCTCGGAACTGGCTTTTCACCCTAACGCACCAAAGCGGCGTTGCGATGACAAACCCCCATCAGGCCGGAACCTGATCAAACTGCATGGAGGCCAATTTGGCGTAGAGGCCATTGCGTTGCATCAGCTCGGCGTGGGTGCCCACGTCCACGATGGCGCCCGCGTCCAGCACCACGATGCGGTCGGCATTGACCACGGTGCTCAGACGGTGGGCAATGACCAAGGTGGTGCGATCCTTCATGGCCTCTTCCAGGGCGGCTTGGACCGCCCGTTCGCTTTCAGTATCGAGCGCACTGGTGGCTTCGTCAAGCAGCAGCAGGGGCGCGTTTTTCAAGATGGCGCGCGCAATGCTGATGCGTTGGCGCTGGCCACCCGACAGGCGCACACCGCGCTCGCCCAGGAAGGTCGCGTAGCCCTCGGGCAGCTGGGTGATGAAGTCGTGGGCATGGGCGGCGCGGGCGGCGGCGTGCACTTCTTCGTCGGTGGCGCTGGGGCGGCCGTAGCGGATGTTCTCCATCGCGCTGGTCGAGAAGATGACGCTGTCTTGCGGGACGATGCCGATGCGCTCGCGCAGGGCTTCGAGGCTCAGCTGGGGGATGGGCACGCCGTCCAGTTCGATCTGGCCGGATTGGGGATCGTAAAAACGCAGCAACAGCTGAAACACGGTGCTTTTGCCGGCGCCGCTGGGGCCAACCAAAGCAATGGTTTCACCAGGCTGCACTTCCAGGTTGAGGTGACTGAGCGCGCGTTGCGTGGGCCGCGACGGGTAGCTGAAACTCAGGTCGCGCACGCTCAGGCGTGAACCTCCGTGAGCCGCCGGCAGTGGTTGTGCTTGCGCGGGCGATTGGATGGGCGAGCGGGTTTGCAGCAACTCGACCAGACGCTCGGTGGCGCCGGCCGCACGCAGGATGTCACCATAGACCTCGGACAGGGCAGCCACCGAACTCAGCAACAGGATGACATAGACCACGGTCTGGCCCATGTGGCCGGCGGAGATCTGGCCTTGCAGCACGGCCTGAGTGCCTTGGTACAGCCCCCACAGCAGGGCGCCGGTGGTGGCGGTGATGATGAAGGCCACCAGCACGGCGCGGGCCTTGATGCGGCGCTCGCCGGTTTTGAAGGCGCCTTCCGTGGCGTCGT
>CAYOJR010000174.1:0-4127 GCA_964404335.1 uncultured Aquabacterium sp.
GACCTCTTCGCCATTGACCGCCGCCACCTCAACACCGACAGCGACACCGAGGTGCTGCTCAACGTGTTCGCGCACGAGCTGGAACTGGCGGGCCGCGAACTGCCCCTGACCCCGGCGGCCGTTTTCCAGGCGGTGCGTGCCGTCAACCGTCGCATCAAGGGCTCGTATGCCGTGATCTGTCTGATCGCTGGCTACGGCATGGTTGCCTTCCGCGATCCTTATGGCATCCGCCCGCTGTGCTACGGCGAGGCCGACCTGCCCGAGGGCCGTGAGGTCATGCTGGCCAGCGAATCGGTGGCCCTGGAAGGGACCAGCCACCGCTTCGTGCGCGACGTGACGCCAGGCGAAGCCTTGTTCATCGACCTCGACGGTGTGGTGCATGCCGAGCAGTGCGCTGATCGTGCCGTGCTCAATCCATGCATGTTCGAGTACGTGTACCTGGCGCGTCCCGATTCGGTCATTGATGGTGTGTCGGTCTACCAGGCCCGCCTGGAAATGGGTGAAACCCTGGCTCAGCGCGTGGTCTCGACCATGCCGCCGTCCGAAATCGACGTGGTCATCCCCATCCCCGAGTCGAGCCGCCCGTCTGCCATGCAGCTGGCGCAGAAGCTAGGCAAGCCCTACCGTGAAGGCTTCGTGAAGAACCGCTATGTGGGCCGCACCTTCATCATGCCGGGGCAGGGCGTGCGCAAGAAGTCCGTGCGCCAGAAGCTCAATGCCATCGGCATGGAGTTCAAGGGCCGCAACGTCCTGCTGGTGGACGATTCCATCGTGCGTGGCACCACCTCCAAGGAAATCGTGCAAATGGCCCGCGAGGCCGGCGCCAACAAGGTCTACCTGGCCTCGGCTGCGCCGCCGGTGCGTTTTCCCAACGTGTATGGCATCGACATGCCCACTTCGACCGAGTTGGTGGCACATGGCCGCACGACAGAAGAAATCCGCCAGATCATTGGCTGCGATGCCCTGATTTATCAGGACGTCGATGCAATGAAGAAGGTGGTCGGCCAACTCAACCCGTCGATCAAGGGCTTCGAGGCCTCGTGCTTCGATGGCGTGTATGTCACTGGCGACGTGAGCGTCGAAGACTTCGCGGCCATCCAGTCGCAGCGCCTGACGCAAAAGGGTGAAGACGAAGTGAGCAATTCGCGTTTGGCGCTGCAAAGCCAGCAGGACGAATGAAGCGAGAGAGCCTGCGAATGACCTTGTCTGACAAGAAGACCCTTCCACGCAAGGACCTGCCTGCCGATGCACGCATCGAGACGCTGGCCGTGCGCGAGGGGCTGCCCGCCACGCAATGGGGTGAGAACTCTGAAGCGCTGTTTCTGACCAGCAGCTTCAACCACCCTGATGCGGCCACGGCGGCAGCGCGCTTTGCCAACGAAGAGGAAGCCTTCGTCTACTCGCGCTTCACCAACCCGACCACGATGATGTTCGAGCGTCGCCTGGCGGCGCTGGAAGGCACCGAGGCGGCCATTGCCACAGCCAGTGGCATGAGCGCGATCCTGTTGCTGCTGATGGGCCTGCTCAAGTCGGGCGACCATGTGGTGTGCTCGCAAAGCGTGTTTGGCTCGACCATCTCGCTGCTGCAGAACCAGTTCGGCAAGTTCGGCGTGCAGGTCACTTTCGTGTCGCAGACCGATGTGCAGCAGTGGCGCGACGCCATGCAGCCCAACACCAAGCTGCTGTTCGCCGAGACCCCGAGCAATCCGCTCACCGAGGTGTGCGACATCCGCGCCCTGGCCGACATCGCCCACGCGGCGGGCGCCTTGCTGGCCGTGGACAACTGCTTCTGTACGCCCGCCCTGCAGCAGCCGGTCAAACTGGGGGCCGACCTGATCGTGCACTCGGGGACCAAGTACCTGGACGGCCAAGGCCGCGTCCTGGCCGGCGCCGTCTGTGGTCCGGATGCCCTCATCAATGGCCCGCTGATGAACACGCTGCGCGGTGCGGGCATGTCGCTGTCGCCGTTCAATGCCTGGGTGGTGCTCAAGGGCCTGGAGACCCTGTCCATCCGCATGGCCGCCCAAAGTGCCAATGCCCTGATGTTGGCGCAGTGGCTGGAGCAGCAACCGGCCGTGGACAAGGTGTACTACCCCGGTCTGCCCAGCCACCCGCAGCATGCCCTCGCGATGGCGCAGCAAAACGGCAGCGGCGGGGCGGTGGTGTCCTTCACCACCAAGCCTGCGGCCGGGCCTGTCAGCGTGACCGGCCCGGCGGGGCTGGACGAAGCTTCGCTGCGCCTGCGTCAGGCGGCCTTTCACGCCATCGACCAAACCCGCCTGTGCTCGATCACCTCGAACCTGGGCGACACCAAGACCCTCATCACCCACCCCGCCAGCACCTCGCATGGTCGCCTGAGCGAAGCCCAGCGCCTGGCTGCGGGCATCACGCAAGGCATGATCCGCGTGGCCGTGGGCCTCGAACACATTGACGACCTCAAGGCCGATCTGGCCCGTGGTCTGGACACCCTGAACGTATGAGCCAAGTTCGCACCCGTTTCGCCCCGTCTCCCACGGGCTTCATCCACCTGGGCAACATCCGCTCGGCCCTGTACCCCTGGGCCTTTGCGCGCGCCAACAACGGTGTGTTCATCCTGCGCATCGAAGACACCGACGTCGAGCGTTCGTCGCAAGAGGCGGTGGATGTCATCCTTGAAGGCATGCAGTGGTTGGGCCTGAACCACGACGAAGGCCCCTACTACCAGATGCAGCGCATGGACCGCTACAAGGTGGTTCTGCAGGAGATGCTGGACAAGGGCCTGGTCTATCCCTGCTACATGAGCACCGCCGAGCTGGATGCGCTGCGCGAAAAGCAGATGGCCAACAAGGAAAAGCCCCGTTACGACGGCACCTGGCGGCCTGAGCTCGGCAAGACCTTGCCGCCCGTTCCCGAAGGCGTCAAGCCCGTGCTGCGCTTCAAGAACCCGCAAGGCGGTTCGGTCGTGTGGGACGACAAGGTCAAGGGCCGCATCGAGATCAGCAACGACGAGCTCGATGACCTCGTGATCGCCCGCCCGGACGGCACGCCCACCTACAACTTCTGCGTGGTGGTGGACGACATGGACATGGGCATCACCCACGTCATCCGTGGCGACGATCACGTCAACAACACCCCGCGCCAGATCAACATCCTGCGCGCTCTGGGACAGGAGCCCCCGGTGTACGCCCACTTGCCCACCGTGCTCAACGAGCAGGGTGAGAAGATGAGCAAGCGTCATGGCGCCAAGGCCGTCACGCAGTACCGCGACGAAGGCTATCTGGCCGATGCCGTGGTGAACTACCTGGCCCGCCTGGGCTGGAGCCATGGCGACGACGAGATCTTCTCGCGCCAGCAACTGGTGGAGTGGTTCAACCTGGACCACCTGGGCAAGAGCGCCGGGCAGTTCGACGAAGCCAAGTTGCGCTGGGTGGCCCAGCAGCACATGAAGACCGCCGATGACGCGATGCTGGCAGGCCTGGTGCGCGAGCAGTTCGCGCGTCATGGCGTGGCGCTGCCCGAGGCATTGCAGACAGGGGACAAGCTCACCACCATGTGTGCGTTGTTCAAGGACCGTTGTGCCACCACGGTGGAGTTGATGGAGTGGCTGACCATGTATGTGCAGCACCTCCATGCGCCTGCCGAGGAGTTGGAGGCGCAGTTGACCGAGGTGACCCGACCCGCCGTGCTGGCGCTGGCCAAGCGTCTGGAGAGCGTGGCCTGGGAAAAGGACGCGATCAATCAGGCCATCAAGGACACGCTGAAAGAGTTGGGCCTGAAGATGCCGCAACTGGCCATCCCTGTGCGCCTGCTGGTGTGTGGTCGTTCGCAGACGCCGTCAGTGGATGCCGTGCTGTCGCTGTTTGAGCGCAACGACGTGCTGGCGCGTCTGGCTCGAGCGGCAGTCTGACGCAGGGCGCGCGAAGTGAGCCGACCGACGTTGGTGCGGTGATGTCGCGTTGCATCGACAGCGCCCAAGTTTTTGATCGCGACTTGATGTCGGAAAATTTTTCGGTATATACTCTCAGTCTCGCTTGAACGACGCTTTGTTTGAAACAACAAAGCAGCCGGGCAACTCGAAGGGTGCAAATCCTGACGGGGGTATAGCTCAGCTGGGAGAGCGCTTGCATGGCATGCAAGAGGTCAGCGGT
>CAYOJR010000175.1:0-1825 GCA_964404335.1 uncultured Aquabacterium sp.
TCTTTGATCACCAAAGCGCCCTTCGGGGCGCTTTTTTTCGTCTGAACGTGTCCCAGATCTGGGCGATTTCTCAGAGTTTTCCTGTCCAACATGGTGCCTGTGGCAAGCGAGCGACATCTTTTGTCTCGCTTTGGTTCGGCCTGGCCCGATCCTTGCTTTCGACTTGGCGGTGAGGCGCTTCCCTTTCACAAGCGTCCTCAAGGGCTGCGACACAATCGTGACGCAATCCGGCTTCACTCCCCATTTCATCGCTAGGAGATCCTGATGTTTGCAAAGAAGACCCTGGTGGCTGCGGCCGCCCTGCTGGCTGCCGCTGGTGCCGCTCACGCTCAATCCAGCGTCAAGCTGTATGGCTACATCGAAGCCTCGGTGGGCTCGTTTGAGGATTTCTCGGTGGTTGCACCGGGCAACCTGGCTGGTGCCACCACCAGCCGTGCCACCAAGGTGGAAAGCGGCAACATGATGACCAGCTACTTCGGCCTGTCTGGTTCTGAAGACCTGGGTAGTGGTTTGAAGGCCGAGTTCGTGCTCGAGAGCTTCCTGGCTGGCGATACCGGCAGCAATGTGCCCAACCTGGCCACAGGTTTTTGGAGCCGTGGTTCGTGGGTCGGCCTGAGTGGCGATTTCGGTCGTGTGGCGCTGGGTCAGTACGATAACGCCTTCTTCACCATGGGGCTGCTGTACAACGCCTTCGGCTCGTCCATGACTTTCGCGCCCACGATGGTGTCCTACTACAGCCTGGCTGCCGGCGGTGGGGCTTCGCTGGGTTACGACACGGGTTGGGTCAACTCCATCACCTACGAAACCCCGAACTTCGCAGGCTTCACGGCCTCGCTGCAGTTTGCGCCCAAGGAGACCTCGGCTGGCGGTGATGCCAAGAATGCGTATGCACTGTCTGCTGCCTATAACGCGGGTGCTTTGAGCGTGATGGGCGTCTACACCCACAGTGGTGACACCGGTGGTTCGGCGTATGTGGCGCGCCAAAAGAACTTTGGTCTGGGCGCCAGCTACGACTTCGGCGTGGCCAAGCTGATGGGGCAGTATTCGGTCGTCAAGGATGAAACTGCTGGCGCGGACAGCAAGGCCAAGTTCTTCCAGGTGGGGGCTTCGGTGCCTGTCTCGGCCAATGGCAATGTCCTGATTGCGTATGGTCAGACCAAGTACGACGATGGCATGCTCGGCCTGGCAGACGGCAAGCTGCAGCAGTTCTCGCTGGGTTATGACCACGCGCTGTCCAAGCGCTCGGGGGTGTACGCCGCCTTCACGACCAAGAAGCTCAAGGATGCCGGTCTGGCCGATGAGTCCGCCAACATCTTTGCCGTGGGCCTGCGTCACGCGTTCTGAAGCGATCTCACGCAGTCATCACAAGGCGCCTTCGGGCGCCGCAGCAGCCCAGGCCCGCTCAGCGTCGCTCGAACTTGAACACCGCTTTGCTGGCCATCAGGTTGGGCCAGCGGGTCACGATCTCACCATCGTGCACGCCAAACGACTCGAGGATGCGCAGGCCGTTCTGTTCGGCCAGCACCTCGAAATCGGCAAAAGTCGCCACACGGATGTTGGGGGTGTCGTACCACTGGTAGGGCAGGCTGCGGGTGACGGGCATGCGCCCGCGCAGCACGCTCAGGCGGTGGGGCCAGTGCGCAAAATTGGGAAAGCTGACGATGCCCTGTTTGCCGATGCGCGCGGTCTCGCGCAGCATGTCCACGGTGTTGCGCAGGTGTTGCAGGGTGTCGAGTTGCAGCACGACGTCGAAGCTGTTGTCTTCGAACAGGCTCAGGCCTTCTTCCAGGTTGCGCTGGATGACGTTGACACCGCGCTGCACACA
>CAYOJR010000175.1:1925-4123 GCA_964404335.1 uncultured Aquabacterium sp.
CCCTGGTAGCGCAGGTAGCTTTCCACCTGGAACTCGATGTCCTGGGTGCTGTAGTTGGGCGCATCGCCCAGGGTGCGGCCCACCAGTTCACGGCCGAACTTCTCTTCCATCACGTCGTCCGACAGGTACGTGATGTGACCGATCATGCGCGCGACGCGCAGGCCGCGACGGGGCACCACGCCATGGGCGTAGAAGTGGCCCTGGTGGAAGTCGGGGTCGGTGACGATGGCCTGGCGCGCCACCTCGTTGAAGGCGATGTTCTGCGCCGACAGGTTGGGCGCAGTGGCCACGGCCACGCAGTGGCGCACGCGTTCCGGGTGCTGCAGCGTCCAGCTCAGCGCCTGCATGCCACCCAGGCTGCCGCCTAACACTGCGGCCAGTTGGGTGATGCCGAGTTGATCCAGCAGGCGCGCCTGGGCATTGACCCAGTCTTCCACGGTCACCACCGGAAAGTCGGCGCCATAGGGCTTGCCGGTGTCCGGGTTGGTGTGCATCGGGCCGGTCGAGCCAAAGCAGGAACCGGGGTTGTTGATGCCGATGACGAAGAACTTGTTGGTGTCCAGTGGCTTACCGGGGCCGATCAGGTTGTCCCACCAGCCTTCGCTCTTGGGCAGGGGGTGACCTTGCTCGTCCGCATGCACGCCTGCCACATGGTGCGACGCATTCAGGGCGTGGCACACGAGCACGGCATTGCTGCGATCGGCGTTGAGCTGCCCGTAGGTCTCATAGACCAGGGTGTAGTCTTTGAGCGCGGCGCCGCTTTGCAGGGGCAGCGGGCCCGCAAAGTGCATGGAGGCAGGGGTGACGACCCCGAGAGAAGACATGACGCTACGATGTTCAGAACAAAGAAAAACCGACCTCGCATCAAAGCAGGGGCCGGTGAGCAGCGCCCTCTTTAGCGGAATTTTTTGAGCGCCCGCAATCCGGACAAATCGGCGCTATAGCTTTAAGTGTAGCGCCAAACCGGCGCCCTGTGCCATCAGGCGGCCGGAGGTGCCGTGTCGGTGAAGCTGGGGCGCTGCATCAACTTCAAGTAGAGCTTGTCCAGGTTGGGGTAGGGGGTGCGCCAGTCGATGTCCGGGAAGCGGAAGTCCAGATAACCCAGGGCGCAGCCCACGGAGATGTCGGCCAGGCTGTGATAGGTGCCGGTACACCAGGGCTTGTCGCCCAGGCCCTGGCTGAAGGCCTTCAGGCACTGGTGGATCTTGTCATGTTGCCGCGCGATCCAGGCGGGACTGCGCTGCGCATCGGTGCGGCCTGTCCAGGTTTGCTCCATGCGCGCCAGCACGGCAGCATCCAGCAGGCCATCGGCCAAGGCTTCCCACGTTCGTACTTCAACGCGCTCGCGTCCACCCAGGGGGATGAGTTTGCCCACCGGCGACAGCGTATCGACGTACTCGACGATCACGCGCGAGTCGAACACCGCTTCGCCACCGTCCATGACGAGGCAGGGGACTTTGCCCAGGGGGTTTGCGTCGGCGATGCGCGTGTCGGCAGACCACACATCGTCCAGCTCGAACTTGTAGTCGAGTTTTTTCTCGGCCAGCACGATCCGAACTTTGCGAACGAAGGGGCTGGTCAGGGATCCGATGAGTTTCATGGGCTTGTGTGAATTGGCGCTGAGCCCATTTTATCGGGCTGGCTGTGTCCTGGGCGATCCAGGGGGGAACGGTGGTCCAGATGCCCCCAACAGAGGGTGCGAGCCGTCACAGGCGGGCAATTGCTGGCTGGCCTGAGTGCCACCTTGGCAGCGGAGCCTGGCACGGTAAAATGGCAGGTTGCCCTGCGCTGCGTCACAGTGTGGCCTGCGGGGTGTGCTGCTTCTCTTCTCATTCGGACACCGCCATGAACCTGTCTGCTCTCACCGCCTTGTCGCCGCTGGACGGCCGTTATGCCACCAAGGTGGCCGCTTTGCGTCCGCTGTTGTCCGAGTTTGGCCTGATGCACCGCCGTGTGCAGGTCGAGATCGAGTGGTTCATCGCCCTGTCCGACGCCGGTCTGCCCGAATTGGCTCCGCTGTCGGAAGCCTCGCGCATGTTCCTGCGGGGTCTGGTGACGCATTTCTCCGAGTCCGACGCGCAAGCGATCAAGGACATCGAGAAGACCACCAACCACGACGTCAAGGCCGTGGAGTACTGGATCAAGTCGCGCTTTGCGACGCATCCCGAGCTGGAAAAGGCCGGTGAGTTCGTGCACTT
>CAYOJR010000176.1:0-4117 GCA_964404335.1 uncultured Aquabacterium sp.
TTCAATTTCTATGTTCTCGGCGTATTGTGCCGATCCTTGACACCAGAACAGGCTCCATCATGAGCCGGTTGTTAGAATTTTTCAGTTATATCGCTTCAGATGCCCGCATTGACGCGGTAAAACTTGGCGTAAATCGAAGGATGGAAGGTTTCCCGTGTCAGATCGCTCGTCCGCCCCCCCGGCCCTTGCTGGCGAAGGACCCTCCATGCCCCCGCTGCGACTGAAGGTGTTGCACATTGAAGACAGCGAGGAAGACCACGCACTCGTGGCCATTCACCTGCGCCGTGGTGGCATCGACGCCGACCTCCGCCGCATCGAAACCGAAGCCGAGCTCAATGAAGCCCTGTTCGAGGACTGGGACCTGATCCTGTGCGACTACAACCTGCCCGGTTACTCCGGTCTCGCAGCCCTCGACAAGGTGCGAGCGCTGGGCAAGCTGGTGCCATTCATCCTCGTGTCGGGTGAAATCGGCGAAGACATCGCCGTGCAGGCCATGCGCAACGGTGCCAACGATTACCTGCTCAAGAGCAATCTGGCGCGACTGGCGCCAGCGGCCATGCTGGCCATCGAGGCCAACCGCACCCGCATCGCCAAGCAACGGGCCGACCTGGCGTTGAGTCGTTCGCGGCAGCAACTGCGTGAACTCGCGCAACACTTGCAGGCCAGCATCGAGCAAGAGCGCGCCGCCATCGCCCGTGAAATCCACGACGACGTCGGTGGTGCCATGACCGCCGTGAAGTTCGACCTGGAGTGGATCGTGCGCCACGCAGATAACCCCCAGGTGGCTGAACGCGCCCGCCGCGCGCTAGAAACGGTGGCCCATGCGCACGAAGCCAGCCAGCGCATCATGCACAACCTGCGTCCAGCCATCCTTGAGCAAGGCTTGGTGCCTGCGCTGCAATGGATGGCCGATCGCTTTGCCAAGCGCACGGGCATTGAAACCACCTTCCGTGCCAGCCATGAGAAGCCTGATCTGGCCTCTGGCGTGCCCTTGGTGGCCTACCGCTTTGCGCAAGAGGCGCTCACCAACGTGTCCAAGCATGCCCAGGCCACCAAGGTCAGCGTGGATCTGACCCTGGCAGGTGGCGTGCTCTCCATCGAGGTGACAGACAACGGGCGAGGACTGAGCACCGACGATCTGGCCAAAACCCGCTCCTTCGGCATCCGTGGCCTGCACGAACGCGCCGAAACCGTCGGCGGCTGGGTCGACATCAGCAGCAACCCGCAGGGCACCAGCCTGATTCTGTCGGTACCCTTGTCTGGTGATGAAAATGGCTTCATCGACGCCCTGCTGACCGGTTTGCCCGACGAGACCAGCATGATGGACAACGACCACGACGACCCCACGACATGGGGCAATCTATGATCAAAGTCATTCTCTGCGACGACCATGCCCTGATCCGCCGAGGGATCCGCGACACGCTGTCCGACTCGGAGGACATCGAGGTGGTGGGCGAAGCCGCTGACTACGGCGAATTGCGCGCCCTGCTGCGTGACCGCTCTTGCGACGTGCTGGTGCTGGACATCAACCTGCCCGGTCGCAGTGGCCTCGACGTGCTGCACGTGCTCAAAGAAGAAGGCAGCACACTCAAAGTGCTGGTGGTGTCGATGTACCCCGAGGATCAGTACGCGATGCGCGCGCTGAAAGCCGGCGCCTCGGGCTACCTGAACAAGGGCAGCGATGCGGCTCAGATTGTGGCCGCCGTGCGCACCGTGGCCCAGGGCAAGAAGTACGTGACGCCCGAGATGGCGCAGATGCTGGTGGACAACCTGACCACGCCCACGCAGGAAGACGCGCACCAGAAGCTGTCCGACCGCGAGTTGCAGACGCTGGTGATGATTGCCTCGGGCAAGCGGCTGTCGGACATTGCCGAACAGCTCTTGCTCAGCCCGAAGACGGTGAGCGTCTACCGGGCCCGTGTGCTGGAAAAGCTGGGCCTGACCAACAACTCCGAGCTCACGGTGTACGCGATCCGCAACGGCCTGGTTTGAACGTTCACTCGATGGGCGTGAGCTTGGCCACGCTGAGCATCAGCCACTTGGTGCCGTGGCGGCCAAAGTTGACCTGCACACGGGCATCGGCACCATTGCCTTCCAACGTGAGGATGACCCCCTCGCCGAACTTGTTGTGGAACACGGCCTGACCAACCTTGAACCCAGCCTCGGACTTGGCTTGGGCCATGGCCTTGGGAATGGGCGCGGTGAGATCCTTGAAAGACTCTTCGCGCTTGGCGTAGCCACCGCCATAGGCTTGGCCACCATAGCCGCCACGGCTGCCACCCGCCGCACCTGATCCACCGCCGCCACGCCAAGGCTGTGCGCCGGCCCCCACCACGGAGCCCAGCCCCTTGCCGCTGGCCCAGGCATCCTGGTACGACTGCCCGAAACCTGAGCCAAAGCCCTGGTTGCGTGGCGTGAGCCACTTCAGGGCGCCTTCTGGCAACTCGTCCAGGAAACGGCTCTTGATGTTGTAACGGGTCTGCCCGTGCAGCATGCGCGTCTGGCAGAAGCTGATGTGCAAGCGGCGACGTGCACGGGTGATGGCCACGTACATCAGGCGGCGCTCTTCCTCTAGGCCCTCGGTCGAGGTGGCCGAGTTTTCGTGCGGGAACAGGCCTTCTTCCAACCCGGTCAGGAACACGTTGTTGAACTCCAGGCCCTTGGAGGCGTGGATGGTCATCAATTGCACCGCATCCTGCCCAGCCTGCGCCTGGTTGTCGCCGGCCTCCAGCGAGGCATGGGTCAGGAAGGCCAGCAGGGGCGAAATGATCTCGCCCGTTTCCGCGTCAGGCAGCATGTCCACCGAGGCCACGGCGGCAGGCAAACCGGTGGCAATGGTGCCGGCCGGTTCGTCCACCGGCAGGGCCACAGCGTCCTTGCCAAAGCCCTCTTGGGTCACGAAGGCCTCGGCCGCGTTGACCAGTTCGTCCAGGTTCTCCAAGCGGTCCTGGCCGTCTTTCTCGTTGCGGTAGAAATCGCGCAGGCCCGAGGTGTCGAGCACGTGCTCGATGATCTGGCGCAGCGTCAGGCCTCGCGTGGCCTCGCGCATGGCGTCCACCAGAGCCACAAAGCCCTGCAGGTTGGCGCCGGTCTTGCCGGGCACAGCTGTCACGCTCTGCGACAGACTGCGCCCGCTGGTGCGCGCAGCATCCTGAACCAACTCCACGCTGCGCGCGCCAATGCCACGCGCCGGGAAGTTCACCACCCGCAGGAAACTGGTGTCGTCGTTGGGGTTCTCGATCAGGCGCAGGTAGGCCAGCGCGTGCTTGACCTCAGCGCGCTCGAAAAAGCGCAGGCCGCCGTACACCTTGTAGGGCACGCCGGCATTGAACAGCGCCGACTCAATCACCCGCGACTGCGCGTTGCTGCGGTACAGCACCGCCACCTCGTGCAAAGGCTGGCCTTCGCGCTTGAACTGACGCGCCTCGTCCACCACCCACTGCGCTTCGGCGTAGTCGCTGGCTGCCTCGTAGACGCGGATGGGCTCGCCCAGCCCCTCGTCCGTACGCAGGTTCTTGCCCAGGCGCTGGCTGTTTTGCGCGATCAGGGTGTTGGCGGCATCCAGGATATGGCCGTGGCTGCGGTAGTTCTGCTCCAGCTTGATGACCTTCTCGACGCGGAACTCGCGCTCGAAGTCGGCCATGTTGCTGACCTGCGCACCGCGGAAAGCGTAGATGCTCTGATCGTCGTCACCCACGGCGAACACGCTGTTGCCGGTCACGGCGGGGTTGCCCGCAAACATCTTCAACCACATGTACTGCAGGCGGTTGGTGTCCTGAAACTCGTCGACCAGGATGTGCTTGAAGCGGCGCTGGTAATGCTCGCGCACCTCGGGGTGGTCGCGCATGATCTCGTAGGTGCGCAGCATCAGTTCCGCAAAGTCCACCACGCCTTCACGCTGGCACTGGTCTTCGTAGGCCTGATAGACCGCCAGTTGCATGCGGCCCAGCTCGTCACGGGGCGCAAGATCCTTGGGGCGCTGCCCTGCATCCTTCGCGTTGGCGATGAAATAGCTGGTCTGCTTAGGGATGCACTTTTCTTCGTCGAACTTCAGCGCCTTGATGATGCGCTTGACGGCCGACAACTGGTCTTGCGTGTCCAGAATCTGGAACGCCTG
>CAYOJR010000177.1:0-4042 GCA_964404335.1 uncultured Aquabacterium sp.
ACATCATTGTCGGGACCGCCGAAGGGCTGGAAGACCGCAATGACGCCGAAGCCCTCAAGGGCGCACGCGTGTTCGTGTCGCGCTCGGCCTTCCCGACGCCCGACGCCGACGAGTTTTACTGGGTCGACCTGATCGGCCTGAATGTGGTTAACCGCCAGGGCGAGTTCCTGGGTCAGGTCGCCGACCTGATGTCCACCGGTCCGCACAGCGTGCTGCGCTGCGTGGTGCCTGCGGCCGAAGGCCAGGACGCCACCGAGCGTCTCATCCCCTTCGTGTCGGCCTACATCGACAGCGTCAGCCTGGCTGACAAGCGCATCGTGGCCGACTGGGGCCTGGACTACTGATCCCCCTCTGATTGCACCGGAGGGCTGAGATGTCCGTTCGCTTCGACGTCATCACCTTGTTTCCCGAATTGTTCGCCCCGTTTCAGACAGTGGGCGTGACGCGTCGTGCGTTCGAGACCAAGGCAGTCGATGTGCGCCTGTGGCCGCTGCGCGACTTCGCCGAGGGCGTGTACCGTCGGGTCGATGACCGGCCTTTTGGCGGTGGCCCTGGCATGGTCATGCTGGTCGAGCCCCTGGTGCGCTGTCTGTCGGCCATCCGCGCCGACCAGGCGGTTGCCGCTGCGCCTCGTCTGCCAGTGGTGCTGTTCAGCCCGGCCGGCAAGCCTTTGACCCAGCAGCGCGTGCAGCAACTGGCCGAGGGGCCGGGTGCCGTGCTGGTGTGCGGGCGCTACGAAGGCATCGACCAGCGTTTCATCGACGCCCATGTGGACGAAGAGATCAGCCTGGGTGACTATGTGCTCTCGGGCGGTGAATTGCCGGCCTTGACGCTGATCGACGCCGTGACCCGTTTGCAACCGGGGGTCTTGCACGATGCCGCTTCGCACGAGCAAGACAGCTTCTCGGATGGCCTGCTGGACTGCCCGCACTACAGCCGCCCTGAAGTGCTGGATTGGCCGGCCGATGGCAATGAGCGGGGTGTGGAAGCGGCGGTGCCGCCGGTGCTGATGTCAGGCCACCACGCCCACATTGCGCGCTGGCGCCGGGAGCAGCAATTGCGCATCACCGCGCAGCGTCGCCCCGAGCTGATCGAGGCGGCCAGGGCGCGTAGCGAATTGTCCAAACACGACGAACACTTTTTATCTCAACTCACGCTATAATCTGCGGTTTTCCGATCCTCTACCCGGCTACCATTTTTTCACCCCGGTCGAGATCCTTGTGAAGCACTTCGGTGAACACAAGGCGTCATGACTGGATTTTCAAGCGCGGGCAAGATCAATTAGGAGCTTTTGATGGCCAACATCATTCAACAGCTCGAGCAAGAAGAAATTGCTCGTCTGAACAAAGAGATCCCTTCTTTCGCCCCTGGCGACACCGTGATCGTTTCGGTCAACGTGGTGGAAGGTACCCGCAAGCGCGTCCAAGCTTACGAAGGCGTCGTGATCGCCAAGCGTAACCGTGGCCTGAACTCCAGCTTCATCGTTCGCAAGATCTCGAGCGGCGAAGGCGTGGAACGTACGTTCCAGCTGTACAGCCCCCTGATCTCCAAGATCGAAGTCAAGCGTCGCGGTGACGTCCGTCGCGCCAAGCTGTACTACCTGCGTCAGCGCAGCGGCAAGTCGGCACGCATCAAGGAAAAGCTCTCCTGATCGTTGCGTCACCACGGCGCCAAGCCGTGGTGTTCACCGTTCGCCCCAAAGCCGCCTGCTGCGCAAGCCCAGGCGGCTTTTGTTATGGTGTTGTCCATATGGCGTTGAAAATTGATCCTCACCAAGCGGAGCATCTGGGTTGTGACCGGCATCTGCCGCCTGTGCCTCAAGAGCGTCTGACCCGCGATGCACTGATCCAGCGCTTTGCCGCGCCCCCCGCGTGGACCACCGATGCCGACAACGAGCTGTGGATTCAGGCCAGGGAGTTCGTGCCCGCTTCGGTGCTGGTCCCCCTGGTGATGCGCGACCAGGTGTCGGTGTTGCTGACGCAGCGCACCGCGCATTTGAGCAAGCATGCTGGGCAAATCAGCTTTCCCGGGGGACGGCAGGAGCCGACCGATCCGGACCCGGTGGCGACCGCCTTGCGCGAAGCCCAGGAGGAGGTAGGGCTGGCACCGTCTCGCGTGCAGGTACTGGGCACTCTGCCGCCCTATGCCACGGGCACAGGCTTCATGGTGACGCCGGTGGTGGGTTTGATCGACCCGCTGGAAGACGAGATGCAGCGGCTGCGACTGCAGGCCGATGCCAACGAGGTGGCTGACATCTTTGAAGTGCCGTTGCCTTTCTTGATGAACCCGCAGTTCCATCAGCGCCATGCGCTGGAGGTGAGCGGGGCGCGGTTCGAGTTTTTCTCGATGCCCTGGCGGCCACCCGATGAGCACGCCCGGGAGTATTTCATCTGGGGTGCCACCGCCGCGATGTTGCGAAATTTCTACCGCTTCCTCTCCGCGTGAAGATCTCTGCATGCTTATGCCGTTTCGCGGCGTGAGCGGGGGGCTATGATTACACCATGAGCTTCTTTGCCGTGCTCTTCGCCTTGCTGGCGGAGCAACTCAAGCCTCTGTCGACGCTCAACCCCATCCATCAAGGTTTGACGGGTTGGGTGCGTTGGGTCGGGCGCAATTTTGACGCGGGTGCCGAGGTGCATGCCCGCGTGGTGTGGGGTGTCACGGTGGTGGCGCCAGCGGTGCTGGTGGGTGTCCTGTTCACGGTGATTGATGCATACAGCTCGGCGCTGGCGCTGGCGTTGGATGTGGTCGTGCTGTACCTGACACTGGGTTTCAGGCAGTTCAGCTACAACTTCACGGCGATTCGTGATGCCTTGGAGCAGGGGCGCGAAGACCGTGCCCGCGAACAGTTGGCGCACTGGCAGCATCTGGATGCCAGCGACCTGCCGCGCACCGAGGTGCTGCGCCACGTGCTCGAGTATTCGCTGTTGGCCGCCCACCGCCATGTGTTTGGGGTGTTCTTCTGGTTTGTGGCGTTCTCCGCCTTGGGTCTGGGGCCTGCGGGGGCGGTGCTGTACCGCATGGCCGAGTTCGCAAGTCGCTACTGGTCGTACAAGAGCCAGGTGACCGGCACGACCACGCACGATCGCCTGATGAACCTGTCGCTGAAACTGTTCACCTGGCTGGACCACGTGCCCTCGCGCATGACCGCTTTCGGTTTTGCGGTGGTGGGCAATTTTGAAGATGCCGTGGACGCGTGGCGCCGTCACGCCGTGCTGTGGGTGCGTCCGAACGAGGGCACGATCCTGTCAGCGGCCTCGGGTGCCCTGGGTGTGCGTCTGGGTGGGCAGGCCGCGCCCAGCGCCGAGGGCCGCGACGTGAGTCGCACCTTGACGCAAGGCGATGGCTCGGATGTGATCGACGCGGAAGGCAGCACGACCGGTGCGCCACCGGAGATGGCCCACCTGCGCAGTGTGGTGGGGCTGATCTGGCGCTCGGTGGTGCTGTGGATGCTGATGCTGGCGCTGCTGTCGCTGGCCAACCTGATTGGGTGAGTGAGCGGCGAACAGGTGATCACGCCGGTGGTCGGTGTTCAGCCCTTGCGTCAGTCACGCTTCGGTGTCGGCGGATTCACGGTCTTGTCAGACCATTCCTGAGCGCGTCCCAACCATTCCACCAGGGCCGACACCATGTCGGCGCGGCTGAACGAGCAGCTTTCTTCGCTGAACAGCGCGGCGCTTTCCAGTTGGTTCAACAGGCGCTCCAGCACGTCCAGATAGCGGTCTGGCAGGGTGGGCTCGTGCTCCTGCGACGCATCCCGCATGGTGCGGGCCAGGTCTTCCAGCGACAGGGCGCCGATGGAGAACGCCTCCAGGGCATCGGGGATCAGGGAGAGGGTGTCGTTCATGGTCGTCGTGCAGATCGGGTGTCGGCAGTGCGGTGGTGTCACCAGCGTTGCTGGCTGAGTTCGTCAAACAGGCCGGTGTACAGGCTCAGGCGCATGGGGCTGATCTCGCCGCGTTCGGCGGCAGCGCGCACGGCACAGCCCGGCTCTTGGCGGTGCGTGCAGTTGTAGAAGCGGCAGTCGGCGATGTGGGCCGCG
>CAYOJR010000178.1:0-1093 GCA_964404335.1 uncultured Aquabacterium sp.
GAACCCACGTTATTTGCTTGGGAAGCAAGAGTCCTACCATTGAACGACACCCGCGCTGCGCGATATTGTAGCGGCAAGCTGCATGCACCCATAGATACGACGTCGGATGTTTGCGACGCGCCTCAGACTGAGGCACACTCTCGCCCTTGATCCATCCCGGCCAGAAGCTGTCTCGCATGTCTCAACCCGACCTCGCCCCTCAAGATCCTGACTCGTCTGCGACCGACGCCGAAGGCGGCGCACCGCATCACCGCACCATCAAGACCTTCGTGATGCGCGCCGGGCGCACCACCGAGGGCCAGGCCCGCGCACTGGCCGAACTGGGCCCGCGCTTTGTGCTGCCGTTCGCGAAGGCCCCGCTGGACTACACCGCCACCTTCGGCCGCACCGCCCCGGTCGTGCTGGAGATCGGCTTCGGCATGGGTGATGCCACCGCGAAGATTGCACAAACCTTGCCTGGCACCGATTTCATCGGCTGCGAAGTGCATGAACCCGGCGTGGGTGCTCTGCTCAAGCACATCGGCGACATGGGACTGAGCAACCTGCGCATCCTGCGCCACGACGCGGTCGAGGTGCTGGAACACATGATCCCGCCCGCCTCCCTGGCCGGCGTGCACGTGTTCTTCCCTGATCCGTGGCACAAGAAGCGCCACAACAAGCGCCGCCTGATCCAGGCGCCGCTGGTGGCCCACCTGACCTCGCGCCTGGCCCCGGGCGGCTACCTGCACTGCGCCACCGACTGGGAGCCCTATGCCCAACAGATGCTGGAAGTCCTGTCGGCCGAACCCGGCCTGCTGAACACCGCTGCCGGCTATGCCGAGAAGCCCGACTACCGCCCGCTCACCAAGTTCGAAAACCGTGGCCTGCGTCTGGGGCATGGCGTGTGGGACCTGGTGTTCCGCAAGCGCGACTGACGCCCTCTACTTCCCCCCCTGAAACAACAAAGCGCCCAAGAGTCCGCGGGCGCTTTGTGTTTTGCAAGGCAGGCGGCGTTTGGCGCCGCCCCTCACCGACTTCAGTTGCTGAACTTGTAGTCGGTCTTGGCCTTGGCCTTCAGATCGTCGCGGAACTTGGCCATCTTGGCTTGCGTGCC
>CAYOJR010000178.1:1193-4039 GCA_964404335.1 uncultured Aquabacterium sp.
TCGGTCATCTTGTTCTTGGCCTCGAAGTCCTGGAACAGCGCGCGGATCAGGATGGACTGACGAGCGAACTCCATCTGCGTCTTGAAGTCCGGCGAGACATTCAGGCCACGGCGTTCGGCTTCCTGAATGAAGATTTCGCGCATGACGAGTTCATCCTTGACCTTCTGCTCCAGATCAGGCGTGCGGGTTTGCGGCGGCTGACCGGGTTGCTGGTTCTTCAGGATCTGTTCGATCATGGCTTCGGCGCGCGCCTTGGGGACGGCCTTGCCGTTGACGATGGCGATGTTTTGCGCGAACACCGAAGGTGCTGCCAGCGTGACAGTTGCGGCCAGCACAGCAGCCTTGGCGATACGAGAGATCTTCATGATGAGCGAAAAGCTTTCTGTAGAGGGTTCAGACGGGCTCGGCTTTGATGGCCAGGGCATGGACGCCCTGCGGAATCAAATCGCGCAAAGCATCATACACAAGGCGGTGACGCTGCACATGTGACAAACCATTGAAGCAGCGACCCCGGATCTGAATGGTGAAATGCGTGCCACTGGGGGCGCCGCTGTGTCCGGCATGGCCCATGTGGTCTGCCGTATCGTCAGTAACGGTCACCGACTCAGGTTGCAGGGCCTGTGTCAACACGGATTCCATCTGGGCAGCGGATACAGGTGCGGCGTTCATGTGTGACTCTGTCAAAAAATCAACCTTGATTGGATGCTTCGGCGGCCGTTTCTTCCGGCGCCATGTGGCGGCTCAGGTACACGCCCTGTGCCAAGGTGAAAACCAAGGTCAGACCCAGGCTGCCCCACATCTTGAAGCTGACCCAGGTGTCGGTCGGGAAGGTGTAGGCCACCCAGATGTTCAGCACGCCCATGCCGGCAAAGAACAGCACCCAGGCCCAGCCCAGCTTGCGCCAGACGGGATCGGGCACATGCACCTGGCCGCCCATCATCTGGCGCAGCATCTTCTTGCCCAGCACGATTTCGGTGATCAGGAAACCGGCGGCCATCAGCCAGTAAATGACGGTGGGCTTCCACTTGATGAAGGTCTCATCGTGGAACCACAGGGTCAGTCCGCCCAGCACAACCACCACCACCAGGCCCGCCCACAGCATCTTGTCCACGGGCTTGCGCAGGGCTTTGAGCACCAGAATCTGAAGCATTGTGGCCACCACAACCACGACGGTGGCCAACAGCACCGGCGCCTCGGTGATGCCCACGCTGCCGCCCGAGATGGCAAAGCCGAAATAGTGGTTCAGCCACTGCATGGCCTGTTCTGCATTGCTGCCAGCCCACTTGTAGCTGGCAAAGAACAGGATGATGGGCAGCAGGTCAAAAAAGATCTTCATGGAGAGTCGGGCACGGGTTCAGCGGCCTCAAGTTGATGCGCTCAGGACTGGCGCGGATCGAAGTCTAGCGCGGCAGAGTTGATGCAGTAGCGCTCCCCCGTGGGCAAGGGGCCATCGTCGAAGACATGACCCAGGTGGGCGCCGCAGTTCTGGCAGCGCACCTCCACGCGGATCATGCCGTGGCTGGTGTCTCGCACGCGCTCGATCAGGCTGTCATCGGCTGGCTGCCAATAGCTGGGCCAACCGCAGCCGGCGTCGAACTTGGTCTCCGACTGGAACAGCTTGACGCCGCAGCACACGCAGCGGTAGTCGCCCTTCTCGAAGTGATCCCAATAGCGACCGCTGAAGGGGCGCTCGGTAGCCGCCTGGCGGGTCACCTGGTAGTCCATGGGGGCGAGTTGCTCGCGCCACTCGGCGTCGGTTTTCTGAACTTTGTAGTCACTCATGATGAACAGGACACCTCGATGGATTGCGCCCAGTCGGGCGGGAAGTCTGCATATGCCTCGCAGCCGGCTTGTTCGTCAAAGGGGCGCTGCAGCAGACGGTGCAGGCGCTGCACCTCGCTGTCGTCCCCACGCTGCGCCAGGCGGATGGCCGTTTCTGCCATGTGGTTACGCAGCACGTACAAGGGGTTGATGCGGTTCATGCGGGCAGCGCGCTCGGCATCCACGCTCTGTTCCGCGCGCAGACGCTGGGCGTAACGCAGGGCCCAGGCGTCGAACGCTTCGCGGTCAAGGAACAGGTCGCGGATGGGAGCATTCTGAGGGGCATCGGGCGACAGGTCCGAGCGGAATCCGGCCAGGCGCCGGAAGGCGATCGTGAAATCGACGCGCCCGCGCGCCAACAGGGTTAACCAGTCCAGTGCTAAGCGTGCGTCGGCGGCGCGGTCCGTATCTGCCTCGCTAGACAAGGGCCGCAGGCCGATCTTGGCGCACCAGCGCTCGGTCATGGCCTGGGGGAAGTGCGTCTCGTAGGTTTGCAGCACGTCGACCACCACCTGAGGGTCGTCCTGCGCATCCGGGATCAGCGGCACCAAGGCCTGGGCCAGGGCGCGCAGGTTCCAGTAGCCGATCTGGGGCTGGTTGCTCCACGAATAGCGACCCTGGTCATCGGAGTGGTTGCAGATGTGCTCGGGGTCGAAGGCATCCAGGAAACCGAACGGCCCATAGTCGATCGTCAGGCCCAGGATGGACATGTTGTCGGTGTTCATCACCCCGTGACAGAAGCCAACGCTCTGCCAGTCGGCCATGAGACAGGCGGTGCGTTGCAGCACGGCCTCCAGCAGCGCCAGCGCCCGGTTGGGCGCGTCTTGCAACTCGGGATAGTGGTGGGTGATGACGAAATCGACCAGATCGGCCAGCACCTCGTGGTGGCGCGGATGACGGTGGTGCGCGAAATGCTCGAAATGCCCGAAGCGCAGGAAGCTGGGCGCCACACGGGTGACCACAGCAGCGGTCTCAAAGGTTTCCCGGCGCACCGCCAGCGGCGAAGCACTCAGCGCCAGCGCCCG
>CAYOJR010000179.1:0-4023 GCA_964404335.1 uncultured Aquabacterium sp.
CCGACGGCGACACCGCTGGCATCAAGAGCGCCACGATCAAGGTGGAAGGTGACTATGCTTTCGGCTATTTGCGCACCGAAACCGGCGTGCACCGCCTGGTGCGCAAGTCACCGTTCGACTCGTCCGGTGGCCGTCACACCTCGTTTGCGTCCGTGTTCGTGTATCCGGAAGTCGATGACTCGATCGAGATCGACATCAACCCGGCTGACGTGCGCACCGACACCTACCGCGCCTCGGGTGCGGGTGGTCAGCACATCAACAAGACCGACTCGGCCGTGCGCCTGACGCACATCCCGACCGGCATCGTGGTGCAGTGTCAGGACGGCCGCTCGCAACACAGCAACCGCGATGTGGCCTGGAAGCGCCTGCGCTCGCGTCTGTACGACCACGAGATGCGCAAGCGCCAGGAAGAGCAGCAAAAGCTCGAAGACACCAAGACCGATGTGGGCTGGGGGCACCAGATTCGCTCTTACGTGCTGGACAACAGCCGCATCAAGGACCTGCGTACGAACGTTGAAATCTCCGCCACCCAGAAGGTGCTGGACGGCGATCTCGACCCATTCATCGAAGCCAGCCTGAAACAGGGCCTCTAAAAGGATAGCCATGCGTGAAGGTACTGCTCCGCTGGTGCGCCGTGAAGACTACACGGCGCCCGCGTTCTGGATCAAGACGGTCGATCTGACCTTTGACCTGGATCCGGCCAAGACCCTGGTCATCAACAAGATGACCGTGGAACCCAATCCGGGCCAGCCGGGCGCCGCGCTGCGTCTGGACGGCGAAGACATCACCTTGACCCGCGTGCTGGTGGATGGCGAGCCCGTCACCTTCCGCACCGAAGACCAGCAACTGGTGCTGGAGAACCTGCCGCAGCAGCCCTTCACGCTGGAGATCCGCAACACCTGCGCCCCTGAGAAGAACACGCAGCTGTCGGGCCTGTACACCAGCGGTGGCGGCTTCTTCACGCAGTGCGAAGCTCTGGGCTTTCGCCGCATCACCTATTTCCTCGACCGCCCGGACGTGATGGCGACCTTCCGCGTGACGCTGAAGGCCGACAAGCGCAAGTACCCGGTGCTGCTGTCCAACGGCAACCTCGTGGAAGAGGGCGATCTGGGCAATGGCCGCCACACGGCCGTGTGGGAAGACCCGCACCCGAAACCCAGCTACCTGTTTGCCTTGGTGGCGGCTGACCTGGTGCGCCGCGAGCAGCGCATCATCACGCGCGAAGGCAAGGAGCACCTGCTGCAGATCTACGTGCGCGCCGGTGACCTGGACAAGACCGAACACGCGATGAACTCGCTGATCGCGTCGATCGCGTGGGACGAGCACAAGTACGGCCTGAGCCTGGACCTCGAGCGCTTCATGATCGTCGCGGTGAGCGACTTCAACATGGGCGCGATGGAGAACAAGGGGTTGAACATCTTCAACACCAAGTTCGTGCTGGCCAACCCGAACACCGCCACCGACGTGGACTTCGCCAACGTGGAAAGCGTGGTCGCCCACGAGTACTTCCACAACTGGACGGGCAACCGCATCACCTGCCGCGACTGGTTCCAGCTGTCGCTGAAAGAAGGCCTCACCGTCTTCCGTGACCAGCAGTTCAGCCAGGACATGTCGGGCAGCCTGAGCGCCCGCGCGGTCAAGCGCATTGAAGACGTGCGCGCGCTGCGCCAGTTGCAGTTCCCCGAGGATGCGGGCCCGATGGCCCATCCGGTGCGCCCCGACAGCTACCTGGCCATCGACAACTTCTACACGGCCACCGTGTACGAAAAGGGTGCCGAGGTGGTGCGCATGATGCACACCCTGGTGGGCGATGCCGGCTTTGTGAAGGGCATGGACCTGTACTTCTCGCGTCATGACGGCCACGCCGTGACCTGCGACGACTTTGCACTGGCGATTGCCGATGCCAACCCAGAGAGCGAACTGGCCAAGCGACTGGAGCAGTTCAAGCGCTGGTACAGCCAGGCAGGCACACCCCGCGTGCAGGCTGATGGCGTGTACGACGCCGAGAACCGGATCTACACCTTGATGCTGAGCCAGACTTGCGCACCCAGCGCAGGTCAGCCGGAAAAGGCACCGATGGTGATCCCGGTGGCGATGGGCCTGGTGGGCTCCGACGGCCGACAGATCAACCTGCACCTGGAAGGGCATCTGGACCCGATCGGACACAACACCGTGCTGGTGCTGACAGAACCCAACCAGACCTTCACTTTTGTGCATGTGCCTGTGGCCCCGGTGCCGTCGTTGCTGCGCGGCTTCTCTGCCCCGGTGGTGCTCAGCAGCGAACTGAGCGACGAGGCATTGTTTGTGCTGCTCAGCCACGATCACGACCCGTTCAATCGCTGGGAAGCTGCTCAGAAGCTGGCGCTGCGCCGCATCTTGAGTGCGGTGCAGGGCAATGGCCACATCGAACTGGATGCACGCTTCATTGACGCCATGCGTGGCGTGCTGCGTCATCCTGAGCTGGATGCGGCCTTCAAGGAGCTGGTGCTGACCTTGCCAAGCGAAGCCTATGTGGCCGAGCAACTCGACGTGGTGGACCCGCAACGCATCCACGCTGCGCGTGAAAGCATCAAGCTTCAGCTGGCCCGGGCCTTGCACGTTGACTGGGAGTGGGCGTATGAAGCGCACCATGACACCGGTGCGTATTCGCCTGATGCCGTGAGCAGTGGCCGCCGTGCCCTGGCCAATCTGGCACTGGGCATGTTGGTGCTCGACGCCGAGGTGCGTCACAACCAGGTGTGGCCGGGCAAGGCCCTGCAGCGCTTCAAGGACGCGACCAACATGACGGATCGTCTGGGTGCCTTGGCCGCGCTGGTCAATGCACACAGTGCGCTGGCCGCTGGCGCACTGGAACGCTTCCATGCCCAGTTCAAGAACGAGGCCCTGGTCATCGACAAGTGGTTCACCCTGCAGGTGACCGCGCCCGAACACGACGGCAAGGTGTTTGCACGTGCCAAGGCGCTGATGCAGCACCCGGACTTCACGCTGCGTACGCCCAACCGGGCCCGCAGTCTGCTGATGGCGTTGTGCCAGAGCAATCCGGCCGCCTTCCATCGCCAGGATGCGGCAGGCTATGTGTTCTGGGCCGACCGTGTCATCGAGGTCGATGCCATCAACCCGCAACTGGCCGCCCGACTGGCTCGTGCGATGGACCACTGGCGCCGCCTGGCAGAGCCGTACCGCACGGCGGCGTGCGAAGCGCTCAAGCGCGTGGCCGCCCGCACCGAGTTGTCCGACGATGTGCGCGAGATCGTGACCCGCGCCTTGCAGGACTGAGTGCCGGCCGACTGTCTGAATCTGTTTTCTTTTTCATCTGATCATCATGACCAAACGCATCAGCCTCACGCAGTACCTGATCGAGCAACAGCGCGGCGAGGCCCAGATCCCGTCGCAGCTGCGCCTGCTCATCGAAGTGGTGGCCCGCGCCTGCAAGCGCATCGCCATCAGTGTCAGCAAGGGCGCCTTGGGTGAAGTCCTGGGCACCGCCGGCAGCGAGAACGTGCAGGGCGAAGTCCAGAAGAAGCTCGACATCATTGCCAACGAGGTGCTGATCGAGGCCAACGAATGGGGTGGCCATCTGGCCGGCATGGCCTCCGAAGAAATGGACGACATGGTGGCGGTGCCCAACCGTTACCCCCAGGGTGAATACCTGCTGCTGTTCGATCCCCTGGACGGCTCCAGCAACATCGACATCAACGTCAGCATTGGCACCATCTTCTCGGTGCTCAAGCACAAGGGCGGTGAGGTCACCAACGACAGTTTCCTGCAGCCTGGCACGGCCCAGGTGTGCGCGGGCTATTGCGTGTACGGCCCGCAGACCACCTTGGTGCTGACGGTGGGCAAGGGTGTGGTGGTGTTCACGCTTGACCGCGAAATGGGCGCCTGGATCATGACGGATGACAACGTGCGCATTCCGGAAGACACCAAGGAGTTCGCCATCAACATGTCGAACATGCGCCACTGGGCTTCCCCGGTCAAGCGCTACATCGACGAGTGCCTGCAGGGCAAGGAAGGCCCGCGCGG
>CAYOJR010000180.1:0-3999 GCA_964404335.1 uncultured Aquabacterium sp.
TGGCACTGCGCGAAAAGCGCCTGCCCTTCGAAACCGTGCTGGTGAACCTGGAGCGACAAGAGCAGTCTGATCCGCTGTATGCCGAGGTGTCCGCGACCCGGCGTGTGCCAGCCCTCAGCGACGGCGGCTTTCACATCTCCGAATCCTCGGCCATTTGCGAATACCTGGAAGACCGCTACCCCGGCACGGCGCTTTATCCGTCTGACATCCAGTCGAAAGCCAAGGCTCGCGAGATCCAGGCTTGGCTACGCAGCGACCTCATGCCCATTCGGCAAGAGCGGTCATCTGAGGTGGTGTTCTTGAAGCGCAGTCCACCGCCACCGCTGTCGGCCGACGCACAAGCCGCCGTCCGCAAGCTGGTTGCGGCAGTCCAGGTTTTCCTGCCACCGGGCCGGTCATCGCTGTTCGACCAATGGTCCATCGTCGACACCGATTTGGCGCTGATGCTCAACCGGCTGCGCCTGGCTGGCGATGCCCTGCCCGCCCGATTGGCCGCGTATGCACAGGCCCAATGGGAGCGGCCCAGCGTGCAGGAGTGGATGAACAAACCCCGCCCGGCATGCTGAGGCTGCACACAGACGATCCAGAGCACCAACTAGACTAGCGCTCTTGCTCAATCATCATTCACAGGGAATCCATGCAAGTTATCTTCAAGTCCGTCGTGCTCGCGTCTGTCATCGCCTTGGCTGCCTGCAATGCGAAGAACGAGGCTCAAGGTGGTTCATCCACATCCACCGGGGCTTCGGCCACGGTTCAGGACTCGCCAAAAGCCAGAAGCGAGTTGGCAGAGCGCTATTTCAAGTTGATGCCACTCAGTCAGATGATGAAGGACATGGCCACGGAAATGGCCAACAACATGCCACCTGAGCAACGTCAGGACTTCGTACAGTTCATGACCCAGGAGATTCAGATCGATGTGCTAGAGAAGGCCGCCAAGGAAAGCATGTCCAAGCACATGACAGCGCAAGAACTGGGCGCCTTCGTCAGCTTCATAGAAAAGCCCGAAGGCAAGTCCGCCATGGGCAAGATGAAGTTCTACATGGCCGACATCATGCCGATCGTTCAGCAAGAAGTGATGCGCGCCATCGCCAAGCGTCAAGGCCAGTAAGACACGGGCGTTGACGCGCCCGGCGCTCAGCGCTCCGGCACCCCTGTGACCGCCAGGGTCTGGGTGCCGGTCACGATCATCCGCACCATCAGCACCAGTTGTTCGGTCAGTTCGTCGAGCTTCTCGGGCGGCGCGTCCATCACGGTGGCGCCGATGGCAAACACCAGACGGGTGATGGCTTTGGCGGTCAACGCCGGCTCCAGCAAACCGGTTTTGTTCACCTCAGCCAAACGGATCAAGTCCAGGCGCAGCTCTTCTTCAAAGTAGTTCAGTTGGCGGTCAACCGCCTGCTTGAACGCTGCTGAACCGACCGTACCCTCGCGCAGCAGGATGTGCAGCAGCTTGTCATCGCTGCGCAGTTGGGCCATGAATGCCTCCACCGAACCGCGCACCACGCTGCGATCCGTGCTGGCACGCTTGCGCGCCTCGCCAATGATTTGTCGCAGTGACTCGCCGGCACGCTCGATCAGCGCCACGGCCAACTCGTCCATGTCCCGGAATTGCCGGTAAAAGCTGTTGGGGGCGATGCCCGCCTCGCGCGCCACCTCACGCAAACTCAGGGTGGAGACGCTGCGGTTGGGTCCCGCCAGCTTGAGAGCAGCCCCGATGATGTCATCTCGCGAAATGACGGCCTTTCGCCCTGGGGTGCCGGCGGTCCCGGGCTTGTTCACAGACGTGTCAGATGAAGCGGTCAGGATGCTGTTCATGGTGTGAGGGTGCCAGGAGAGCATCATAGCGCCCCGCATTGCTGCACAAGTGTATAGACAAATGTACGCGCGTGCGTATAGACTACGCTTATCACGCATCAAGATTTGTATCAGTGGCAACCTCTTTTTCAGCTTCTCGCGGCCAAGCCAATGTGTCACCCAGTGCCCTGCGCCGGGTGGCTGCGCCTTTTGTGAATCCAGGCATCTTCGACTTCTGGGTCAGCAAGCTGAACCCGGCCTGGTCGTGGGACCGCCCTTTGGCCCGCGTGCTGGAGCGCAAGGTCGAGGCGCTGGACACCGTCACCCTGGTGCTCAAGCCCAACGCGCATTGCGGCAAGTTTGTGCCGGGTCAGCACATCAACGTCACTGCTGAGGTCAACGGTCGCCGCACCACGCGCAGCTACAGCCTCACGGGCATTCCGCGCCGTGATGGCCGCCTGTCGCTCACCATCAAGCGTGTCGACAAGGGCGTCCTGAGCACCCACCTGTGCCAACACATCCACGTGGGCGATGTGCTGGAGTTGGGCCCCGCTTTTGGCGAGATGACCTTGCCGGCCAAGCCGGAGGGCGAATGGCTGTTCCTGGCTGCCGGCAGCGGCATCACCCCGCTGATGAGCCTGACGCGCAGCCTGGCCGCGCAAAACATGCCGGTGGACCTGACCCTGATCTACTGGGCCAAGACCCGTGCCGAGCTGTGCTTCGCCCGTGAATTGCGCGAGCTGGCCACCCAGTTCCCCCGCTTCAAGCTGCAGTTCGTGCTCGAAAACGAAGCGCAGTTGCTGCAAGGCGAAGAATCGGGCCTGATCAGTGCCGAGCAACTGGCCCGCGTGGTGGGCGATTTGTCAGCCAAGCAGGTGTATGCCTGCGGCCCCAGCGGTTTCGTGGATGCGGCCCGCAGCCTGACCGATGGCAAGGTGCGCAGCTTCATGGCCGAAGGCTTCACGCCCATGGCCCCGATCACGGTGGCCGACGCCGCAACCGCCACGGTGAAGGTTCACCTGTCGACCAGCGGGCGCGACCTGGAAATTCCCACCAACCTGTCGATTCTGGATGCGCTGGAAGCCCAGGGGCTCAAGCCCAAGGTGGGCTGCCGCATGGGCGTGTGCCGCACTTGCGTGTGCACCCGTACCGAAGGCACCACCCTCGACATGCAATCGGGCGAACAAGACGCCCAGCCGGGCATCGACGTGCGCATTTGCGTGACGCGCGCCCGCACCGATCTCACGCTTGACCTGTGAAAGTGATTGCCGACATGAGCAAACCGAACAGCCGCGTTCTGAGTGGCGACGAACTGGAGCGCTTTGGCGCCGAGATTGACGCCCTGCGCGCCCGCACCGTGGCCGACCTGGGCGAGCGCGATGCGCGCTACATCCGCAACATCCTCAAGGCCGTGCGCTACTCCGAAGTCTTGGGCCGCGCCCTGCTGATGGTGGCGTGGTTCCTGCCCGAAGGCTGGGTGTTTGGCACCGCTGCGGCGGGTGCCGTGATCCTGGGCTTGTCCAAGATTCTGGACAACATGGAGCTGGGCCACAACGTGATGCACGGCCAGTACGACTGGATGGGTGACCCCTACCTCAACGGCAAGAGCTTCGAGTGGGACATCATGGGCACCAGCGACAACTGGCGCAAGACCCACAATTTCCGTCACCACACCTACACCAACATCCACGGCATGGACGAGGACCTGGGCTATGGCGTGCTGCGCCTGTTCCCTGAGCAGAAGTGGCACCCGGCCCGCCTGGGGCAGCCCATCTACGCCATCATCTTCGCCATCCTGTTCGAGTGGGGCGTGGCCATTCAGGACCTGCGCCTGGGCCGCTGGCTGACCGGTCGCGTCAACAACAAGCAGATGCTTCAGATCTCGCGTCCCGCCCTGCTGAAGATGCGTCGTCAGCTGATCAAGGACTACCTGATCTGGCCGTTGCTGGCTGGCCCGGGCTTCCTGGTGGTGCTGGCCGGTAACGCCGTGGCCAACGTGATCCGCAGCCTGTGGACCTACACCGTCATCTTCTGCGGCCACTTCACGACCGATGTGCAGACCTTCCCCAAGAGCGTGCTGAAGAACGACAGCCGCGCCCACTGGTATGTGCGCCAGATCGCTGGCTCGTCCAACCTGAGCGGCGGTTTCCTGCTGAACGTGATGACGGGCAACCTGAGCCACCAGATCGAGCACCACCTGTTCCC
>CAYOJR010000181.1:0-2209 GCA_964404335.1 uncultured Aquabacterium sp.
TTCTCATGACCCTGCCCGGCCTGAATCACCAACTCGGTGAGGACATCGACGCCCTGCGCGACAGCGTACGCGCCTTCGTGGACAAGGAGCTCGCGCCCCGCGCCGCCGACATCGACCGCGACAACCTCTTCCCTGCCGACATGTGGAAGAAGCTGGGCGACCTGGGCGTGCACGGCCTGACCGTCTCCGAAGAGTATGGCGGCACCAACCTGGGCTACCTCGCCCACATGGTCGCCATGGAAGAAGTCAGCCGCGGCAGCGCCTCGGTCGGCCTGAGCTACGGCGCGCACTCCAACCTGTGCATCAACCAGATTCACCGCAACGGCAGCGAAGCCCAGAAGCAGAAGTACCTGCCCAAGCTCATCAGCGGCGACTTCGTCGGCGCCCTGGCCATGAGCGAGCCCAACGCCGGCTCCGATGTCGTCAGCATGAAGCTGCGCGCCGAGAAGAAGGGCGACCGCTACGTGCTCAACGGCAGCAAGATGTGGATCACCAACGGTGGCGACGCCGACGTGCTCGTGGTTTATGCCAAGACCAACCCGGAAGCCGGCGCCAAGGGCATGACCGCCTTCCTGATCGAAAAAGGCATGAAGGGCTTCAGCAAGGGCCAGCACCTCGACAAGCTGGGCATGCGCGGCTCCAACACCTTCCCGCTGTTCTTTGAAGACTGCGAAGTGCCGGCCGAAAACGTGCTGGGCGGCGAAGGCAATGGCACCAAGGTCCTGATGAGCGGGCTGGACTACGAACGTGCTGTGCTTTCGGGCGGCCCGCTGGGCATCATGCAGGCGGTGATGGACAACGTCGTCCCCTACATCCACGAGCGCAAGCAGTTCGGCCAGGCCATCGGCGAGTTCCAGCTCGTGCAAGGCAAGGTCGCCGACATGTACACCGTGCAGCAGGCCGCCCGCTCGCTGGCCTACACCGTGGCCAAGAACCTCGACGCCCTGGGCGCCCAACACGCCCGCCACGTGCGCAAGGACTGCGCCGCCCTCATCCTGTGGACCGCTGAAAAAGCGACCTGGATGGCTGGCGAAGGCATCCAGATCTTCGGCGGCAACGGCTACATCAACGACTACCCGCTGGGCCGCCTGTGGCGCGATGCCAAGCTGTACGAGATTGGTGCGGGGACCAGCGAGATCCGCCGCATGCTGATCGGCCGCGAGCTGTTTGCCGAAACGGCCTGATCGGGCCAACCACCGGACTCTGCCGGTGGAGATTTCAATCGGGCATCGGTGGCACACCGATGCCCGGCTCACACTTCTGTCGTTTCCAGCACCACCCGGTTGCGCCCCAGCGCCTTGGCTTGGTAGAGCGCGGCGTCGGCACGTGCCATCCATCCCGTCAGACTCAGCTCCCGGGGATCAAACTGCGCCACCCCGATGCTGACGCTGAACTGAAGCGGCTTGCCCTCCACCAGCACTTGGCTGTTTTGCACCGCCTCACGGATGCGCTCGGCCAAGGCGGTGGCCTGCTCCGCCGTGATGTTGGGCAAGAGCACCACAAACTCTTCGCCACCCAAACGCGCCACCAGATCGACCTTGCGCACCAACTGCTGCACGGTCTGCGCGAAGCTCACCAGCACCGCATCCCCGATCACATGGCCGTGGGTGTCGTTGACCCCCTTGAAGTGATCCAGATCCATCATCAGCATGGACAGCTCGGTGCCATAACGCAGTGCACGCTGCATCTCGGCCTCTGCCGCCTCCGAGAACGCCCGGCGACTCGCCACCCCGGTCAACACATCCGTCCGCGCAGCCAATTCAGCCGCTTCCTTTTGCAGACGCAACTCCTGAGTCGTTTGCCTGACCTGCTGCTGCAGATCCTCATGCGTGGTCGCAATCTTGGTCACCATCGCATTGATCCCTTCGGCCAGGGGGCGCAAGATGCCGCTTTGCGCCTCATCGACACGCTCACCCAGCTGCCCCTCCCTCACCAGCTCCACCACGCGGTTGATGCGACCAATCTGCGAGGACACCAGATCCGCCAGCACCGAGGCCATCACGCCAGCCAGCATCAAGCCACCCACCGCTGTGGCCAAGGACCAGATCAGCAGCTCACGGCGCTGTTGCGCCAGGGTCTCCATGGACATTTCCACCACCGCATACCCCAGCAAACGGCTCTCCGTGGCGTGGACGCGCACATCGGCCGCAGATCCCGGAGCGTACACATCGTCCAGTGGCAAGGTCGTCATCGCATAGATGGGTTGCGA
>CAYOJR010000181.1:2309-3934 GCA_964404335.1 uncultured Aquabacterium sp.
GCCACCATCCCACGGTCTCTCAAAACCTCGGCCATGCGTGCGCCATATTGCGAGGCAAATCCCACCACCAGCAAGGCAATGACCAGCATCGCCGGCAAAGCCGTCGCCAGCCACAGACGCACGCGCACGCCACCCAATTTCAGCTTCACCGCATGCCCTCCTCGCGCCGCAAGGCATGGGTCAGCATAGCCGCATCGGGCACATCCAGCCCCAATGATCGACACACCTGCTCGTTGATGCTCACCGTGAACTCATCCGCCATTCGGGATGCCGGCCATTCTGACGCATCCCCCGCTGGGCGCAGACCGCTCTGGAGCATGGTCGCCACCTGGCGCCCCACCTGAGCCGGGCTGGCATACAGGCCCAACGCCGCCCCCGCTTTGACCAAAGCGGGGGAGTAAGCCACCACCGGCACACGCTGTCGATACGCCATGATCAGCATGTGCTGCACCGCCGACACGCCAGCCACGGTGCTGTCCGGCAAGATGAGCAGCACATCGGAATCCTCCAGCACCGTACGCAAGGTACCCGACAGCGTGTCTGGCGCCCCCACCGTACCTATCACCAGGCGCACGCCCAGTTCCTGAGCCGTCGCCAACAAAGCCTGTCGTTGCGTGCCCGCACTTTCATGAACCAGCACTCCGACCTTGCTCAGGCGAGGCATGGCCCGTCGGATCAAGGCCAGATAGCGTGCAACGGGCTGGTCCAGATAAGCCGCCGAAACCCAGGCAGGCGGATGCCGCCAGACTGCCGCAAACCCTTCTCGTGGCAGCAAGGCCCCGAGCACGGGCACACGGGCCCAGTCAGACTGCGATGTGGTGCGTCCCATGACCAGACGCAATGCTGCCGCGCCCAATGTGACCAGGGCCGCAGGCGGTGCGCCAGCCGGCAACTCGCGTGCAGCCAGCACCACCAACTCCCGCTCACGTCCAACACGGCGCCACTCAGCCTGCAAAGCAGCCGCTGCCTCGGAATAAGCCCACGACGCATCCGAAGGCAAAACCCACACCGCCTCACTCGCGGCCTGCGCCAGCCCCGTCCTGCCCAGCAGGGGAGCACCCATCAGCAGTGCAAGCGATCGACGACGCGTGATCAGGTCACATCTCCATGCGCAGGGTCACGAAGCTCTTGCGAGCCAGCTCAAAATTGCGGCGAATCAAGAAAAATGGGCGATCGCCCTCAAGAGACTGTACCGTGAAAGCAAGCTCGGCCTTGCCCGCCCCCACCCTAAGGGGGTATGCCAACCGCACATCGGTGCGACGCGAGAACGCCATCCAATCACGGTAATCCCGAAAGGTCATGCTGCCCTGACGCTCATGAATCACGCTCAGTTGCAGATCACCCGGCAAGCGCTGAAACAAGGCCAGCAAAGTTGAGTGCTTCGGCGGTCGGCGTTCGTCATCCTGATCAAACCGGAGTTCATCCCACGTCAGGTCCGAAAAACTCTGGTTCCACCAAAGCTCCGTGTTGTGCAGTGGCTTCCAGCGCACCTGGTATTCCAGGCCAACCAGGGTCAAGCCCGGGAGGTTGATGTAGTCCCGGGGCTTGAACCCCGTTTCTGCATTGCGATAACGTCGCGTCTTGATGATCCCTTCCATGCGTTCGTGGTAGATCCGCGCATCCAC
>CAYOJR010000182.1:0-3891 GCA_964404335.1 uncultured Aquabacterium sp.
TGGTAGTCAATGCGCCAGCCGACGTTCTTCGCGCGCGCCTGCCCCCGGTTGCTCCACCATGTGTAGCATGCGTCGGTGGTGTCGGGGTGCAGGTGCCGGTACACGTCCACCAGCCGGGTGCGACCGGCGGGGTCCAGCAGCTTCGTCATCCAGGCGCGCTCCTCGGGCAGAAAGCCGCTGTTCTTCAGATTGCCCTTCCAGTTCTTCAGGTCGGCCTCCTTGTGCGCGATGTTCACATCGCCGATCACGATGAACTCCCGATCCTCGCGCAGGCGTGCCAGGTGTGGCTCGATCATGCCCAGAAAGCGGAACTTGGCCTGCTGGCGCTCCTCGCTGCTGGAGCCGCTGGGGAAGTAGCAACTGATCAGCGACAGCTTGCGTCCCGGCTTGTCAAAGCGCAGTTCCACATAGCGCCCTTCCGGATCGAACTCACCACTCGGGTCGGCATCACCCAGGCCGACGATCACATCCGAGGGTTCGTGCTTGGTGTACAGCCCCACCCCGGAATAGCCCTTCTTCTGCGCATGATGAAAATGCCCATTCATACCGGCAATGGCCTTCAGTGATGCCGGCATGTCGTCCGCATGCACCTTCAGCTCCTGCACACCCATACAATCGGCTGAAACACTTTCAGCCCAGGGCACCAGCCCTTTGGTTGCCGCCGAGCGGACGCCGTTGAGGTTGAGAGAGACCAGACGAAACACGAGACACCATTCATCATGAGCAACACCCCTGCCAACGACACACTCGCTCAGGACTTCGTGGCCTTTGCGGTGCAGTCCCAGGTGCTGCGGTTTGGAGAGTTCAAGACCAAGGCCGGGCGACTGTCGCCCTATTTCTTCAATGCCGGCTTGTTCGACGACGGCGCCAAACTGGGCCGCCTGGCTGAATTCTATGCACGCCGCCTGATCGAGTCCGGTTTGCAGTTCGACATGCTGTTCGGCCCGGCCTACAAAGGCATCACCCTGGCCGCTGCCGTGTCGATCGAGTTGGCCCGCCTCGGCCACAACAAGCCCTTTGCCTACAACCGCAAGGAAGCCAAGGACCACGGCGAGGGCGGCACCCTGGTCGGTTCCCCGGTGCAGGGCCGCGTGCTCATCATCGACGATGTGATCTCGGCGGGCACCTCGGTGCGTGAGTCCATCGAGCTGATCAAGGCGGCCGGTGCCACCCCCTGTGGCGTCACCATCGCGCTCGACCGCCAGGAAAAGGCCACCGCCAACGGCCAGGATGCCGCCGAGAGCGCCGTCCAGCAGGTCGAGCAGCACTACGGCTTGCCGGTCGTGGCCATCGCCACGCTGGGCGACCTGCTGCGCTACCTGGAAACCCAGTCTGATCCGGCCCTCACGGCGTTCTTCCCTGCGGTGCTCGCGTACCGTCAACGCTACGGGGTTTAACGCGTTTTATGATGACAACCACGGTGCGGCACGCATCGTTTCTGTCGGAGTTGCCATGCTGAAGTCCCCCTTGATTGCCGCTCACCCTCCTTGTGGCCAGCCCCTCTGGTCGAAGCTGGTGCTCGCGGGCTTGGTGGTCGTGGCGGGAAGCGCTGGCAGCGCCCTGGCGCAAACCAAGTCCAGCACCGGTGCCATCTACACCTGCGTGGATGGCGCGGGCAAGCGTCTGACTTCCGACCGGCTGATCGGCGAGTGCCTCGACCGTGAGCAGCGTGTGCTCAACCGCGATGGCTCGGTGCGCATGGTGATCCCGCCGCGCATGAGCCCCGAGGAGCGCGCGCAGGCCGAGGCGCGCAAGCGTGAACGCGCGCTTGTCGAAGCCGCGCAAAAAGATGCCGTGCGCCGTGACCGCAACCTGCTGATGCGCTACCCCGACGAGTCTGCGCACAACAAGGCACGTCAGGCCGCGATGGACGATTTGCACAAAGGCATTGCCGTGTCCGACAAGCGTCTGGAGGAGTTGCGCGCCGAACGCAAACCGCTGGACGCCGAAACCGAGTTCTACCCAGGCAAGCGCCTTCCGGGCAAGCTGCGCACCCAGATCGAGGCCAATGACGCGCAGCAGCAGGCACAGCAAGACATCATTCAGCAGCAGCGCGCAGAGATCGCGCGGCTCAACGCCATCTACGACGCCGAGTTGTGGCGCTTGCGCCAGATGTGGGCCGGGGCGCTCCCCGGCACCGTGCCCCTGAACACCGCGCAGGGTGCGGCCAGCACCCCGGCGGGCGTCATCCGGCCAGTTTCTTCTTCAGCAAGTCGTTGACCGTGGCCGGGTTGGCCTTGCCCTTGGTGGCCTTCATGGCCTGACCCACGAGGGCGTTGAAGGCCTTCTCCTTGCCGGCGCGGAACTCCTCGACCGACTTGGCATTGGCCGCCAGGATGTCGTCGAGGATCTTTTCCAGCTCGCCGGTGTCGCTCATCTGCTTGAGCCCCTTGGCCTCGATCACCGCGTCCACGCGGGCTTGATCTGTGCCTGCGCCTTCACCGTTCCACAGAGCCTCGAACACTTGCTTGGCGCCGTTGTTCGAGATGGTGCCGTCGGCAATGCGCGCGATCATCGCGGCCAGCAGCGTGGCGCTGATGGGTGATTGCTCAATGGTCTGCTCGGCCGCGTTCAGACGGCGGGACACCTCGCCCATCAGCCAGTTCGACACCAGCTTCGGTTGCTGACAGGCCTGTGCGGCTGTCTCGAAGAAGGCGGCAAAGGCCTTCGACTGCGTCATCATCGTTGCGTCGTATTCGGGCAGGCCGTAGCCGCTCACGAAGCGCTCGGCCATCACGCGCGGCAATTCGGGCATGCGGCCCTTCACACGCTCGATCCAGTCGGCGGCGATCACCAGCGGGGGTAGGTCGGGATCGGGGAAGTAGCGGTAGTCGTGCGCGTCTTCCTTGGTGCGCATCGCCCGCGTCTCGCCCGTGTCAGGGTTGAACAGCACGGTGGCTTGCTGGATGGCGCGGCCGTCTTCGATCTCTTCGATCTGCCACTGGATTTCGTAATCCGTGGCCTGCACGATGTGCTTGAAGCTGTTGAGGTTCTTGATCTCGCGGCGCGTGCCCAGCGGGGCACCGGGGCGGCGCACCGACACGTTGACGTCGCAGCGGAAGGAGCCTTCCTGCATGTTGCCGTCGCAGATGCCCAGCCACACCACCAGGGTGTGCAGCGCACGCGCGTACTCGGCCGCTTCCTTGCTGGAGCGGATGTCCGGCTCGGTCACGATCTCCAGCAGCGGGGTGCCGGCGCGGTTCAGGTCGATGCCCGATGATTTCTCACCGTTGAAGCCCACGAAGTCATCGTGCAGCGATTTGCCCGCATCTTCTTCCAAATGGGCGCGCACCAGGCGCACGGTGAAGGGCTTGTCGTCCACGAAGAAGCTCACCGAGCCGCCTTGCACGACGGGGATCTCGTACTGGCTGATCTGGTAGCCCTTGGGCAGGTCGGGGTAGAAGTAGTTCTTGCGCGCAAAGATCGAGCGCGGCGCCACGTGGGCACCCACGGCCAGACCGAACTCGATGGCGCGCTCGACCGCGCCTTCGTTCATCACCGGCAAGGTGCCGGGCAGGGCCAGGTCCACCGGGCACGATTGGGTGTTGGGCTCGGCGCCGAACTGGGTGGACGCGCCCGAGAAGATCTTCGACGCGGTGGACAGTTGCACGTGGGTTTCCAGGCCGATGACGACCTCGTAGCCACGGATCAGGGGGGAACTCATGGTGTGTGTCTCGTCTCGGTGGATCAAGCCAGGGCCGCCGGGGCGCGCTGGTGCCAGTCGGTGGCCTGCTGGAAGGCGTGCGCCGTGTGCAGCAGCTGCGCCTCCTGCCAGTAGTTGCCGATCAGCTGCAGGCCCACGGGCAGACCGTGTTCACCAAAGCCGCAGGGCACGCTCATGCCGGGCAGGCCGGCCAGCGAGGCGGGCAGGGTGAAGATGTCGGCCAGGTA
>CAYOJR010000183.1:0-3887 GCA_964404335.1 uncultured Aquabacterium sp.
TGGCCACCATCAAGGACACCTTCGAGCGTTTCGGCGTGATGATCGACACCCACACGGCCGACGGCCTGAAGGTGGCGCGCGAGCACGTCAAGCCCGGCGTGACCATGCTGGTGCTGGAAACTGCCTTGCCGGCCAAGTTTGCCGAGACCATCGTTGAAGCCACGGGTCGTCAGCCCGAGCGTCCGCACTGGATCAAGGGGCTGGAAGGTCTGGAAGAGCTGCCCAAGCGTTTCGTCGTGGTGCCCAACAACACCCAGACGGTGAAGGACTACATCGTCCAGCACTGCAACGACTGAACCGTCAGTCCTGGCAGTTCCACAAGGATGGGCGTGATGGTTCCTGTATTCAAACCCCTGATGCCGCTGGACGAGGCCTGGTCTCGCTTGCATGCGGCAGTCGCCGAGCACTTGGGGAAAACGCCTGCGTCCACGGAATGGGTCGACAGCTTTGACGCCTTGGGGCGTGTGCTGGCACAAGACGTGGTTTCTGCCGTGAACGTGCCACCCAACGACAACAGCGCCATGGATGGCTACGCGGTACGGGTGTCCGACCTGACGCTTGGCGGGGATGCTGGCACCGATGGCGTGGTGCCTGCTCTGCCGCAGGGCCAACGCATTGCGGCAGGTCAGGTGGGTATGGCCTTGCAGCCTGGGACCTGCGCGCGCATTTTCACGGGTGCGCCCGTCCCCGAGGGAGCCGATGCGGTGGTGATGCAAGAGCACACCGAGGTGGATGCCGCATCGGGCAAGGTGCATTTCAAGGAGCCCGTCAAGCTGGGGCAGAACATCCGGCGCTGCGGTGAAGACATTGCCCAGGGTCAGTCCGTGCTGCATGGGGGCATCCGCCTGACGCCGGCGGCGCTGGGCGTCGCCGCCTCGGTGGGGGCCGCCTCCCTGAATGTGTTCCGCCGCCCCAAGGTGGGCGTGCTGACCACCGGCAATGAACTGGTGATGCCGGGCGAGCCCCTGCCGCCGGGCGCCATCTACAACAGCAACCGCCACACGCTGCGCGGTCTGGTGCAGGCGACGGGCGCCCAGGCGTGCGACCTGGGTGTGGTGCCGGACGACCTGGCTGCCACCCGTGCCGCCTTGCGTGCGGCGGCCGAGCAGCACGACCTCATCATCACCAGTGGCGGCGTGTCGGTGGGCGAAGAAGACCACCTGCGCAATGCCGTGCTGGCCGAAGGCGGCCTGGATTTCTGGGCCCTGGCCATCAAGCCGGGCAAGCCCTTCGTGTTCGGCTGGATCAACCGCGCCGATGGCAGCCGTGCGCTCTACATGGGGCTGCCCGGCAACCCGGTCGCCAGCTTCGTGACCTTCCTGCTGCTGGGGCGTCCGGTGCTGGGCCTGCTGGCCGGCGAGGGCTGGCACCTGCCGCAGGCCGTGTCCCTGGTCGCCGATTTCAGCTGGCCCAAGCCCGACAAGCGTCGCGAGTTCCTGCGCGCGCGTCTGGACGCGCAGGGCAGGGTGGTGCTGCACCCGCACCAGGGCTCGGGGGTGCTGAGCTCGGCCGCGTGGGCCGAGGGCGTGGTGGACCTGCCTTCGGGCACCATCGTTCGACCGGGCGATGCCGTGAATTTCATTTCCATGGCAGAGTTGGTGCAACCTTCCATCTCTGCCCGCCAACCCTGAGCGCGGGCTTGGCACCATGAGCATCACCGTCCGTTATTTCGCTGCTGTACGTGAGCAGCTTGGCTCTTCTGAAACCCTGTCGTGGGCCGACACCGGCGCCCGCACCGTGGGAGAGTTGCGCCAGTGGCTGATCGGCCGCTCGGCCGCGCATGCCGCGGCCCTGGACCTGGGCAAGGGTCTGCGCACGGCGTGCAACCAGACGCTGTGTGGTGCCGATCAGGCGGTTCAGGACGGCGACGAGGTGGCGTTCTTCCCCCCGGTGACGGGCGGCTGAGATGAGCGAACACGACACCGCCCTGCAAGACGCCTTGGCCTGCGTGCGCGTGGGCCCCGAGGGCTTTGACCTGGGTGCCGAGGTGGCGGCCTTGCGTGGCCACGACCCGCAGGTGGGCGCGGTGGTCAGTTTCGTGGGCACGGTGCGCGAGTGGGCGCAAGCCTCATCCGGCAGCGAGCCCGCCATCATGGAGCTGGAGCACTACCCCGGCATGACCGAGCGCAGCATCGCCGAGTTGATCGTCGAGGCGCGTCGGCGCTTCAATGTCCGAGGCGTCAAAGTCATCCACCGTGTGGGGCCGCTGGCCGTGTGCGACCAGATTGTGCTGGTGGTGGTCAGCTCGGCCCACCGGGGCGAGGCCTTCCAGTGCGCAGAATTTTTGATGGACTGGCTCAAGACCCAGGCGCCGTTCTGGAAGAAAGAGTCCGCCGGGGGCGAGAGCCGCTGGGTGGATGCCAGGGTCAGTGATGATCAGGCAGCGGCGCGGTGGGGTGGCCTGAACGCCCCGCTGAACGCAGTTCAGCCCTGACACCAGACGAAAGCGAGGCGTCCCGGATGTTGGCCATTGACGTCTTCACCTGTTACGGTGCGGCGGGGGCGGGCTCCCTGGTGGGGCTCGGCCTGATCACACAGATCCGTACCGACCAGAACCGGGTTCGCATCGCCCTGGACCTCTACCGTTGGGCCTTCTGTTGTTTGACCGGCCTGCTGTGGATCGTGCTGAGTCCCGACGCCTGGCGTCCGGTGGTCACGCAGGTGGCGATCGGTCTGGCGGCGGGGGGCGTGGCACTGCTGGCCTGGGCGTTTCGGCAACTCAATGGGCGACGCACACCACCGCTGGTGGGGTGGGCCTTGACCGGCTTGGCTGTGGCCGTCCCGTGGGCGGGCGCGGCCTTTGGGTCGGATGCCGTCTATGTTCAGACCATTGCCTGGGTGTTTGCGTTGGTCGGCCTCGGCATGGCCATTGACCAGGGCTGGTTGATTCTGCGCAGTGCGCGCATTTATGCCAGCGAACTGAGTCTGTTGGTGGTGGCGGCCATGTTTGCCCTGATTTGGGTGATCACGCTGGCGCATGCCTTGAGCATGGAGGGCGGACCTTACCCCGCACACTGGCTTTACGCCCCAGACTGGCTTTTGCCGATCACGGCCTTGAGTTTCGCGGTGCTGCCCTTGTCCGTGGCGTCGGTGGTGTTTGCCATCATCAACCAGCGACTCAACCAGCAATTGCGCAACCGGGCCTTGTCCGACGATCTGACCGGAGCACTGTCGCGTCGCGGCCTGCGAGAACTGGGGGAGCGCATGTTGTCCATGCAGGCGCACCAGCCCACCTCGGTGGCCGTGCTGATGATGGACGTGGACCACTTCAAGAGTGTCAATGACCGCTACGGCCATCAGGTGGGTGATGATGTGTTGCGTCAGGTCACACAGTTGACGCGTGAACGCCTGCGCGACGATGCCTTGCTGGCCCGCTACGGCGGTGAGGAGTTCACAGTGTTGCTGCCTGTGCGCAGTCACCTTGAGGCCAGTGCCGTGGCCGAGCGTCTGCGCCAGATGTTGGCGTCCACGCCGTGCGAGACGCGTGTGGGGCCGGTTTCCATCACCGTCAGCATCGGGGTGGCCTTCCATCGACCTGATCGCACGCTCGAAGATGTGCTCGCCAAGGCCGACGTCTGTTTGTACGATGCCAAGAGGGCCGGTCGCAACCGGGTGGTCACCGCCCACGTGGACGCCTGATCACGCTAGCGTGATCCCGATCTGGGGGCCTGACCCCTTGAAATGTCACCGGACCGCCCTATCTTCTGAAGCAATCGGCACCGATCTCCGGGGCCACGGGAGCACTCATGCGACTCGACAAACTCACACAAACGTTTCAGGAAGCGCTGACCGAGGCCCAAAGCCTGGCCGTGACACGCGACAACCCCTACATCGAACCCGCCCACATTCTGCTGGCCATGCTGCAGCAGGACGACGGCCCCAAGGCC
>CAYOJR010000184.1:0-3874 GCA_964404335.1 uncultured Aquabacterium sp.
GAAGCCGTGGTGCAACTGGCCGCGCAGCACAACCCCAGCGACATCACCACCACCTGGATCGCGCGGCAGATGGGCGTCACGCAAGGCGCGCTGTTCAAGCACTTTCCGACCAAGGAAGCCATTCTGGAAGCGGTGATGCACTGGGTGGCAGAGCGGCTGTTGGCCCGCGTGGACCAGGCGGCGCAAGGCTGTACGTCGTCGCTCGCGACCCTGCAAGCCATGTTCATGGCCCACATCGATTTTGTGACCGAGCACCCCGGCGTGCCCCGGATGCTGTTTGGTGAATTGCAGCGACAGGGCGAGACGCTGCCCAAGAAGATGGTGCAGACCTTGATCCGTCAATACCGGGCGAGGCTGCAGCAGGTGATGGAGCAGGGCAAGGCGAACGGTGAGCTTGATGCCCTGTTGGATGTCGATGCGGCGACCGTGCTGTTCGTCGGCTCGATTCAAGGTTTGGTGATGCAGTCACTCATCGCTGGTGATGTGGCGCGCTTGCGTGCCGATGCCCCTGGTGTGTGGGCCATTTACCGTCGTGGCATCGGAGGCCCGCAATGACTTTCCCTCGTCTTCAACGCCGTACACTCGCGGTCTTCGCTGTGGTGCTACCCTTGCTGGCCTTGTTCGTGTACGTCGCCATGCGCTCGGGGCCCTTGGCCCCTGTGGCGGTCACCGTGGTGAAGGTCGAGAGCGCAGCCGTGGTCCCGGCCTTGTCGGGCATCGGCACCGTGCAGGCACGCTACACCCACAAGATCGGTCCGACGGCAGCCGGGCGCTTGCTGCGGCTGGATGTCCATGTGGGCGATGCCGTCCGTGCCGGCCAGGTGCTCGGCGAGATGGACGCCGTGGACCTGAACGAGCGCATCGTCGCGCAACAGGCGGCCATCCAGAGCGCCCAGGCGGCCTTGCGGCAGGCCGAAGCCAAGCGGGCCTTTGCTCAGACTCAGGCCCAGCGCTATGCGCAGTTGCTGCCCGCGCGCGCCGCCACCGAAGAATATGTCGCCACCAAGCAGCAAGATCTGCTGCTGGCCCAGTCCGCGCTGGCGGCAGCCCGTGAAGATGCCCATCGCCTGCAGGCAGAGTTGCAGGCCCTGCAGGCCCAACGCAGCAACCTGAGGCTGATCGCGCCGGTCGCCGGCATCGTTGCCGCGCGAGAGGCGGATCCGGGCTCCACCGTCATCGCGGGCCAGCCGGTCATTGAGGTGTTCGACCCGGCCAGCGTGTGGGTGGAGGCGCGCTTCGATCAGGTCCATGCCGAGGGGCTGGCTGCGGGCCTGCCCGCTCGGGTGACGCTGCGCTCGCGTCGCAGTGAAGCGTTGCCCGCGCGCGTCCTGCGCATCGAACCGCGCGCCGACGCCATCACCGAAGAGACCTTGGCCAAGGTGGTGCTGGACACCCTGCCGTCGCCGCTGCCGCCCTTGGGTGAGTTGGCCGAGATCACCGTGCAGTTGCCTGCATTGCCGGCTGCCCCCGTCATTCCCAACGCGGCCATCCGCACCGTCGAGGGCCGGCGTGGCGTGTGGAAATTGCTGGACGAGGACCTCGCCTTCACCCCCATCACCCTGGGCCGCTCCGACCTCGACGGCCGTGTTCAGGTGACGAAGGGCTTGGCGGCAGGGGACCGTGTGGTGCTCTACAGCGAAAAAGCGCTCACCGCACGCAGCCGTATCCACATTGTCGAGCGCCTTCAGGGCGTGGCGCCATGATCAGCCTGGCCGGTCGCGACATCCTGCATGCCTGGGGCAAGTTCATCTTCACCGGCGTGGGCCTGGGGCTGTTGATCGGGGTGACCTTGACCATGGCTGGGGTCTACCGGGGCATGGTGGACGATGGCAAGGTGCTGCTCGACAACAGCGGTGCCGATCTGTGGGTGGTTCAGCAAGACACACTGGGCCCCTATGCCGAGTCTTCCAGCATTCCCGACGACCTGTGGCGCAGCATCCGCACCATGCCCGGTGTGGCGCAGGCCGCCAACGTCACCTACCTGACGATGCAGGTGGGCCGGGGCGATCAGGACGTGCGCGCCATGGTGGTGGGCATCATGGCCGGTGAGCCGGGTACACCGGGCTGGCCTCCCCAACTGATCGCTGGGCGCCAGATCACACGCAGCCACTACGAGGCTGTCGCAGATGTGGCCTCTGGTGCGCAGCTGGGCGATGTGCTCAAAATCCGGCGCAATCACTACACCGTGGTGGGGCTGACCCGGCGCATGGTGTCCTCCAGTGGCGACCCGATGGTCTTCATCCCCTTGAAGGACGCGCAAGAAGCGCAGTTCCTCAAGGACAACGACGCCATCCTGATGCAGCGCCGTCGCACCGAGGCCAACCCCGCCTTCAATCGCCCGAACGTGCCCGGCCTGCTGGACGCCGTGATCGATTCGCAAACGCGCAACAACGCGGTCAACGCGGTGCTGGTGCGCATTCAGCCGGGCTCATCCCCTGACGAGGTGGCCGAGCCGATTCGACGCTGGAAGCGCTTCACCGTGCATGTGCGCGCGCAGATGGAGGGCATCCTGGTGGGCAAGCTCATTGCCACCTCGGCCAAGCAGATCGCCATGTTCCTGGTGATCCTGTCGATGGTCAGTGCGGCCATCGTGGCCTTCATCATCTACACGCTGACGATGGACAAGATCCGCGAGATCGCCGTGCTCAAGCTCATTGGCACACGCAACCGCACCATCGCCGGCATGATCTTGCAGCAGGCCCTGGTGCTGGGCGTGATCGGCTTTGTGGTGGGCAAGATCGCTGCCACCTTTGCGGCGCCGCTGTTTCCCAAGTACGTGCTGCTGGTGCCGGGTGACTCGGTCATCGGCTTTTTTGTGGTGCTGGGTATCTGCGTGGTCTCCAGCCTGGTGTCCATCCGCATGGCCTTGCGCGTGGACCCCGCCGATGCGATTGGAGGCTGAGCATGTCGGGCAGTACTGGCAAGGGCATCCTCATCGAAGGGCTCAGCAAACGCTATGGCGAAGGCGATACGGCCGTGCTGGCCCTCAAAGAGGTCAACATGCGCGTGGCCCCGGGCGAGGTGGTGGGGCTGATCGGCCCCTCCGGCTCCGGCAAGAGCACCTTGTTGAAATGCCTGGGGGCGGTGATCGACCCGACGGCGGGCCGCATGCAACTGGGCGACGAGGTCATCTTCGACCACGGCTGGAAAGTGTCTGACCTGCGCGCCTTGCGCCGCGACAAGATCGGCTTCGTGTTTCAGGCGCCTTACCTGATCCCCTTTCTGGATGTGACCGACAACGTGGCCTTGTTGCCCATGCTCGCTGGCATGCCCAACGAAGCTGCACGGCAGCGGGCGCTGGAGTTGCTGACTGCGCTGGACGTACAGCACCGCGCGAAAGCCATGCCCGCCAAGCTGTCGGGTGGCGAGCAGCAACGGGTGGCCATTGCACGCGGCCTGGTCAACCGCCCGCCCGTGATCCTGGCCGACGAGCCGACTGCGCCGCTGGACTCCGTGCGGGCGATGTCGGTGGTGCGCATCCTCCACGACATGGCGCAACGCTTCCAGACTGCGATCATCGTGGTCACGCACGACGAAAAGATCATCCCGACCTTCAAGCGGATTTATCACATCCGCGACGGCGTCACGCACGAAGAGGCAGGAGAAGGTCGCGCCTTGAACTGATGGGCGACAAATGCTTGCTTCGACTGATCTCATCGGACATGAGGGATGCCAGATTTTGGTATGGTGTCACCGAGGCATCAGCACATGTGGTGCCGCTTAACAAGGAGCATGAACATGGCAAAGCAATCGAAGAAACTGTCGATGGACATCGGCATCAGTGAAGCCGACCGCAAGAAAATCGCCGACGGCCTGTCGGCCCTGCTGGCTGACAGCTACACCCTGTACCTGATGACCCACAACTTCCACTGGA
>CAYOJR010000185.1:0-3846 GCA_964404335.1 uncultured Aquabacterium sp.
TGGTAACAGCATTACCCGTAATCGATGTATCAGTAGCAATTCCTGCATCGGCATTCGACGTGGGGAAGGCGTTTTGGCTTGCTACGAACTCCGTAACAGCAGTCTTGGCACCTGCCGCCAAACCCAAGCCCTCGGAGACGCGGGCGCGCTTGGTGTAGTCTTGATAGGCTGGCAGCGCCACGGCGGCCAAAATACCGATGATGGCCACCACGATCATCAGTTCGATCAGGGTGAAACCCTTTTGCACTTGCTTCATCACTTGCATGGTCAACTCCTTGGGACTGCGCCCGTTTGAAAGTCGGTTGTCAGAAACCCCAAGTCTGGGGTTGCACCCCACTTGAATGCAGGGGTCGTGCCAGCTCCACTGTACCCAACAAGTCGTGACATTCCACACGTATTTGCCTGCATGTTGCACAAAACCACACCCGAATTGTCACTCTTGTATCGGAACGCATCAGCAAGAAACGTCACTCCGGACGCCAAGCTGACCATTTTGGTCACATGGGGCGCTTGTCCACCACCGGCGCATGAAAACGCTGCCCTTCGCGCAAGGGTTCGATCACATGACGGGTGTCGAGCGCCCGGATTTGCGACAACACAGCAGGCACCTCGCCGGGCTTGGGGTGGGTGATGTACACACTCACCTCGCCATCGAGTTGCAGAAGTTCCTGGGCCAGCGTCTTGGGCGACAAATGCCCGCTGATCTCGGCCAGGTAGGCCTCATCGTCGCCAAACGCGGTTTCAATCACCAGTTGCGCAATTTTTTGCCCGGCCAGCACCTCCCACAGCGCGGGGTTGGGCCCGGTGTCGCCGGTGAACACCCACCAACCCAGCGGTGTTTCCACCCCAAAGCCCACGCCGGGCACGGTGTGGGCAGCGGGCAGCACATGCACCACGCGCTCGGGCAAGGCCCCGCGCGCGGGGAAGGAGAGCACATCGCCCACGGCCAGTTCGTGGAACACCAGGATGGGGTGCTGCACGCTGGGCAGGCGCGTGAAATCGGGCCAGATCACCCCATTGAACAGGTGCGCGCGCAGGGCCTGCAAGGTTTCAGGCAGGGCATGCACATGGATGGGCCGCAGGGCGGTCGGGCCGCCGCCACCCATGCGCAGCTTGATGACGCTGTCCGCCAGCAAGGGAATGCTGAGGACGTGGTCGAGGTGGCTGTGGCTGATGAGGATGTGGTCAATGCGGGCGAGTTCGTCCAGGCGCAGCTCGCCCACGCCGGTACCGGCATCGATCAGGATGTCGTCGTCGAGCAGGAAGGAGGTGGTGTGGCAGCGCGCTGCGATGGAGCCCGAGCAACCCAGAACGCGGATCATCTCAAGTCCTCAGCGCAGCGCATGCACGCATCAGCCTTGCATGAACTGCATTTGCGTGCCCGCGAGCTCAATGACGTCACCACTCTTGAGGTGCACGGGATCGCCCCCCACGGGCGCACCGTTGATGGTGGGACGCGCGGCGCCTTCGACGTGTGCAAACACATAACCACCTGGGCGCTTGGTGAGCGAGGCCACCTGCACACCCGGCTTGCCCACGGTGGTGACCACCTTGGTCAGGGGCACTTCGCGGCCGGCAGCGGCACCGTTGAGCACCTTGATGAGGGCAGGCGCTTGCGGCGCCAGCCCGCCAAAACCCGAGGCCAGGCCGCCGGGCGCCGAGTGCCCGAAACCACCCGCCGCCTGTGGCGTGTAGGTGGCCGCCGGGCTGGGGGGCGCCGGACGCATGGCCGCCATGGGCGAGCCACCCGCCAAGGGCGAGCCCGACGATGCCGCGACGGGGGCCCCGTGACGCATGATCATCGTCTTCTCGAACTCGTTGCCCTCTTCACCAATGAACTTGATCTTGTACTTGCCGATCTCGACCGTGTCATTGTTTTGCAGCAACTGCTTCTTGACGGCGCGACCGTTGATGTAGGTGCCGTTGGTGCTGTTGAGGTCTTCGATGAAGATGTCGTTGCCCACCATCTGGAGCACGGCATGCTCCCCGCTGACGGCCAGGTTGTCGATGACGATGTCGTTGTAGGGGCGGCGGCCCAGGGTGGTCTTGTCCTTGGTGAGTTGGACTTCTTTGATGACCACGCCGTCCAGCGAAACAACCAGTTTTCCCATTCGCAACCTCTCCGGGTATGGATCTATCAATGTCAATCAACCAAGGCCACTTGGGCGCTTGAAGGGCCACCAGGACTTGGTGGTTGAAGATTCGTTCGTTCCTGTGGCGCGGGCCAGCACAACTGCAATATTATCCCGCCCACCTGCCTCGTTCGCAGCACTGACAAGGGCTTCCCCCATGTCGGACAAACGAGGATGTGAACCCATGATTTCGGAAATTTGCGCATCGCGCAGCATGTCGGACAGACCGTCCGAACACATCAGGAACACATCGCCCGGCAAAACGTCGTGCTGATGGGTTTCCAGCAGAACCATGTCTTCCACCCCCAGGGCGCGGGTGACCAGGTTCTTGTTGGCGGCATACTGCGCTTGCTCTGGTGTGAGCATGCCAGCGTCAATCTGCTCTTGCAGTAACGAATGGTCTTTTGTGATTTGCTGCAACACGCCGTTGCGCCACCGGTAGCCGCGCGAGTCGCCAATGTGGCCCAGCAGCAGGCGCCCGGAGCGAAACACCCCCAACACAAGGGTGGTGCCCATGCCGGCGTAGGTGGGGTTGGAGTTGGCGGCGCCAAAGATGGCCTGGTTGGCGTTCTCGACACAGATGTCCATGGCGCGCTTGACATCGGCATCGCTGGCGATGGCGGAGGCTTCCTGCAACCAGCGCCCCAGCTCGGACTTGATGAAGTCGCAGGCCATGCCGCTGGCCACTTCACCAGCGGCGTAGCCACCCATGCCGTCGGCCAGCACGGCCACAGCACAGCTTTCGTCCAGGGCGACCGAGTCTTCGTTGTTGGTTCGCACCCGCCCGGTATCGGTTTGACTATAGAACTCGAAGTTCATGCGCTGATTGTCGCTGGGTTTTGTGAAACAAAAAGGCCTCGCTCAGGCGAGAACTGGGGGGGTGAGCCGCACGGCCACAGATCGCAGGTCGTCGGCCATCTGGCGGCCGTTGGCATAGCGGATATTGGGGTGCTTTTCGAGGGCCAGGGCCACGATGTCGCCCACCTCGGCAGGCAGCTCGGGGCGCAGGTCACAGACATTGGGCACCTTCTCGCGCGCAATGGCGCGCATCAAGGTGGCCATCGAGTCGTTGCGATAGGGCAATTGCCCGGTGAGCAGCTGAAACAGGGTCACACCGAGCGAGTAGAGATCGCTGCGCCCGTCAATGACCTGCCCGGAGAGCTGTTCGGGCGACATGAAGGTGGGGGTGCCCAGCACGACGCCCGTGCGGGTGCGGGCGGCATCGGCCACACGCGCCACGCCAAAGTCCATGACCTTCACGCTGTCGGTGTCGGGGTTGATCATGATGTTGGCGGGCTTGATGTCGCGGTGGGTCACGCCGCGCTCGTGGGCGTAGGCCAGCGCTTCGGCCACACGCGCGATGGTCAGCAGCACCTGCCGCACGGGCAGCAGGCGACCCGGCAGGGTGTATTGGCTGAGATCGATGCCTTCGACGAGCTCCATGGCGATGTAGGCCAGGCCGTCGGCCTCGCCTGCGTCGATGATGCTGACCACATCAGGGTGCTGAAGGCGGCCGGACATTTCAGCCTCGCGCAGGAAGCGGGCGCGGGCATCGGCCAGGTCGCGACCCTGAAACTCGTGGTTGAGCGACATGGTCTTGAGCGCCACCTTGCGGTCGGTGACCGGGTCGTAACCCAGATAGACGGCGCCCATGGCGCCTCGGCCAATTTCCTTTTCGACAATGTATTTGCCGAGCTGCTTGTGCTCGGTCTGC
>CAYOJR010000186.1:0-3818 GCA_964404335.1 uncultured Aquabacterium sp.
CGGCGCATGGGCATGCTGTTCCAGTTTGGCGCGCTGTTCACCGATCTGTCGGTGTTCGAGAACGTGGCGTTTCCCTTGCGTGAGCACACCCGCTTGCCCGAGTCCATCATCCGCGATCTGGTGCTGATGAAGCTCAACGCGGTGGGTTTGCGCGGTGCGCGCGACCTGATGCCCAGCGAAATCTCAGGCGGCATGGCGCGACGTGTGGCGCTGGCGCGAGCGATGGCGCTCGACCCGGAGTTGATGCTGTACGACGAGCCGTTCGCGGGGCTGGACCCGATCTCGATGGGCGTGTCGGCCCGCCTGATCCGAGAACTCAACGACACGATGGGGCTCACCAGCATCCTGGTTTCTCACGATGTCGAGGAAACCTTCCTGATTGCCGACCATGTGGTGTTGCTCGCCAATGGGCGCATCGTGGCCCAGGGCACGCCGGCCGAGATGCGCACGAGCACCGATCCACTGGTGCGGCAGTTCGTGGATGCGGCGCCGGACGGCCCGGTGCGCTTCCACCACCCGGCGGTCGATGCCGGTCACGATTTCGGAGTGCGCGGATGATCTCCTGGCTCAATCCGTCGCGCGTCGGGCGCGCTGTTCGATTCAAGTTGACCGAAATGGGTTTTGGCGCACGCCTGTTCTTGCGCCTGCTGCTCTCGCTGGGAGCCACGCTGAAGCGCCCGCGTCTGCTGACCGAACAGATCTTCTTTCTGGGCAATTACTCGCTGGCCATCATTGCGGTGTCGGGCGCTTTCGTCGGTTTCGTGCTGGGTCTGCAGGGGTATTACATCTTGCAGCGCTATGGCTCCAGCGAAGCGCTGGGGCTGATGGTGGCACTGTCTCTGGTGCGTGAACTGGGGCCAGTGGTGGCTGCCTTGCTGTTTGCCGGCCGGGCTGGCACGGCGCTCACGGCGGGTATCGGCCTCATGAAGGCGGGCGAGCAACTGTCGGCCATGGAGATGATGGGTGTGGACCCGATCCAGCGTGTGCTGGCACCCCGTTTCTGGGGTGGCGTCATCGCCATGCCGCTGCTGGCGGCGGTGTTCTCGGCGGTGGGCGTGCTCGGCGGCTGGGTGGTTGGCGTGGTCATGATCGGTGTCGATGACGGGGCCTTCTGGTCGCAGATGCAAAACGGCGTCGAGGTGTGGGCCGATGTGGGCAACGGCATGATCAAGAGCTTTGTGTTTGGCCTGACCGTGACCTTTGTGGCCTTGCTGCAGGGGTATGAGTGTGAACCCACGCCGGAGGGGGTGTCACTGGCCACCACGCGCACCGTGGTGATGGCATCGCTGGCCGTGCTGGGGCTGGATTTTGTGTTGACGGCGATGATGTTCTCGATCTGATCGAGGCAGGCCGCAAGGACGGACGATATGCAGAAATCAAAACATGACGTATGGGTGGGCATCTTCGTGATGCTGGGCGCCGCCGCCATCCTGTTTCTGGCGCTGAAGGCAGGCAACCTGCTGACCCTGTCGTTCGAGCAGGGTTACAAGGTGGAGGCCCTGTTCGACAACATCGGAGGCCTCAAGCCCAAGGCCGCTGTCAAGAGCGCAGGGGTGGTGGTGGGCCGGGTCAAGGCCATCACGTTTGACAACGAAACCTTCCAGGCCAAGGTCGAAATCGAGATGAATCAGGGGGCCAAGTTCCCCAAGGACACTTCGGCCAAGATCCTCACGGCCGGGTTGCTGGGCGAGCAGTACATCGGTCTGGAGCCTGGCTACGGTGAAACGAATCTGGTGGCCGGTGATGTCATCAAGAGCACGCAGTCGGCCATCGTGCTGGAGAACCTGATCGGACAGTTCCTTTACAGCAAGGCCGCCGAAGGCGGCAAGGAAGGTGCGCAATGAGCACCATCCGCATGTCTTTGGCGCGTCGCGCCCTTGAACGCAGCCGTTGGTGGGCCTGTGTCCTGAGCCTGCCCTTGACGCTCACCTTGTCGGGGTGCGCCACCCAGCAATCCCCCGACCCGCTGGAGTCCTGGAACCGGGGTGTGTTCTCCTTCAATGAAGGCGTGGACACGCATGTGCTCAAGCCCGTGGCCGAGGGCTATGTGAAGGTCACCCCCGATCCGGTGCGCACCGGTGTGCGCAACTTTTTTGCCAACATCGACGATGTCTGGTCGTCGTTGAACCTGTTCCTGCAGGGACGCTTCAAGGACGGTGCGGCCAGCGTCATGCGTGTGGCGGTGAATTCGACCCTGGGGCTGGGGGGCTTGATCGACCTGGCCACCCCGATGCGTCTGGACCGTTACCGCGAAGACCTTGGTCAGACCCTGGGGGTGTGGGGCGCACCTGCGGGTGCCTACATCGTCTGGCCGATCTTGGGGCCGTCCACCGTGCGCGACTCGGCCAACATTGCCAGCAGTGTGGCGTTCTCGGCCACCACCCTGGTGGAGGGTGCGCGTGAGGACAACATGGTCCGCCTGCTCAATGGCGTGAGCACCCGTGCGGAGTTCCTGTCGGCCACCGATTTGCTTGACGATGTGGCGCTGGACAAGTACACGTTCACGCGGGATGCCTTCCTGCAGCGCCGCCAGAGCCTGATCGACGAGGGGCGTGCGGAGCCTGAAGAAGAGGACGAGGCGCCCCAACCCCGCTATGACTTGCCTGAATCCGAGGACGAGGCGGCAGCCACTGAACCGGCCGCGTCGGGCGCCAGTGCCCCCTGAAATGGCGGCGGCTTGTCCGTCTCGCCCGTGTTGCCTCATTCAAAATCAGACGATCCCGTCATCCTGTGCGCCCGCTGAAGCGTTCAAGGATGTGTGAGGATTGCAGAAAGGACCCTTGTGTTGCACTCTCGTTTGTTTGCTGTTCGTGTGGTGAGTTCGGCCGTTCTGGCTGTGTCGGCGCTGCTTGCTGCGCCAGTGGGGGCGCAAACTGCGCCCGCTCAGGCCGCTGTGACCGCCCAGGCGCCCGAAGCCTTCATCCAGTCCATCACCAACGACGTGATGGCCACGGTCAAGGCCGACAAGGCCATCCAGTCGGGTGACCTGCGCAAGATCACGGCGGTGGTCGATGCCAAGATCATGCCGAACGTGAACTTCGTGCGCATGACCGCTGCCGCCGTCGGCCCCGCCTGGCGTCGCGCCACGCCGGATCAGCGTCAGCGCCTGCAAAACGAGTTCAAGACCTTGCTGGTGCATACCTATGCGGGTGCGGTGTCGCAGGTCAAGGATCAGGTCATCGAGTATCTGCCCTCGCGCGCGCGCCCCGCTGACACCGATGTCGTGGTGCGCACGGTGGTCAAGGGCAAGGGCGACCCCATCCAGTTGAACTACCGGCTTGAGAAGGCGGACAGCACCTGGAAGGTGTATGACGTCAACGTGCTGGGTGCCTGGCTGGTGCAGACCCACCAGAGCAGCTTTGCCCAGGAGATCAACGCCTCGGGCATCGACGGCCTGATCTCCAAGCTGGCCGAGCGCAACCGCCAGTTGGTGGCCAAGAACGCGGGCTGAGCCATGTTGCTGCTGCCTGCCGTCATCACACACGCCGAGGTGCCGCATGTGCTGCGTCTGTTCCGTCAGACGCTGGAGCAGGCTGCGGCCCAGGGGGGCACGGAAGCGGCCATGCTGACCGTCGACGGCGCGGCCTTGCAGCAGTTCGACTCCAGTGCCCTGGCTGTGCTGCTGGAGTGTCAGCGCATGGCGCGGGCCAAGGGACGCGCGTTCGCGGTGCAGCACCTGCCGGCGAAGCTGACCGAACTGGCTCGCCTGTACGGCGTGGATGGACTGTTGCAGTCGGCTTGAGCGCAGTCCACCCAGATCCGAGCGCGTGTGCCTTGCCGCGCGCTCAGCTTTCCTCCGCCCAGGCGAAGCCGTCACG
>CAYOJR010000187.1:0-3815 GCA_964404335.1 uncultured Aquabacterium sp.
CAGCGACCACCGCCCCAGCAGCCAGATGAACCGCGTCAACAGCGGCAGCGGTGGCCACAGCCCCGCCTGGCACGGCGCAGCGCCGGGAGCGGCCACCGAAGGCAGCGAAGGGCAGGCCAACGCGGCGGCACTGAGCGGCGTCAAGAGCAAGGAGTTTGGTGGCAGCGGGCACAACCAGCTCGTGCTCGACGACACGCCCAACCAGTTGCGCACCCAACTGCACAGCACCCAGCACCAGACCTGGCTGCAAATGGGCCACCTGCTGCACCAGGCGGACAACCACCGAGGCAGCTTCCGGGGGCTGGGGTTCGAACTCAGAACCGACGGCTGGGGCGGCCTGCGCGCCGCACGCGGCGTGATGGTCAGCACCTTTGGGCTGAACAACGGGCTGGGCCAGACGGCAGAGCCCGCTGGCGACAACGCCCCAGGTATGGCCCTGGCCAAACAGGCCCAGCAACTGAGCCAGACCTTCCACCAGGCGGCCACCACGCACCAGAGCGTGGGGCTGGCGACGGCGGCCGGCAGCCAGCAAGCTGGCCAAAGTGCCCTGAATGACCAGGCAGCCCCATCAGCCGCACTCACCAAGAGCCTGAGCGGCGTGGTCAGCAACACCAGCCTGCCCAATGCCCTGGCCGATGCCGCCGACCGGCTGACCCAGGGCGGCGCAGACAAGGTGCCCCACACGGCGGACCCTGACATCGCCCTCGTCGGCAAGGCGGGCATTGGCCTGACCGCCGGGCAAGACCTGCACCTGAGCAGCGGCGACACCACCCAGATCGCCAGCGGGCAAGACACGCACTGGGCTGTGGGTGGCCAGGCCCGTGTGCAGACCGGGCAAGCCATTGGCATCCTGGCGGGGGCGATTCAGCCCGGCAGCGAAGCGGCCGGCAAGGGTCTGACGATGATCGCCGCGCAAGGCCCGATTGACCTGCAGGCGCAGGCAGGGCCTGCGCAGGTGGCCGCCAAGCAGACGCTGGAGTTGAAGACGGCCAGTGGGGTGGTCAACATTGCCGCAGCCAAGAAGGTCGTGTTGGCGGTGTCGGGTGGGGCGAGCATCACCATTGAGGGTGGGCAGTTCACGGCGCAGTGTCCGGGGAAGATCACGGTGAAGGCTGCTAAGAGGGCGATGGTGGGGCCTCAGAGACTGAACCAGGACATGCCGGGATTCCCCACCAGCACGCTCACGACGCCATTCACGATCAGCTTTGACAGCACCCCCTTTGGGCAGAAGTCAGGGTGGGCTGGCATGCCATACAAGGTCTTCGCCAACGGAGCCATGGTCAGCGAAGGTGTCCTCGACGAGGCTGGTGATATTCACCTCAAGCACGCTCCCGCCATCGAGCAATACAAAGTGGTCATGGCCAACGGCATGACCTACGAGATCCCCGTGGTCAATGAGTATCGAAACAGCAAAGAAGGCCCATTGGCTGCCAGCGGCGTTTTCAAGGGCGACGCCAAACAGGGCGCCAGTGAAGCTCGTGGCGAGTACCAGGAAGCGCTGAACGCCCGTGTCAACACGACCCGCTGAATTCGGTGGTCGCCAGACTCATCCCGCCTGTGTAAACAAATGTCCCAAGACCCTAGCAAAAAGACAACCGTCGCGGCTCAGCGCTCAGCCAGCATGGGTGTGCAACTCACCCCGCCATGGTTTTTGGCCGGCGCCGAGTACTCTCGCAAGGCCGCAACGTTCGGATTGCTGATCAATGGCGAAGAGGCCTTTCGCGCCGTTCACGAGGCAATTGCTGCGGCCAAGACCAGTGTGTGCATCATCTGCTGGGGATTTCAGCCGAGCATGCACTTCATCCGTGGTGAAAAGAGAAGCCCTAGCATTGGAGAGTTGTTGGAGCAGAAGGCCCGTGACAATGTCAAGGTGAGAGTGCTGAGCTGGACCTTAGACCCTCTGGGTCGCAAGGTTGGGGTGACGGGGAAAGTTGAGCCCAACACCCCAGGGCGGCGAATCCTTGCATACAAGGATCAACTTGCCGGCACAACAGACGAACAGCACGAGTACAGCGAGCACTGGTTCTCCGTCTACGACGCCCAGGCCCCGCGTCCAACCCGCATTGCTCAGACCTTTCGTGGCGCCTATCGCTGGTTCACCGATGACAACTCCATGAAAAACCTGACCTTCGTCGGCAGAGGTTTCAGTGCCGCCGACAGGGCGTCGATCGCCAGCGATCGATACATGGACCAAGGTCTGTCACCCCAGGCCAGAGGTGCCTTGTCCACCCTTCCCTCTCACCACCAGAAAATGGTTTTGATCGATCATGAAAGTGCCGATCAAGCCGTTGGCTTTGTCATGGGGCACAACATGCTCGACTGGTACTGGGATACCAGTGAGCATCGCATGAAGGGGCGCCCTCAGGATCCGAGCAAAGGTGCCAACGCTCCGCTGCCTCGTCAAGATTTCTCTTCGCGATTGACCGGACCGATCCTTGCTGACTTGTATGACAACTTCCAGTCGGCCTGGAACAAGGCTGGGTTGGAGAACCTGGGAAGCATCGCAGGTGACCGGCTTCCGGAAACCACAAATGTCAGATACCAGCAACGACCTCGAGGCAAGGATGTCGCGCTGACTGCGCAGATACTGCGCACCCAGCCTCAAGGCGGCAAAGACGGTAAGCGGGTCAAGGACATCGAGAAGATGTACCTGCAGGTGGTGAACAACGCCACGCAACTCATTTACATCGAGAACCAGTATTTCCGTTGGCCTGTGCTGGCTGAGCGCATCAAGCAGCACGCGAGAACGTTGGCGCAGCATGGGCGCAAGCCAGAGGAGCATGGCAGCTTGTACCTGTTTGTCATCACCAACACCTCGGAGGACGGGATGGGCGATGGAGCGAACAACACCCAACGCATGCTGGAAAGCCTCGGGCGCGGCGCGAGCATGCCGAGCGCAACCCGTGACGCCAGGATCGAGCGTGGAGAGTTGCCGCCGTCGCAGGTGGCGCAGTACAAGCAGAAGCAGGCCAGCCTGGACGCCGCGACGGCGGAATTGGAGCGGGCCAACGCTCAGAAACAGGCGCTTGACAGCGAAGCGCGCCTGCTGTCAGGGATACCGGGCACCTCAGTAAGCATCACCAAGCGGTACGAAAGCGCCAACGCACGCATAGAGGCGGCCACGATTCAACAAAGGCATGCCCAGCAGGAGCTTGACGACTGGTCAGAGCAAACCATCTCAGCCGCCGAGGTGTCCACCCCAGGCCTGAAGACATTGATTTGTCGAATCGTGGCGCCGGACACTGCTGCGGGCCAAGACTGGGTTGAGACGTACATTCACGCCAAGCTCATGATCATTGACGACACGTTCATGACCCTGGGCAGCGCCAACATCAACACCCGAAGCATGGAAACCGACAGCGAGATGAACATCATTCATGACCGGCCCGAGGTCTCCAAGCCGGCACGGCAGAAGTTGTGGGATTTGCATACGAGGAACTGGCCGACAGGTCGGATCGCTGATTTGCCGTTGAAAAGTGCGTACGACGCTTGGGAAAAAATCATGAACGAAAACCGACAGAGGCGTCAAAAACGCATGCAGCCTGTCGCACCACTGGACGCCTTCCTGCGTAAGGACCCCAGCCGCAAAGACTGGGACTGACGCCGCCTCATGCTCAACCCTCTTCGCCCCTCACGTTCCCGCAAGGCCTGGCGCCTGGGCTTGACCGTCATCGCGCTGCTGATCATGGTTGTTGGCGCGTATGGCGTTCAACGCCACTTCTTTCCCAAAGACACCCGCATGACCATTTCTGCCACCCCTGACATGGCCGGCCTGAGGCCCGATGCCGCCTTCACCTGCGCCAAAGAAGCTGACC
>CAYOJR010000188.1:0-3812 GCA_964404335.1 uncultured Aquabacterium sp.
TCGTTCCAGAGCTTGGTGGCCGGGAACCGGTTGTCCACCCAGGTCATGAACTTTTCGCCAGCCGAAGCGCCTGCGGGCGCCTGCTTCATTTCAGCCATGTGCGTGTCTCCTGTCAGGCCTTCTTGTCTTCACCAATCAGCAGCTTGGTGTCAGACAAGTACATGTGGGGCGGAATCTCCAGGTTGTCCGGAGCCGGCTTGTTCTTGAACACGCGGCCTGCCAGGTCGAACGTCGAGCCGTGGCAAGGGCAGAAGAAACCACCCTGCCAGTCGTCAGGGAGAGAGGGCTGAGGCCCCGTCTGGAACTTGGAGGTGGGCGAGCAGCCGAGGTGGGTACAGATGCCCACTGCGACCAGCACGTCTTCCTTGATGGAGCGGTGGGTGTTGCGGCAGTACTCGGGCGTCAGCTCAGAGGGCTTGCGCTCGGAATCGGGGTCAGCCAGTTGCGGATCAATGCCCTTGAGCGCCGCAAGCTGCTCCGGCGTACGCTTGAGAATCCAGACCGGCTTGCCACGCCACTCGACCGTCAGCATTTCGCCCGGCTTGAGGGCGCTGATGTCAGCCTCGACGGCAGCACCCGCAGCACGAGCTCGCTCTGACGGCTGGAAGGTTGACACAAACGGGATGGCGGTGGCCACGCCGCCTACGCCACCGGCGGCGCAGGCCATGGTCACCCAGGTCCGACGGCTTTGATCCACTGGCTTATTGCTCATGGGTATCCTTAGGGACTGATAGGACGATGACAGAAATAGGGGTCAACTCGTATTCTAACGGAGGTAACGGGGGCATCGGCCTTGATGCAAGATAATGCGCTCGGAGATTCGCCCAAGGACTCTGATACATTTTTGCAACAAGGCGACAGACGCTGACCACCTCTTGGCAGACTGCAAGCGCATGGCCAGATGCATGTCAGCATGCCAAGGACACCACCCTCGCGCCCTCAAGACTCACGCAAGCACAGGAGCACAAAATGGGATTTTTCAGCGAATTCAAGGAGTTTGCCGTCAAGGGCAACGTCATGGATCTGGCCGTCGGGGTCATCATCGGCGGCGCCTTCGGCAAGATCGTGGACTCCACGGTCAACGACCTCATCATGCCGCTGGTCGGCAAGGTGGTTGGCGGACTGGATTTCAGCAACTACTACATCGCGCTGTCCGGACAAGATCCGACCCTGCCCCTGGCAGAAGCCAAAAAGATCGGTGCCGTGTTCGCATACGGGAACTTCATGACCGTCGCCTTGAATTTCGTGATTCTGGCCTTCATCATTTTCCTGATGATCAAGCAGATCAACCGACTCAAGAACGAAGCACCACCGGCGCCCGCCGCCCCTGCCCCGACGCCGGAAGACATCGTTTTACTTCGTGAAATTCGTGACAGTTTGAAAAAGTAACGGACTCATGCAGATCTGCACGGTCCTGGCTCGATCAGACTTGCGCACCCGGGGCGGTTTCAGGACAGAATCAAGTGTCTTGCAGGCCCCTTCGGCTTGCCTGCCTTTGCTGCCTTTGGATTGGATGGATTTGTGATCGACCCACGTCTTGACGCTGTACTGCCCCAGGCACTCGGACGCCTTCGAGCGGCGGTGTCTGGCGTGCTGGATCAGGTCGTCGTGCAGATGGGTGCCATGGCGGCCGCCAGCGTCAGCAATTCTCAGCGGCAGTTGCTGATGACCGCCGACCGTGAATTGCGCCTCAAGTCCGGTCGCCTGCTGCAAGCCTTCGAGCGCGAACTCAAAACACTGGCTCAAAACTGCCTGCAGAGCACGCCCGACACCCGCGCCAGCAGTCTGGCCAACACCGATTGGGATTCCCTGTCACTGGTGGACAACGCTCAGGTGGAGCGTGACGTTCAGGCCGACCGTCTGGCACTGGCGGTGACACCTGCTTGCGAACGCGCCCTGAGCACGGTGAGCAGCCTCATGGCAGGCTTGCTTGACGACGCCAACCCCGAACGCAACCCCCTGCGCCCCAAACTGATCACCAAGGCCCTGCTCGACAGCCTGGTGCAGATCGGCCTCGAAGACCCGGTGATCAACGCCATCGCAGGCCAACTTCCCGCCCTTCTGGGCGAGGCGCTCGCCGTGAGCTACGATCAGATGGTCAACGACATGCGTGGGCATGGTCTGCAGCCTTTGGGCATGTCGGTACAAAAATCGCGCAACTCAAGCGCCATGCCGCTCGGATCCGACGCACGCCGCACCGAGCCCGCCACCCTGACCGGGGCTGACGCGACCCAACCCGCTCCGTTTGCGCTGACCAACCCGCTGCACGCCCGTGCTGCCCAGGCGCTGGGCGAGATGTTCGGCATGCCTTTGCCATCCGGGCAGGGTGCGCTCGACGAAATGAGTGCTGGCAGCGTGGCGGCAGGCGCCCCGCTGAACATGGACTTCCAGAACCTGCTGCGCCAGATCAGCCGCCAAGCCGGCGAGATCGGGCAGGAGGCGATGGCCGCAGCGGGCTTCAGCGCCGACGCAGCGGCATTCGAACCCAGCCAGCGCATGCCCGGCTTCGCTGGCCCGCTGATGGCGATGAACCAGATCCGCGCCAATCGCGATGAGCTGATCCGTGCCAGTGGAGGTGCGGCGCTCGACAAGATGGTCATCGACATCGTGGCCGCCTTGTTCGACCAGGTCCTGTCAGACCCCAAGGTGGCGCCTGAGATGGCCCGCCAGATCGCCCGCATGCAAATGCCCGTGCTACGCGTGGCACTGGGCGACATGAACTTCTTCAATTCACGCAAGCACCCGGTGCGGCGCTTCGTGAACCGCATCGCCTCCCTGTCTGCCTCGTTTGAGGACTACAGCCAGGGCCCCGGTGCCGACTGCCTGAGGCGGATCACCAACCTGGTCGATGACATCGTTGACGGTGACTTTGACCGCATGGATCTCTACGAGACCAAGCTGCGCGAGCTGGAAACCTTCATCGAAGCAGAGACCGCGCAGGATGCTGCCGACAACGCCGATGTGGCAGCCCTGCTCAGCGCCAAAGAGGCTGATCTGCGTGTGCAGCAGCGCTACATGCAGATCATGCAGCGCGAGTTGCTGGATGTGGAGTTGCCGGACTTCCTGCGCGATTTCTTGGCCCAGGTCTGGAGCCGAGTCCAGGTGGTGGCCGCCACCCGCGACGGGGTAGACTCGCCTCTGTCTCAACGAATGAAGACCGCCGGGCGCGAGTTGGCCATGAGCGTACAGCCCAAGGGCCATCCCAAGTTGCGCCAGGCCTTCCTGCTCAAGCTCCCCTCCTTGATGAAGGACATCAACGAGGGTCTGGGCCTGATTCAGCTGCCAGAATCGGCCAAGCAGGCGTTCTTTGCCGAACTGCTGCCCGCTCATGCAGCCTGCCTGAAAGCCGCCCCGAGCCACGACCTGACGCAGCGCTTGCTGGAGCAGCGACTCAAGCAGGTCGAAAGCATCGCCATTCCGACCCGCGAGGAAACCGCAGGCGACTCGATGCCCACGCCTTTGGACAGCCTGCAGTCCGACACCAGCTTGATGAGCACCTCGGCCTTCACCGCCGAAGAAATCCGACAGGCTGGCTTCATTCCGGAAGCCGCCCTCGACGGCGGCAGTCTGGACATCAATCTGGATCTGGCTGGCCCTGAATCCGAAGCCGATCCGACCCTCGGCGAACTCGACATCAACCTCGACACCCCACCGCCGCCTGCCGCAGGTCTGCAACTGGTGCACCACATCCAGAAGGGCACCCCGTATCACATGATCATGCAAGGCAAGTGGCAGAAGGTGCGCCTGACATGGGTCAGCGAGGGCCGGACCTTCTTCATCTTCAATGCGGGTGATCTGCACAAGCAGACCAT
>CAYOJR010000189.1:0-3794 GCA_964404335.1 uncultured Aquabacterium sp.
CGCTGCAGGTGCACCGGCTTGAGCTGCTCGATGCGGTAGCAGTTGCCGGGATAGGTGCGGTTGGGCGTGTCGGCCAGGCGCAGCGGATAGGCGCCCAGACGGGTGCCGCGACGCAGCCAGCCATGGGCACGCAAGCTGCCCCGCACCAACGCCGCAAACCAGCGTGGCGGACGGCGAGCCCCCACCGCCTGCAAGAACAGCTCGTCATCGTCAAACAGGCCATACACCACCCAGGGCACCAGCCCTCGCAGCGGCGCCGGCAACCAGGCCTGGCCCACCCGCAAGGTGTCTTGCGCCACCTGGGCACTGGCGGCGCAGGGTTTGAAATGGCGCTGCTTGTAACCTTCGATGAAGGCATCGAAGGCGGCCTTGGTCGGCGGGATGTCGCTCAGGCCCATGCGCCGCCCGATCTCGACCCAGAAATTGAAACCAGCCTCGCGCTCGTGTGCGGTCATGGGCCGGCGTGCGTACACCTTGCTCCAGCGCAGCGGAAACTCGATGAAGGTCCACAGCACGAACAGGTAATCGTCATTGGGGATGCGGTAGTGCGCATGCGTGCGGTTGATGCGGTCGAGCGCCTGTGCGCCCACCTCACTGTCCCAGCCCGATTCCAGAAAGTGCCCGATCAGCAGGCGGGTGTCGTCGTAACGCTTTTGCCCATGCTCGCGGAACTCGCCGGTGCGGTTCAGCAAGGTCGACACCGAGTCGCTGCCATAGGTGTAGAACAGCGCCAGTTCCAGCGCGCGCTGCATGTCCCAGGCCATGTCGTACTGGCCCATCAGGCGCACGATGCGCTGGCAGTCCGCGCGCGCATCCAGCACGGCGATGGTGCGCGCCACCTCGGGGTTGGGGAACAGGCCCCAGCGCTTGCGAAACGGTTCGGACATCGTGACCAACTCTCTGGATTGTGCGGTGCACGGCAGTGTCGCTGCAGCCCGGGTCGATGTTGCGCCCGCCCGGCCGCCAGCGGGATGCCCCGGGAATAAAATACGCCACCGCAGGCACCCACCCGCACCGGGGAATACCCTGAGCCGGTGCTCAAGCGCCCCCCATGGGGGACGCAGCCGAGGCGGCACGCAGGCATACTCTTGCCCTACCTCACGCCCCTCTGGCACGGCCCCGCACGACGGCGGCCAGCGACAACCCTGGGGCGATCAGGGGCATCTGCGCTGTCTCAAGAATCGTTGTGACGGCGCAAATCCCAACCCTCTGACGTAATACAGTCGAGGTCGTCCTGTGCCGCCGCGTCCCGTCCGCGCCCGCACACTGCGGCCCGTTCAACCCCTCTCATTTGCTTGTCATGACCCACACCACCGATCTCGCGCTCCCGCCCCAAGAGGCCTCCGTTGACGTTCTGCTGGAGAAGTACGCCGAGCCCGGTGAAACCTCGGTCGATGACGTGCGCCGCCGCGTCGCCAAGGGTCTGGCCACCATCGAGAAGACCCCGGAAGCCCAGCAAAAGTGGGAAACCGCCTTCTACGAAGCCCAGCGTGACCTGGGCGTGGTGATGGGCGGGCGCATCAACGCCGCCGCCGGCCTGGCCGACACCGCCGCCACCCTGATCAACTGCTTCGTGCAGCCCGTGGGCGATGCCATGATCGGCACCGCCGACCAGATCGGCATCATGGACGCCGCCTCGCAGGCCGCCGAGACCATGCGCCGGGGCGGTGGCGTGGGCTACAACTTCAGCGCCATCCGTCCCAAGGGCGGCTGGGTCAAGAAGACCAACTCGCGCGCCTCCGGCCCGGTCAGCTTCATGAAGGTGTTCGACCAGGTCTGCCAGACGGTCGAGTCCGCCGGCGCCCGCCGTGGCGCCCAGATGGGCGTGCTCAACGTCTCGCACCCCGACATCGAAGACTTCATCGTTGCCAAGCGCACGCCCGGCACCCTGAACAACTTCAACGTGTCGGTGGGCATCGTCGAGGGCTTCATGGAGGCCCTGGCCGCCGACGCCGACTGGGAGCTGGTGCACGCCGCCCAGCCCCACCCCGAAGTGCCCGACACCTACCAGCGTGAAGACGGCCTGTGGGTCTACAAGGTGGTCAAGGCCCGCCACCTGTGGGACACCATCATGAAGTCCACCTACGACTTCGCCGAACCTGGTGTGCTGTTCCTCAACCGCATCAACGAGGAAAACAACCTCGCCTACTGCGAAACCATCGAGGCCACCAACCCCTGCGGCGAACAGGCCCTGCCCGCCTACGGCTGCTGCGACCTGGGTTCGATCAACCTGGTCAGCCATGTGCGCAACGCCTTTGAGCCCAACGCCGGCTTTGACTTCGCCTCGTTCGAGCAAGGCATCGCCGTGGCCGTGCGCATGCTCGACAACGTGCTGGACGCCACCGTGTGGCCGCTGAAAGAGCAAGGCACCGAATCGGCCGCAAAGCGCCGCATCGGCCTGGGCTTCCTGGGGCTGGGCGACGCCCTGGTAATGATGGGCCTGCGCTATGACAGTCCGGAAGGCCGCGAAATGGCCTCGAAGATTTCCGCCTCGCTGCGTGATGCCGCCTACATGGCTTCGGTGGAGCTGGCCAAGGAGCGCGGCGCCTTCCCGAAGTTCGACGCCGACAAGTACCTCAACACCGGCGCCTTCGCCAAGCGCCTGCCTGAAAAGCTGCGCAAGGAAATCCGCAAGCACGGCCTGCGCAACTCGCACCTGCTGTCGATCGCGCCCACCGGCACCATCACGCTGGCCTTTGCCGACAACGCCACCAACGGCATCGAGCCGGCCTTCTCCTGGACCTACAACCGCAAGAAGCGCATGCCCGACGGCGGCCACCGCATCTACGCCGTGGAAGACCACGCCTACCGCGTCTACCTGAACCGTGGCGGCGATCCCCAGAACCTGCCCGAGGCCTTCGTCTCGGCCCAGGACATGAGCGCCATCGCCCACGTCGAAATGGTCGCGGCCGTCGCCCCCTTCATCGACGCGGCGATTTCCAAGACCATCAACGTCCCGGCCGACTACCCCTTCGAAGACTTTGCCGACCTGTACCTGCAGGCCTACCGCATGGGTCTGAAGGGCATCACCACCTACCGCCCCAACGCCACGCTGGGCGCCGTGCTGTCGGTGGACACGCCCGCTGCAGCCCCGGTCAGCAGCGCCGGCCGCAACGAAGACGATCCGCTGCGCAAGCAGTTCGATTCGCGCCCCATGGGCGACTTGGAGGGCATCACCTCCAAGGTCGAGTACATGACCTTCGAGGGCAAGCAGGCCGTTTACGTCACCGTCAACTTCCTGCGCGTGCAAGGCCTGGTCGATGGCAAGGAAGTCACCATCGAGCGCCCGATCGAGTTCTTCATCCCCGGTGGCCAAACGTCTGACGGCCAGCAATGGATCACGTCGAGCATGCGCCTGCTGTCGATGGTGGGCCAGTCCGGTGGCTCGGTCGCCAAGGCCGTGGCCTCGATGCGCAAGGTGGTGTGGGACAAGGGCCCGGTGCGCTTCGGCACCATCGCCCGCGCTGACGGCACCGTGGCACCGCGCTTCCACGACTCCGACGTGGCCGCCATCGGCTTCGCGCTGCAGCAGATCCTGGCCAAGCGCGGTTTCCTCGATTCGGAAGGCAACCAGGTCCCGGCCCTCCAACTGGCCGCCCGCCTGGCCCGCCGCGACGAGGAACTGAGCCACCACCTGCAAGCCACCGATTACAGCGTCCCCAGTGGCGGCATCAACAACCCGGCCCCCAACTCCGGCAAGAAGTGTCCGGAATGCGGCGCCCATGAAATGCACAAGGTAGACGGCTGCATGAAGTGCGCCAACTGCGGCGCCATCGGCAGCTGCGGCTGATCAC
>CAYOJR010000190.1:0-3764 GCA_964404335.1 uncultured Aquabacterium sp.
TCGCTTTCATTCACCCCTGGCATTGGTGTTAACCCTAGGATATGATGCACTGCAACACGGCGAACAAAATCAGGTATCCCTGTTCAGAAAGGAGTTCGCGATGACTGTCATCAAGCCAAGCTCTGATCTGGATCGTTTTGGTCTGGGGCCGGACCTGGGTGCCCCCGGCCCCAAGTCAGACATGCAGGGAGAGCACTGGATCCCGAGTCGGGATCTGCACGCGCGACATCGCCCCCGGATTCTCGACCACCTGCTGCATCTCGATGAGCGGGATCGTTACCTGCGCTTTGGTTTTCCGGCGACGCAGCAGCAGATGGCCCAGTACGTGGCGTCGATCGACTTCAAGCGCGACGAAGTGTTCGGTATCTTTGATCGCAAGTTGCGTCTGGTGGCTGTGGCCCATCTGGCCGCCTTGCCAGGGCATGGGCCGCATGAGGCCGACCCCGACACCCACGTCATGGAATTCGGTGTGTCGGTCTTGCCGTCTGGCCGAGGCAAGGGCTTGGGCATGCGCCTGTTTCAGCACGCCATCACGCATGCCCGCAACCAGCATGCCACTCACTTGATGATCCACGCCCTGAGCGAGAACGCCCCGATGCTGCGCATTGCCGCCAAAGCGGGGGCGGTGATCGAGCAGGAGGGCTCGGACGCCGAGGCCTGGCTGAAGTTGCCGCCCGACACGGTGGGCAGCCATCTCGACAGTTCGCTGCAGTCGCTGGCCGCCGAAGTGATCTACCGCGTCAAGTACCGGGTGATGCACATCAGCGACTGGCTGCGCATGCTGATGGCATCCTCCTGAAAACCCGAAGCCCACGGCGAAGGGGTTTCTTCTGGTCGCCGCACGCTGTAACATCCTCGCGTTCAACGGGGAGCAGCATGGCGTCGAGTTCGTGGTTATGGTTGGTGTGTGCGTCTGCCTTGGTCGGCGGCTTGCTGCTGGGCTGGGGTGGGCATGCTTATGCCACCCGCGCCCGCAACCAGAACTGGCCCAAGCGCTGGAATTTGCAGGCGCGCCCACTCCTGAACGCCCATGAACGCGCGCTGTTTCGCGAATTGCAGGCCACTTTGCCCCAGCATGTCGTGCTGGCCAAGGTGAACCTGCTGCGATTTTGCCAATCTGCCGACATGCGCGACGCCCGAGCGTGGTACGACCGCCTGCAGGCGCTCAACGTGTCCTTGCTGGTGTGCACACCAAACGGGGTGGTGATTTCGGCGATCGATCTGGAGTCTCAATCTCCCGCGCCGCGCACGACCGGCCGATCACAGAAGCTCAAGGAAGCCACGCTGGAGGTCTGCCGCGTGCGTTATCTGCGCTGCCGCCCTGGCCAGTGGCCGCAAGGCGCCTTGATGGCGGCCTGGGCGCTGGGACAGGATGTTGCCCTCGCGCAGCAGGATCGCCCAGGTGACGAACTCAACGATGCCGGCGATCAACTGGCCCGCAAGCTGAAGGAGCGGCGTGCCGAACGCGCTGCCCTGTGGGCCGAGTCCAGCTTTGCGCAGGACTCGTTTTTCGCGTTCGACAGCCGCTTTGACGGGGTCACGGGCTCGGCGCCCGCGCCCCTGGACGAACTCACACCGTCGCGTTCAGCAACAGCGAGTTGACACGGCGCACATAGGCGGCCGGATCTTCGAGTTGCCCGCCTTCGGCCAGCAGCGCCTGGTCGAACAGGATGTGCGCCAGGTCGTCGAAGTGGGCACTGCTGCCCAGCTTCTTGACCAAGGCGTGGTCCGGGTTCACTTCCAGGATGGGCTTGACCTCGGGCGCGGTCTGACCGGCCTGCTTCAGCAGGCGCGCCAGGTGGGCACTCATGTCGCCCGACTCGGTCACCAGGCAGGCCGGTGAATCGACCAGACGGGTGGTGACGCGCACATCCTTCGTGCGATCACCCAGCGCGGTCTTGAGGCGCTCCAGCACGGGCTTGAAGGCGGTGGCCGCCTCTTCGGCCTTCTTCTTTTCCTCTTCGTCTTGCAGTTTGCCGAGGTCCACGGCACCCTTGGTGACGTTTTGCAGCGGCTTGTCGTCGAAGTCGTAGAGGTGCGAGAGCAGCCATTCGTCGACGCGGTCGGTCAGCAGCAACACCTCAATGCCCTTCTTCTTGAAGAGTTCGAGTTGCGGACTGCTCTTGGCCGCTTGCAGACTGTCGGCGGTGATGACGTAGATGGCCTCCTGGCCTTCCTTCATGCGAGACACGTAGTCGGCCAGCGAGACGCTCTGGGCGCCAGTGTCGTCGTGCGTGGAGGCGAAGCGCAGCAGCTTGGCCAGGCGCTCCTTGTTGGCAAAGTCTTCGCCAATGCCTTCCTTGAGCACGGCACCGAACTCGCTCCAGAAGGACGCGTACTGGTCGCGCTTAGCCTGGTCTTCGTGGTTGGCCAGCTCTTCGAGCATGGACAGCACGCGCTTGGTGCAGCCTTCGCGGATGGCCTTGACGTCACGGCTTTCCTGCAGGATTTCGCGGCTGACGTTGAGGGGCAGGTCGGCCGAGTCGATCACACCCTTGACGAAGCGCAGGTAGGTCGGCAGCAGCGCTTCGGCGTCGTCCATGATGAAGACGCGCTTGACGTAGAGCTTGAGGCCGCCGCGCTTGTCGCGGTTCCACAAGTCGAACGGGGCCTTGGCGGGCACGTAGAGCAGCTGGGTGTATTCGCTGCGGCCTTCGACACGGTTGTGGGTGTAAGCCAGCGCATCTTCGCTGTCGTGGCTGAGCTGCTTGTAGAACTCTTGGTACTGCTCGGGCGTGATGTCGCTCTTGCTGCGGGTCCACAGGGCGGCAGCCTGGTTGACGGTTTCCCACTCGTCCTGGACGACGTACTCGCCCTTGTCCTTGTCCCACTCTTCCTTTTGCATCAGGATGGGCAGGGAGATGTGGTCGGAGTACTTGCCGATGATGCTGCGCAGCTTCCAGGCGGCGAGGAACTCGTCTTCGCCTTCGCGCAGGTGCAAGATGATGTCGGTGCCGCGGCTGGGCTTGGTGATGGCGTCGACCTCGAAGTCGCCGGTGCCTTCGCTGCTCCAGCGCACGCCTTCTTCGGCCTTCAGGCCGGCACGGCGCGATTCAACGGTGATGCGGTCGGCGACGATGTAGCCGCTGTAGAAGCCCACGCCGAACTGGCCGATGAGCTGGGCGTCTTTCTTCTGGTCGCCCGACAGGCGCCCCATGAAGTCCTTGGTGCCGCTCTTGGCGATGGTGCCCAGGTGGTCGATGGCCTCTTGGGCGCTCATGCCGATGCCGTTGTCACGGATGGTGATGGTGCGGTTGGCCTTGTCAACGAGCACGCGCACATCCAGGTTCGGTGCGTCTTCGTAAAGCTCGCTGTGGTCGAGCGCCTCGAAGCGCAGCTTGTCGCAGGCGTCGGAGGCGTTGGAGATCAGCTCGCGCAGGAAGATTTCCTTGTTGGAGTACAGCGCGTGCGTGACCAGGTGCAGCAGTTGCTTGACTTCGGCCTGGAAGGAATGAGTTTGCTTGGTCATGGCTGGTTCTGATGCAGACAAAAAAGGTTGCAAGGGTTGCCGTAGCGGATGGGCCGAGAGATGGTGACGGCGCGGCCGTTTTCAAGAGTCTGCATGCCAGCAGATTTTTTCTGCACACCTTGCGCCCATTGAAGAAATCGGCATATAATTTCAGTCTCGATGGCGCTTTAGCTCAGCCGGTTAGAGCGACGGAATCATAATCCGCAGGTCCGGGGTTCGAATCCCTGAAGCGCCACCACTAAATTCTCTTTGTGCATCAAGCACTTAGAAGCAGAAGCCACCCTAGCGGTGGCTT
>CAYOJR010000191.1:0-3731 GCA_964404335.1 uncultured Aquabacterium sp.
GCCCTGCCCGAGCGCAGCGGCAAGATCGCCCTGCCCCCGCGCGAGCGCACCGTGATTCGCCTGCCCGCCTACGAGCAGGTCAAAGACGACCCGGTGCTCTACGCCCACGCCAACCGCGTGCTGCACCTGGAAACCAACCCTGGCAACGCCCGTGCACTGGTGCAGCGCCACGGCGAAGGCCCCGGCGCCCGCGACGTCTGGATCAACCCGCCGCCCATCCCGCTGAGCACCGCCGAGATGGACCTGGTGTTCGACCTGCCCTATGCCCGCGCGCCGCATCCGAGCTACGGCGACGCCGTGATCCCGGCCTGGGACATGATCCGCTTCAGCGTGAACATCATGCGTGGCTGCTTTGGCGGCTGCACCTTCTGCTCCATCACCGAGCACGAAGGCCGCATCATCCAGAGCCGCTCCGAAGCCTCGGTGCTCAAGGAAATCGAAGACATCCGCGACAAGGTCAAGGGCTTCACCGGCGTCATCTCCGATCTGGGCGGGCCGACGGCCAACATGTACCGCCTGGGCTGCAGCTCCAAAGCCATCGAGTCGGTCTGCCGCAAACCGTCGTGCGTGTACCCCAGCATCTGCCAGAACCTGCACACCGACCACGGCCCGCTGGTGCGCATGTACCGCCGCGCCCGCGCCATCCCCGGCATCAAGAAGATCCTGATCGGCTCGGGGCTGCGCTATGACCTGGCCGTGCGCGCGCCCGAGTACGTGAAAGAGCTGGTGACCCACCACGTGGGCGGCTACCTGAAGATCGCGCCCGAGCACACCGAGTCCGGTCCGCTGTCCAAGATGATGAAGCCGGGCATCGGCACCTACGACCGCTTCAAGCAGATGTTCGAGCAGTTCAGCGAAGAAGCCGGCAAGAAGCAGTACCTCATCCCCTACTTCATCGCGGCCCACCCGGGCACCACCGATGAGGACATGATGAACCTGGCCGTCTGGCTCAAGCGCAATGGCTTCAAGGCCGACCAGGTGCAGACCTTCTACCCCAGCCCCATGGCGACGGCCACGGCCATGTACCACTCCGGCCTGAACCCGCTCAAGGGCATCAGCCGCGATCCAGGCAAGGGCGAAAAGCTCGACGTGGTCAAAGGTGAAAAGCGGCGTCGCCTGCACAAGGCCTTCCTGCGTTATCACGACCCCAACAACTGGCCGCTGCTGCGCGAGGCCCTCAAGGAGATGGGACGCACCGACCTGATCGGCAACACGCCCAACCACCTGATCCCCACCTACCAGCCCGTCACCGATGGGGCTTATGAAAGCGCGCGCCGCAAGAACTCCACGAAGTCGGGCACCAAGACCTCGGTGGTGACGGTGGGACGGGCCACGGGCCCATGCCGCTCACGCAACAAGACCACAGCCACGACGACCGCCCACGATCCGCGTGACCTGTCCGCAGCTTCGGGCCGTCAGGGTGGCAAACCGTCACCCCGTCCCGGTCAGATCCTGACCCAACACACGGGCCTGCCGCCACGCCAGCAACAGGCATCGGGTCGTGGTGAGGCGCGTGCCGCCTCTGGCAAGCCCACACCCTCACGCGCAGGCAAAAAGACGCGCTGAGCCCCGCTCAGGGCACCGCACGGGTCGGCAGCGCCTGCGCCTCATACTGCTGCAGGCGTTCGCGCACCCGACTGGTGTCCGCATCACGCGGCAACACCAGCATCAACACCCCGCCGCTGCGCAAACGGGTGGCACGCAGCAGCACCTGTGCCTCGCCCAGCGAGACGTGGGCCTCACGCACCGAACGCCCCAGGCTCAAGTGTTGGCCCATGCGCATCAGATGCGCGAGCAAGGCGTGGCCTTGGGTCGCCATCTCTTTGCCAGACGCGCCCTCGCTCTGCGCCCACACTTCCTGATTGGCCAAGGAAAACACGCAGGCGTGCAAGGCGCCCGTTTGGGCCACCACGCCAGCCAGATGGGCGGCCAGATCCAGCACCGGGGCCTGCTCCGATGCACCTCGGATCGGCGGCATCGGCTTCGGGGGGCGTGGCGCCGCCGGTGCGGCAGGCTCACTGGACAGCACGAGCCGATCGATCATCGGCAAGGCGCCCGGCACCCCGGCCTGGGCCTGGCGGTTCCAGTAGGTAGCCAGCAGCGTCCAGTTGGCGGCCGCAGCGTGGGTGGCCGGGGCCAACTCCACCTGCCAACGTGGCGTGCGCGCCAGCGTCGAGAGGCTCATCATCCACTCCGGATCGCGGCCTTGAGGCAAGGCCAGCATGGCCACTGAATCCGTGGGATGAACCGACAACATGGCATCACGCCACTGGCTCACGCGGTCAGCCACATCAGTAGGGGGCCGCACCGCACCGATCAGCACATGTACCGACGCCGCCCCCACCAGCAAGCGCCCCAAGGCCGCCTGCTCGCGCGCATCATCGGCCTGCACTTCGGCCAGGTAGATGCGCAGACTGCCTGCCGCCAGCGGGCAATCGAGGTAGGACAGGGATGCCAGCACCGTGCCAAAGCCCTGGCGTCGGATGCTCAGTGTCTGGAGGCGCCACCCGGACTGCGCACTCACGCCCTGCAAAAACGCTTGTGCCGCACCATCACCCAGATCGTGCAGCAACACGAAGGGCGTCACGCCCAACTCGAAATGCTGACGCAAGGCCTCGGACGGATCGCAGACCACAAACAGTTCACGCAAGGTCGGCGACACCTGTCGACCCAGATCGCGCAGGACCTGCGCAGGCGTACGCTCCTCCATCAGCTGCGTGGCCACCTGGGTGTGAACCGCCCAGGGATTGTGTCGTTTTGCGTCTTGCTCGTGTGCCATCACCATCCCTGTGTTGAAGGTGTGTGCCTCCAGCCTTGCGTGGCGGGGCTCACCCATATTTGTTCTGGATATTTTAATGGTTTCGGCCCATTGCCGGAACGGCTTTCACACACGGACCCAGGCTACCCACGCCCAACCCACGGCCATGTTCAACGCCAGCGCAGCGGCCACCACAGCGCCAAAGCGCGTGCCGCCTGAAACGAAAGCCACCGTGCTGCGCGTGACGCTGTTGACACTCAGCGCCACCATCAGGCCCATCATCAGGTGCGCCTCCGGCAGGGTGCCCGCCCCGTACATGGCCAGCAGGCTGGCCATCGGGGCTTGCGCATCGGCGATGGCTGCCAGGGCCGTGCCCAGCAGCAGCCCGCCCACCCCTTGCTTTTGCGCATAGCTCACCACGATGGCACCCCCGACCAGCAGCACCGCCACCATCACGGCCTCGCGCAGACGCAGCACATCTTGCTGGTCCGACATCGTCACCGACTCGACACCACCGTGCTGCCACAGCAAGCCCCCCAGCACCAGGGGCAGCGCCACCCCCACCGCCATCAACGGCAAGGTCACGGACAAGGCCGACGGCGACACCACCAGGATCATCAGCACCACCTGCATCCACGTCGCCGCCGTCGAGAGAATGGCTGCGCACAGCGTCATGCGCAGAGGCACCCGACGCTGGCGGGCCAGGCTGCCCATGGCGCCAATCGTGGCCGTACTCGACACGAAGCCGCCCAGAAAACCAGACACCGCCAGACCCGAACGCGCACCCAGCAAGCGCTGCGCCACATGGCTGGCCGCCTGCAGCACCAGAATGACGATGACCAGCATGAGGCCCCGCTGGGGTGACAGTTGCCCCAGCCAGCTCACCGGTTCGCGGGGCATCAAAGGCAGCAGCACCAGCGCCAGCGCAGCCAGCAGCAGCCCGTCGTAGAGCTCCCTCTCCCTCAGCCAGGTG
>CAYOJR010000192.1:0-3698 GCA_964404335.1 uncultured Aquabacterium sp.
TGCGCGCGTCCTGGAACATCGCCTGCATGGCCTCGCGCGACTTGGCCAGCACCCGACCGGCCCGCACCAACTCCTCGCTGAAGGTGGTGCGCTGCATCGCGGCAGGCGCGGCCTGAGATGGTTCACTGGACAGAGGCTCGGGCAAATCCGAAAAATCGGTGGAAGGCAGTTCGATGCCGGACACCACCCGCATGTCCACGTCGCGGCCCTTGTCGGTGTCGATGATGACCTCGCGGATGGCGCCCAGCTGAGCGATCTGCTCCTCGGCGGTCACCATGAAAGAGCCGCGCCAGAAAGGATGCTCCAGCCATGAGCCACACACCTCATGGACGAACATGCCTACGCGCAGGTGATCGGTGGGAATCTTTCGGAGCATGTTCAGAGGAGGTGGCGGCCGATGCCGCGATATCCTCAAATCTTAGGGCGCGCAACGCCCCAGGTTCATGCGGGCTGGCGCGAAATCACGACAATGTGCGTCATTTTTCTCGCCCCCCATCTGGCGTGACGTCACGACAGGCCGATTCGCCCTCACCATGCGATTCTCACTTCGGCTCCGAGGTGTTTCACCGTTCCTGTCTGGTCTTGGCATGCGTCTTCACAACCTGGGCATCGCCCGCAAACTCTGGCTCGGCGTGATCTTCCTGATCGCGGCCAATGTGATCATCGTCGGTTTTTCGGGCTGGCGCACGGCGCAGCTCACCGCCCGCTTTGACGCAGCGTTCGCGCTGCTCGACACCAAGCTGGCGACCGCGCAGGAATGGGCCAGCCAGAGTGAGGCCGAGGCCAACCGGGCCGCCGTGCTGGGCCACACACGCCCGGCGCGGCCGACCCCTTGGCCGCAACCCGCCAGCAAAGCCAGGCCCACCTGGTGAACCTGCGCCAGCAGCTGGACGGCTTGTCGCTGGACGAAGCCGACCGAGCCCAGCTCGCCCGCATCGACGCAGCGCAGGCCCAGTTCACCCAGGCTTTGAGCGCACCTGCTCAGATTGAGGCGGCGCTGAAGGCCTACGCCGAGGCCCTGCGCGAGTTCGCCGCCATGCAACCGCGTGCCGCCATCGCCTTGCGCCACCAGTTTGCCGAGGCGCGCCGTGCCACGGTGCTGATCGCGGGCGTGATGGGCGTGGTGGTGCTGAGCACCATGGCCTTGGGCGCCGCCCTGCTGATCCGCTCCATCCGCCGTCCGCTGAACACCGCCGTCGAGGCTGCCGCGCAGATGGCAGCCGGTGACCTGCGCGTGCACGTGAGCTCGCAGGCCAGCGATGAAATCGGCCAGTTGCTGAACTCGCTGGGCACGCTGAGCAGCTCGCTCAACCGCCTGGTGGGCGATGTGCGCCACACCACCGACAACATCGACACGGTATCCAGCGAGATCGCGATGGGCAACCAGGACCTGTCCAACCGCACCGAGCAGACAGCGGCCAATCTGGAGGAAACCGCCTCGTCGATGATCGAGCTGACGGGCAATGTGCACGAGTCGGCCAACGCGGCGCAGCAGGCGCACGCGCTGGTGGAGCAGGCCTCGGCGACAGCCCGCCGGGGTGGCGAGGTGATGGAGCGGGTGGTGAACAACATGGATGGCATCGCCCAGGCGTCGCGCAAGATCGGCGACATCATCGGCGTGATCGACGGCATTGCCTTCCAGACCAACATCCTGGCGCTGAACGCCGCCGTGGAAGCCGCCCGCGCCGGTGAACAGGGCCGTGGCTTTGCCGTGGTGGCCGGTGAGGTGCGTACCCTGGCGCAACGCAGCGCCGAAGCCGCCCGTGAAATCAAGGGCCTGATCGGCGCCTCGGTGACCCAGGTGGAATCGGGCTCACAGCTGGTGCAGGACGCCGGCCAGACCATGCAGGAGATCGTCAGCGACGTGATGCGGGTCAGCAGCGTGATCAGCGAGATTTCAGCTGCGGCTGCCGAGCAGAGCAGCAGCATCGGCCAGATCAACCAGGCAGTCAGCCAGCTGGATCAGATGACGCAGCAGAATGCCGCGCTGGTCGAGGAGTCGGCCGCCGCCGCCGCCAGCCTGACCGAGCAGGCGCAACGGCTGTCCGCTGCGGTCAACGCCTTCCGGACCGACGCGCAGCGGGGCTGATCCCCCGCCGCACAGGCAAACGCCTCAGCGCCGCAAAACCGCCAGTTGGCGGTCGTGCCAGCGCGCCAGCAGCGCCTGGGCCAGCATGGCGCCCAGCGTGGCCATCAGCATGTCGGCCTGGGTGTCAAACGGGTCGCCTTGCGTGGCCAGGAACTCATCGGCCCCGGCGCCCAGCGCCAGCGCGGCCCACCACTCAATGAACTCGTAGACGGCGCTGATGGCCAGGCACACGCTGGTCACCAGGAAGAACAGCCAGCCGCCCGGCTTCAAGGGGGTCTGGCGCAGCAGGATCTCACGCGCCACCATGGCGGGAATGAAGCCCTGCGCCAGATGGCCGATGCGGTCGTAGTGGTTGCGGCTGAAATCGAACCACTCCTGCAGCCAGAAACCCAGCGGCACGCGGGCGTAGGTGTAGTGCCCGCCCACCATCAGGATGAGGGCGTGCACCAGGATCAGGATGTAGACCAGGGGCGTGAGCGGAAAGCGCGATCGCGTGAAGGCCAGCACCGGCACGGCGATGAACACCGGCAGCACCTCCATGACCCAGACACCGGGGTCGTAAGCGCCGATCCAGGACCAGACCAGGACCGCGCCAACGATGGCCAGCCAGGCGGCTTCTGACAGATGGGAGCGGGCGTTCATGCGAGGTCTCCAGGCAAGCAAAAGGCCGCACGCGGCGGCCTTGGATTGTGCACGGAGATGAAGGTCAGCCCTTCAGACCGGCCTCGGCGCGCAGCAACTGTGCCTTGTCCGTCCGCTCCCACGTGAACTCGGGCTCGTCGCGGCCGAAGTGACCGTAGGCGGCCGTCTTCTGGTAGATCGGGCGCAGCAGGTCCAGCATCTGGATGATGCCCTTGGGACGCAGATCGAAGTGGGCGTTCACCAGCTTGGCGATCTGCTCGTCGGCGATCACGCCGGTGCCGAAGGTGTTGACCGTCACGTTCATCGGACGGGCCACGCCGATGGCATACGCCACCTGCACCTGGCACTGCTTGGCCAGGCCAGCGGCCACGACGTTCTTGGCGACGTAGCGGGCGGCGTAGGCGGCCGAGCGGTCCACCTTGGTCGGATCCTTGCCCGAGAAGGCGCCGCCGCCGTGCGGGCAGGCGCCGCCGTAGGTGTCGACAATGATCTTGCGGCCGGTCAGGCCACAGTCACCCTGCGGGCCACCGATGACGAAACGGCCGGTCGGGTTGATCAGGTACTTGGTGTCGGCCGTCAGCCATTCCTGGGGCAGCACCGGCTTGATGATCTCCTCGCGCACCGCTTCATAGAAGCTGTCCTTCATCTTGGTGGCGGTTTCCGACTGGTCGGGGCTGTGCTGGGTGGACAGCACCACAGTGTCGATGCCCACGGGCTTGCCGTCGACATAGCGCAGCGTGATCTGGCCCTTGGCGTCCGGACGCAGGAAAGGCAGGCGGCCATCCTTGCGCAGCTGGGCCTGGCGCTCGACCAGGCGGTGCGCGTAGTAGATCGCTGCGGGCATCAGCTCGGGCGTTTCGTCGCAGGCGTAGCCGAACATCAGGCCCTGGTCGCCGGCGCCGATGTTGAGGTAGTCGTCGCTGGCGCGGTCCACGCCCTGGGCGATGTCGTTGGACTGCTTGTCGTA
>CAYOJR010000193.1:0-3691 GCA_964404335.1 uncultured Aquabacterium sp.
CCGGTGGGGGTGTTTGAATTTGATGCTTTCTCGCGTGGGACGGAGACCATCGCACGTGCGATCGCCGAATCGAGTGCGTTCAGCATTGCTGGCGGTGGCGACACGCTGGCCGCCATTGCCAAGTACGGAATCGAGAAGGATGTTGGATACATCTCGACCGGCGGTGGGGCGTTCCTGGAAATTCTAGAAGGCAAGACTCTGCCAGCGTTTGAAATTCTTGCTCAACGCGCGGCAGGTTGATCTCGAGGAGAGACGCTGACGTTGTCTGCAACAACCCCGGCCCCATCAGGCCGGGGTTGTTTCATTTGGGGTGCTGGCTTTCGCGGCCTCACCGTTGCGCGCCTCGAAGTGAGCGAGCCAGCGAAGCACTTCGTCGCTGGTCCGAAGGGGGCTTTCGAAGGGGTAGAGGTGAGTGCCCTGGATCCAACTGAGGTGGGCGCCAACCAGTTGGTTGGCGCCGCTCAGACCGCCTTGCCGCAGTTCCTTGGAGTGCGTGCCCGCGATGAAGGACACCGGACATTGGAGGGGGTGTTGGCGGAGCGAGGCGAGCAGGCGGTGAGGCATGGTGCTGTAGATGGCTGCTTCGATGTCTCGCTGAAAGCGCAGCCGGCAACCGGGGCGATCTGGCGTGAGTTCCAGTCCGTGTGAGAGGTAGTCCTGTAGGACGCGTGGGTCGAAGGCCGCGAATTTGCGTTTGACGCCGAAGTGCCGGTGGGCGGCTCGCATGTCTGGCCACTCATGTGTGCGTTGAGACGCGATGCGGGAGGGCATTACGCGGTCAATGATGTGAATGCGCTTTGCCAGGCCGATTGCAGCGCTGCGCCATCCATGCAGGATGGGTGAGTCCATGACGACCACGCCTTGAGCCCATTGGGGATGCTGGCTGGCCAGCATGAGGCTAAGGTAGCCGCCCATGGAGTGACCAATGAGGTATGCCGGGTGGCCGACTTCCTGGTTCATGAAGTCATGCAACTGCTTGACGAGGTGGGGCCAGTCTGGGGTGACGGGGTAACGTGGGTCGTGACCGTATTGCTCGATGGCATGGACTGTGTAGCCCTGCGCTCGCCAGCGCTCGAACAGCGCTTCGTATGTGGATGCGGGGAAGCTGTTGGCGTGGGAGAAGACGATGGTGCGATGCACGTCGGTTGCGGCCATGGTGTTGTTGCGTTCGGGCGTCACTGGGGTGGCGACAATCTGATTGGGTGTCTGCCGTATTTTCAGTCGGGGTGTTTGGTGTGACACTGAGGGAGAACCAACCACTGTTGAGCTTTGAACATGCCGCGTGCCACCAAGATTGTCGCCACCCTCGGTCCTGCTTCGTCAACGCCGGAGGTGCTGGATCAGATGCTGCGAGCTGGTGTCGATGTGGTGCGTTTGAATTTTTCGCATGGCAAAGCCCAGGATCACATTGACCGCGCTCGGCTCGTCCGTGAGGCGGCGCAGCGCGTCGGCAAAGTGGTCGCCATCATGGCAGATTTGCAGGGGCCCAAGATTCGCGTCGGGAAGTTTGCAGAAGGCAAGGTGATGCTGGAGCCGGGCCAGTCTTTTGTGCTCGATGCCAGTCGGACGGAACTGGGGGATGTGCAGGGAGTGGGGCTCGATTACAAGGAGTTGCCACGGGACGTGAAACCAGGCGATACCTTGTTGCTCAATGATGGTCTGATTGTGTTGACGGTCGAGGCCGTCAAGGGCGAAGCCGTGCATACGGTGGTGAAGCTCGGGGGGGAGTTGTCGAACAACAAGGGCATCAACAAGCAGGGGGGCGGACTGACTGCTCCGGCATTGACAGCCAAGGACATGGACGACATCAAGACGGCGGCGAGCTTCCAGTGTGATTACATCGCGGTGTCGTTCCCGAAGAATGCGACCGACATGGAGATGGCGCGCCAGTTGTGCAATGTGGCCGGTGAGCCGTGGAAGCACCGTCCGGCTCTGATCGCGAAGATCGAGCGCAGTGAGGCCATACCGAATCTGGAGAGCATCTTGAAGGCGTCGGACGGGATCATGGTGGCGCGCGGCGACTTGGCGGTGGAGGTGGGCAATGCCACCGTGCCGGCGCTGCAAAAGCGCATGATCAAGATGGCGCGGGAGATGGACAAGGTGGTGATCACGGCGACCCAGATGATGGAGTCGATGATCGTCAATCCGGTGCCGACGCGTGCCGAGGTGTCGGACGTGGCCAATGCGGTGCTGGATGGCACGGATGCGGTGATGCTCAGCGCAGAGACGGCTGCAGGCAAGTTCCCGGTCGAAACCGTGGAGCAGATGGCCAACATCGTGCGCGAGGCAGAGCACGCCGAGGAGGTGTCGCTGGATGCGGACTTCACGAACAAGACCTTCGGGCGCATCGACCAGTCGATCGCCATGGGAGCCTTGTTCACGGCATACCACCTGGGCTGCAAGGCCATCATCGCCTTGACCGAATCCGGGTCGACGGCGCTGTGGATGAGCCGTCACCGCGTCCATGTGCCGATTTTCGCGCTGACGGCGCGGGACGTGGCGCAGCGCAAGATGGCCTTGTACCGCAATGTGCACCCGCTGCTGGTGCCGAGCTATGCCGATCGGGACGAGGCCCTGGATCAGGCGGAAGCGTTCCTGGTGGCGCGTGGCCTGCTGCGCCCGGGCGACACGTATGCCATCACCTGCGGTGAGCCCATGGGCACGCCAGGGGGTACGAACATGCTCAAAGTGTGCGCCGTGCAGTGACGAAGCCCCGGAAAAGCCTCGGCGTTCGCTTCGGGGGTTTGGGGCTGCGGGCGGGTCTCGGTAGAATCTCGCCCAGTTTGACGCGCGCACGTGTGCGCGTTGTCTTTTGGTTCACACCGCTCATTTGCTCACTGGGGAACTCATGGCACTCGTCTCGATGCGTCAGCTGCTGGATCACGCTGCTGAAAACAACTACGGCATTCCTGCTTTCAACGTCAACAATCTGGAGCAGGTGCAGGCCGTGATGGCCGCCGCCGACGAGGTGGGTGCCCCCGTGATCCTGCAGGCTTCGGCCGGTGCCCGCAAGTACGCTGGCGAGTCCTTCATCAAGCACCTGATTCAGGCTGCGGTCGAAGCCTATCCCCACATCCCGCTGGTGATGCACCAGGACCATGGCACTTCGCCGAAGGTGTGCCAAGGCGCCATCGACCTGGGCTTTGGCTCGGTGATGATGGACGGCTCGCTGATGGAAGACGGCAAGACCCCGTCTTCGTTCGACTACAACGTCGAAGTGACCCGCAAGGTCGTGGAAATGGCCCACAAGGTGGGCGTGACCGTGGAAGGCGAGCTGGGCTGTCTGGGCAACCTGGAAACCGGTGACGCGGGCGAAGAAGACGGCATCGGTGCCGTTGGCAAGCTGGACCACAGCCAGATGCTGACCGATCCGGAAGAAGCCGCCACGTTCGTGAAGGCCACGCAACTGGACGCCCTGGCGATCGCCATCGGCACCAGCCACGGCGCCTACAAGTTCTCGCGCAAGCCCACGGGTGACATCCTGGCCATCAGCCGTGTGAAGGAAATTCACGCCCGCATTCCCAACACCCACCTGGTGATGCACGGTTCGTCGTCGGTGCCGCAGGAACTGCTGGCCATCATCAACCAGTACGGCGGCAAGATGAAGGAAACCTACGGTGTGCCCGTGGAGGAAATCCAGGAAGCCATCAAGTACGGCGTGCGCAAGATCAACATCGACACCGACATCCGC
>CAYOJR010000194.1:0-3660 GCA_964404335.1 uncultured Aquabacterium sp.
TTCGGGATCGGGGGCTTGCAGTGCCAGCGGGCCTGCGTGGTAGCGGCCGCAGCAATCGGCATAGGCAACCGGGCGGCCGCAGGGGCAGGCGTCGACCAGAGATGGGGGAGCAGAACGTGAACGCATGAGAGGCACAATCATGACATGCCTGCCCAGCCCTCTGCTCCGCTCACCCGCTCTCCTTTTGATCTGCATGGTCGCGTGGCCCTGGTCACCGGCGCCGGCCGTGGCCTCGGTCTGGCCATGGCGCAGGCCCTGGCCCAGGCCGGCGCCACGGTCTGGCTCAATGGCCGCGAACCAGCCGCATTGGCCGAAGCCGCAGCCTCGCTGCACAGCCCACGCGTGCAGGCCCTGCCCTTCGACATTCAGGACGACACCGCCCGGGCGTTCGCCCTGCAACGCCTGCTGACCCAGTCCGGACGCCTCGACATCCTGGTCAACAACGTCGGCCAACGCGACCGCCGCGCACTCGACGACTTTGCCCTCGACGACATCCGCCACTTGCTGGACGTGAACCTCGTCGCCCCGCTGGCCCTGTCCCGCGAGGCCGCGCGACTGATGGCGGACTGCGGCGCCTGCGCGCAAGGCAGCGCCCGCATCGTCAACATCACCTCCATCGCCGGGCCCATCTCGCGGGCTGGCGACGTGGCCTACACCGTGGCCAAAGGCGGCCTGGATGCCGCCACCCGTGCGCTGGCCGCCGAACTGGGCCCGCGCGGCATCAACGTCAACGCCGTGGCCCCCGGCTATTTCGCCACCGAAGCCAACGCCGAGATGGTCGCCGATGCGGGCGTGGCCGACTGGCTGTCACGTCGCACATCGCTGGGCCGCTGGGGGCAGCCCAGCGAAATCGCCGGGGCTGTGGTCTTTCTGGCAAGCCCTGCCGCCAGCTACATCACCGGCCAGACCCTGGCCGTGGATGGCGGCTACCTCTCGCACTTCTGAGGCCTGCGCCGCGCAGGTCAAGGGGTGTCGGCCGGCTCGTCCAATCCCGCCGACAAGGCCAGGTAAATCTCGCACACCCCGCGCAGATACACCACCGTCGGCAACACCAGGGCCACCGCAAACACCACACCGCCGCCTACTGTGGCGGCCGAGATATAGCTCAAGGCCTTGGCCGGCACCTGTACCGCGTTGCCCACCTGCACGGTCTGGCCCACCAGTCCCGCCATCAAGGCCTGTGGGGGAATGTCCACCCCCAAGATCCACACCGAGACTTCGGCCATCACACGCCCACCCAGCAAGATCACCAGGCTGATCGCCGCCCCCACCACGGCCGTGACCACGCTCAAAGCCCCTGCCAATACGGCGGCCTGCAGCAGGCGCTCCCGGATCAGGCGCACCAACCGCCGCACGGTCTGCCATGACGACGCTCCGGCCCACACCGAGGGCCCGGTCAGGGGCGCCACCACGGCGGCACCCGCCGCAAACGTCAGGCCGATGACGCTCACCGTCAAAGGCACCACCAGCACAAACAACCAGGGCCCGATGCGCGGCAGGCTGCACAACCAGTACAGTCCCAGCAGCAGCGCCGCCATGCCCGCCCCGAGCAGCCCCATGAACAACAAAGCCAGCAGCGTGCGGTGCCCGATGCCCATGGCATCTTCCAACGCGTCACCCACCTCGCGGGGGGCCCGTCCCATCGCCCGATCCATGAGCAGCAGGCCCGCCGCCTGCGCGCCGTAAAACGCCACGAACAAGGCGGCAGCCCCCTGCCCGATCGCCCAGTTCAACTCCTGACGGCCCAGCGACGCCCGCGCCGACGCCAACGCCAACCCTGCCCCGGCAAATGCGGCCAGCAGCACGTACAGCGCCCGGCCATCGCGCACCGCGTCCACACTGGCCAGCACCCGGCCCAGGCTGCCCCACCAGTCGAAACTGCGTCGACCGGGGTTTGGCCCCACGCCATCGGTGACGGCCACATCCTTGTGCAAATTCGACATGCTGAACCCAGAAAATGAGAACAAAACCAAGGGCACCGCACCCAATTCATCCCAGATGATAGGGGCTCACCCTAGGCCAATACTGAGGGGCAGGCGCAACAATTTCGATCACCGGTTGACACGCGCAGAAAAAAGAGGGTTGAAAACTCTAGAACTGTATGGCTGATTCACCCATAATGGATTTGTCTGTGTCTGGAAGCGGCACCGTCGTTGGAATGGGTCCGGATGGGTTGAAGCTCCACATGGTTACTTTGAAAGGGGCTCTCTCGTGGGCAACAAACTTTACGTGGGCAATCTGGCCTATTCCGTGCGCGATCAGGATCTGCAAGACGCATTTGCCGAATTTGGCGCCGTTTCCTCGGCCAAGGTCATGATGGACCGTGAAACCGGCCGCTCCAAGGGCTTTGGTTTCGTTGAAATGGGCTCCGATGCTGAAGCCCAAGCCGCCATCAATGGCCTCAACGGTCAGCCCGTGGCCGGCCGTGCCATCGTCGTGAACGAAGCCCGTCCTCGTGAAGAGCGCCCTGCTGGTTTCCGCAGCCCCTACGGTGGCAGCGGCGGTGGCCGTGAAGGCGGTGGCGGCGGCTACGGCGGCGGCCGTTCCGGTGGCGGTGGCTACGGCGGTGGCCGTGAAGGCGGCGGCGGTGGCTACGGCGGCGGTCGCTCGGGTGGCGGCGGCTACGGCGGTGGCCGTGGCAACGGCGGCGGCTACGGCGGCGGCGGTTACTGATTCCTTGTTTCAGGCTTGTGCGCCCCGTCCTCCTGATGGTTGACGCACAAACTGATACATTCCGAAAAAAGGCGATACCTCAGGGTGTCGCCTTTTTTCATGTGCAGTGCGTTATGCATAGCAACAGCCCTTGGTGATGACGGTGTCACGCCCCCAGCACTCAAGGATTTTGCCGACACCACCAGGTGACGGCTTTTTGGAAGGACCCCCTCATGTCGCAAGCATCCCGCACTCTGATGGCCCACCTGGCGGCCGCAGCCGCCCTGGCATCCACACTGGTGATGAGCGCTCCCGCCCAGGCCGCTGATGTCGGTGTGAGCATCAGCGTCAACCAACCCGGCTTCTACGGCCGCGTGGACATTGGCGATCAACGCCCTGTGGTGATCTACCCGCAACCGGTCATCATTCATCAGGGTCCGTACAGCGCACGCCAGCGCCCCATCTACATGCGCGTGCCGCCCGGCCACTACAAGCAATGGGCGCGCTACTGCGGTCACTACAACGCCTGCAACCAGCCGGTTTATTTCGTCAACGGCGATCATCGGCATCCGCACGTCCACGCCCCCGCTCCACATCGGCACGACCCACGCATGGACCGCCGTGGCGACCGGCGCGATGATCGCTGGGATGACCGGCGTGATCGTCGCGACGACCGTCAAGACGAACGCCGCATCCGTCGCGATGATCGCCGTGATGACCGTGGTCAGCCCGGCAAAGGCAATGGACACGGGCACGGTCACCGCTGAGCACGGAACTGCCTGACAGCAGCCTGTGTGGCGCCGTGGATGGGGCTCAGGCCCCGTCGCGGCGCCGTCTTTTTCGATGCCGTTGCGCGCCCATCATGGCGTCAAACCAACTGCGCGGCAACCAACGCAAGACGGTGGCGACCATCCCCATCTGCCAGGGGATCACGCGCCAGCGCTCGCCCGCCGAAATCGAACGAAACGCTCTTTCGGCAAAGGCCTCGGGCTTCATCAGGAAGGGCAT
>CAYOJR010000195.1:0-3616 GCA_964404335.1 uncultured Aquabacterium sp.
CGGGCCAACCGTGAATGGGTGAAGCTTGCCGAGATGTCACCACACCTGGTGAAGGCACTGGTCGCCACCGAAGATCATCGTTTTTACGACCATTTCGGGCTGGATTGGCGCCGCACCGCATCGGCCGCTTTGAGCACCTTCGGCGGTGACCGCCAAGGCGGCTCCACCATCACGCAACAGTTGGCGCGCAACCTCTACCCCGAAGAGATCGGCCGCGCACCCACGCTGACCCGCAAGCTGAAAGAGGCCATCACCGCTCTCAAAATCGAGGCGCTGTACACCAAAGATGAGATCCTGGAAACGTATCTGAACACTGTGCCATTCTTGTACAACGCCTTCGGCATCGAGATGGCGGCACGCACCTACTTCGACAAGCCGGCACGCAAGCTGGATGTGCTGGAGAGCGCCACCTTGATCGGCATGCTCAAGGGCACCAGCTACTACAACCCGGTGCTCAACCCGGAACGTGCGGAGCAACGGCGCAACACGGTGCTGTCGCAAATGGTCAAGCGTGGGGAGCTGGCCGAGGCCGAGTTCCAGCGTCTGAAGAAGCGCCCACTGCGTCTCGACTTTGAACGGCAGACCGAAGCGCCTGGCGATGCACCTCACTTCATGCAGCAATTGCGCAAATGGCTGATCGATTGGGCCGATCAGAACGACTACGACATCTATGCCGATGGTCTTGTCGTGTACACCACCATTGATTCGCGCTTGCAGGAATGGGCCACGCAAGCGGTACAGCGTCAGGGACGCCAGTTGCAGTCGCTCGCAGACAGTGCCTGGGCACCATCTTCGGTGTGGTCCGCCGACCTGGAGTCGGTGCAAACATTCGTGCGTGAATCGGATCCTTACAAGAAGGCCCGTGAAGCGGGGCAGACTGACTCGGAAGCGATGGCCCGCCTGACGGGTGACGCGGACTTCATGAAATCCTTGAAGGAAGCGAAGACGCAGGTGCAGGCCGGCTTCATGGCACTGGACCCTCAGTCGGGCGAAATCAGGGCCTGGGTAGGCAGCCGCGACTTCCAGCAAGACCAGTTTGACCACGTGCAGCAAGCGCGGCGCCAGCCTGGCTCCACATTCAAACCCTTTGTGTATGCCGCCGCGTTCATGCAGGGCGCCAAACCCACGGACACCCTGCCTGACAAGGCCATCGAGATCGAAACCGAAGGTGGCGATGTATGGCGCCCCACAGACGGACGAGCTCCCAGCGGTCGCAACATCACGCTGCGTAGTGGTTTGGTGTATTCCAAGAACATCATCACCGCCCAGCTGATGGAGAAGGTCGGTGCCAGCAAGGTGGCAGAGCTGGCTCGCAAGATGGGCGTGAACGAAAGTCCGCTGGAAGAGGTGCTGTCCCTGTCGCTGGGCACCAGCCCGGTCACGCTGTACGAGATGGTCACCGCCTACGGCACGATGGCCAACGGCGGGCGCTACATTGCCCCACGCTTTGTGACACTCATCGAGAACCGCGAAGGCAAGGTGCTGGCCGAGTTCGCCATGCCCAAACCCAAGGTGGTGTTGCCGCCCGAGGTGGACGCCACCTTGCTGGAGGTGATGCGTGGCGTGATCGATCGAGGCACGGGCTCGGCCATCCGCACCCGCTACGGCTTGCGCGCCGACCTGGCGGGCAAGACGGGCACCACGCAGAACAACACCGATGGCTGGTTCATCATGATGCACGGCCAACTCGTGGCCGGGGCGTGGGTGGGTTTCAATGACAACCGCATCACCCTGCGCAGTGACTACTGGGGGCGTGGCGCACAAAGTGCGCTGCCGATTGTGGGTGAGGTGTTTCAGCAGGCGTTGCGCACCCAGTTGATCGCCCCCCGCCTGCGCCTGGGCGAACACGATCCGCATGTGCTCAAGCGCGTGAACGACTGGTTGGGCGGTGTCTTGCAGGCCCCGGCACCAGCCAGCGCCGCCAGCGAAGCGCCAGACGACATGATCCAGGGTGATGAGGATGCGCCCCCCGCATCGCTCAGCCCGAGCGCTGCAAGTGCTGGCGCCAGCGACGTCCAGGGTGCAGCGGCAGCAGGCAGCGAACCAGGGTCTGGAGCCCCCATGCCGCCAGCCAATGCTGCATCGGGGACGCTCCCCCTGCCCCCCGCTGGTGCCACATCGGCCGCTGGACCGACTGCCGCAGCCAGCGTCCCTTGAATGAAGGGGGCACTGCCTGTCATCCGGGTGATCATCCCTAGCGTTAACAGACCAGCCCCCTCTACACTGGGCCCGTTATTTCACTGCCGAGACTGTGTTCATGCGCCATTTCTCTCTCACTTTGCTGGCTTCAGCCCTGCTGTGTTCTGCGTCGGTGTCCTGGGCGCAAGCACGCAAGCCTGTGACGCCTGCTGCTTCCGTACCTGCCGCATCGGCGGCTCAGTCCAAGGACGATCAGGAAATGCCGATCGACCCCAACCAGCCACACATTCAGGCGGCGATGAAGAAGGCGCGCGCCACCGCGAGTGAGGTGCTGAAGGTGGGCGCCACGGGCGACGAGAAACGGTATGAGAACGTCGCCGTGCGCGTGCTGGTTCGCGAAGGCAAGCTGCAAGAGTTCATCTGGCTGCAGCCCTTCGAGAAGACCGACAAGGGCTATGTGGGTTATGTTGCGACGATCCCCGTGACCCTCCAGCGCATGCAGGTGCGCATGAGCTATGCGTTCCAGCCCGAAGACATCGTGGACTGGATGTACACCGACAAAGTCAAGAAGACCATGCACGGCCAGTTCATTACCTGCGCCCAGGTCAAGAAGGATGCACCCCAGGATGCCCCGGTCCTGAAGCGTCGTTACGGCTTGGACTGCTCGCGCTGAGTCTGCGCCCGGATGGGCACCACCTTGCGCCCCGTTGCCCCTGCATGACGGGCGCGCAATTGACCACAACCGCCATCCACATCCTGCCCGGCTGAATTGCGCAGCTTGGTCAGGATGCCGCGTTGGTGCAAGCTGCGTGCAATGGCGGCGGCCTTCTCCCAGGCGGGGCGGCGGTAAGGCAACTCCGGCACGTCGTTGTACGGAATCATGTTCATCAAGGCGTACTTGCCCTTGAGCAGACGCACGATGCCGTCCAGCTCCTCTTCCGTGTCGTTGATGCCGTCCAGCAAGGTCCACTGGTACTGAATCGGGTAACCGGTGGCGCGGGCGTAGCGTTCGCCCTCCTGGACCAGCTCTTCCGGGGTGATGCGAGGCGCGCGTGGCAGCAGTGCGGCGCGCACGTCGGCCTTGGTGGAGTGCAGCGACAGGGCGAGGGCCGGTTTGACGCGCCCCTGGGGCAGGCGCTCGAAAGCGCGCGCATCCCCCACAGTGGAGAACACCAGATTCTTGTGGCCAATGTTGCCGACCGTGCCCAGCAGGTCGATGGCCTCCAGCACGTTGTCAAGGTTGTGAGAAGGCTCGCCCATGCCCATGAACACCACCTTCTTGACCGGTCTCAACGTTCGGGCAAGGGCCACCTGGGCCACGATCTCGGCACTGCCGATCTGACGCAGCAGGCCTTCCTTGCCGGTCATGCAGAACACGCAGCCCACGGCACAGCCAATCTGGGTTGAAACGCACAGCCCATCACGCGGCAAGAGCACGCTCTCGGCCATCTGACCATCGGCCAGTTCCACCAGCAGG
>CAYOJR010000196.1:0-3548 GCA_964404335.1 uncultured Aquabacterium sp.
AAACCCATCGAGCCGAAGATGCCTTCGATGCGCTCGATGCTCAGGGAAACGGGGTGCAGACCGCCCTCGCCACGACGGCGACCGGGCAGGGTCACGTCCAGGCTTTCGGCGCGCAGTTGCTGCGCCAGTTCGGCGTCAGCCAGCGCCTGACGGCGCTCAGTGAGAGCGGCCTCAACCCGCTGCTTGGCCTGGTTGATCGCGGCGCCACGGGTCTTCTTCTCTTCAGGGCTGAGTGCCCCCATGCCCTTGAGCAGCTCGGTCACGCTGCCCGACTTGCCCAGGAAACGCGCCTTGGCATTCTCCAGGTCGGCCGGGGTCGTGGCCTCCGCAAAAGCCGCTTGGGCGGATTGAACCAGTGCCTGAAGGTCGCTATGGGGATCGTTCATTGTCTTGTGTCGAAAAAAAAGGCCAACACACGGTTGGCCTTTGAATCACCCGCCTGCCCGCTCAGGTTGCCCTGAACCGATGCAGCCGGGCGCAGCATCTTGCTGATTGCTTAAAAATCAAGCAGCCAGTTGAGCCTTGGCCTTTTCAACGATGCTGGCAAAAGCTGCCGGGTCGTTGACGGCCATGTCGGCCAGCACCTTGCGGTCGATCTCGATCGATGCCTTCTTGATGCCAGCGATGAACTTGCTGTAGGTCAGGCCCAGAGCACGGCTACCGGCGTTGATACGTGCGATCCACAGACGGCGGAACTCACGCTTCTTGGCGCGGCGGTCGCGGTAGGCATACTGCCCAGCCTTCATGACAGCCTGTTTGGCGATGCGGAACACGTTCTTGCGGCGACCACGGAAACCCTTGGCCAGGGCGAGAACTTTCTTATGACGAGCGCGGGCTGTTACACCACGTTTGACGCGAGGCATGGATGACTCCTTCGGCGTTAACTATCTTGAACCAATTCGAAACGATCTGCTGTTCGGTAGCCGATTACAGGCCAGCGAAAGGCAGCATCTGAGCCATCTGGCCCATGTTCGTTTCATGCACGTTGACGGCGCCGCGGAGCTGGCGCTTGTTCTTCGTGGTCTTCTTGGTCAGGATGTGGCGCTTGAAGGCTTGACCGCGCTTGACGGTACCACCCGGACGCACGCGAAAACGCTTCTTCGCACTGCTCTTGGTCTTCATTTTGGGCATGTTCTGCTCCTTTTACGTTGTTCCTGCCAGGCGCCACGGATACCACTTCCGTGTCTTGATGGCCTGCAGGCACTTTGAGCCAATGGTGGTGGCGACCAAACCGCCACCTTGGCAAATCACACGGCCTGCGCCGGGTGATTATTTCTTTTTCTTCGGACCGAGCACCATGATCATCTGGCGCCCTTCCAGTTTGGGCATGTTCTCGACGACTGAGCAATCTGTCAGATCATCGCGCACACGCTCCAGCAATTTCATCCCCAGCTCCTGGTGCGTGATTTCACGACCACGGAAGCGCAGGGTCACCTTGCCTTTGTCGCCGTCTTCCAAGAAGCGACGCAGGTTGCGCAGCTTGATCTGGTAGTCGCCTTCATCGGTACCCGGACGGAACTTGACCTCTTTGACCTCAATGACCTTCTGCTTCATCTTGGCATCGTGGGCCTTCTTCTGCTCCTGGTACTTGAACTTGCCGTAGTCCATCAGACGACAGACCGGCGGTTCAGCCGTGGCAGAGATTTCCACCAGGTCCACGTCAAGCTCAGCGGCCATCCGCAAGGCTTCCTGGACACTGACGATACCGAGAGGCTCGTTTTCCACGCCCGTCAGACGGACTTCCGGAGCCATGATTTCACGATTGAGCCGATGCTTGCGCTCGTCATTGCGCGTACGGCGGTCAAAGAAGTTAGCGATGTTGAATTCCTTTTGGCCACAGGCTCTGGACGCCTGGCACCGGTTAACCTTGATCACGCACCCAGGCAAACCCAGCAAGATTGCGCCTCACCCACATGGGCAAAGCGCCATCCCGCCTCAGGCCTTGCTGGCGATGTCTTGAGAGATCTTCTGGGAGAAGTCATCGAGTGACATCACACCGAGGTTCTGGTTACCCCGGGCGCGCACGGCAACGGTGCCATCAGCCTTCTCCTTGTCACCGACAACGATGAAGTACGGCACCTTTTGCAACGAATGCTCGCGGATTTTATACGTGATCTTCTCGTTGCGCAAATCCAACTGCACGCGCAAGCCCTGCTTCTGCAGCGTTTTGGCAATATCTTGAGCGTAATCAGCCTGCGCATCGGTGATGTTGAGCACCACCACCTGCTCGGGCGCCAGCCACACTGGCAATGCCCCGGCGTGTTGCTCGATCAGGATGCCGATGAAGCGCTCGAGCGAGCCCAGGATGGCGCGGTGCAGCATGACCGGGTGCTTGCGCTCGCTGGTGTCGGCCACGTACTCGGCGTTCAAACGCTGCGGCATCGAGAAGTCGACCTGGATGGTGCCGCACTGCCAGTGACGGCCCAGCGCGTCCTTCAAGGTGTACTCGATCTTGGGCCCGTAGAAGGCACCGTCGCCCACCGCGATGGTGAACTCGCTGTTGGTGGCGCGCAGCGACTCCATCAAGGCGTTCTCGGCCTTGTCCCAGACTTCGTCCGAGCCAATGCGGGCTTCGGGACGGGTCGCGACCTTGTAGATGATGTCGGTGAAGCCGAAGTCCTTGTAGACGTTTTGCAGCAGGGCCGTGAAGGCCACGCACTCGGACAGGATCTGGTCTTCGGTACAGAAGACGTGACCGTCGTCCTGGGTGAAGCCGCGCACACGCATGATGCCGTGCAGACCACCCGAAGGCTCATTGCGGTGGCATTGACCAAACTCACCGTAGCGTACAGGCAGGTCGCGGTAGCTCTTGATGCCCTGATTGAAGATCAGGATGTGACCCGGGCAGTTCATCGGCTTGAGCGCGTAGTCGCGCTTTTCCGACTCGGTGGTGAACATGTTGTCGCGGTACTTGTCCCAGTGACCGGTCTTCTCCCACAGGGTCTTGTCGATGATCTGGGGACCCTTGACCTCCTGATAGCCGTTGTCACGGTAGATCTGGCGCATGTACTGCTCGACGGCCTGCCACACGGTCCAGCCCTTGGGGTGCCAGAACACGACGCCCGGCGCATGGTCGTCGATGTGGAACAGGTCGAGTTCGCGACCCAGCTTGCGGTGGTCGCGCTTTTCAGCTTCTTCCAGGCGGTGCAGGTACTGCGCCAGGTCGTCCTTGGTCGTCCAAGCGGTGCCGTAGACACGCTGCAGCTGCTCGTTGCGGTGGTCGCCGCGCCAGTAGGCGCCAGCCACCTTCATCAGCTTGAAGTGCTTGAGCTTGCCAGTGCTGGGCACGTGGGGGCCGCGGCACAGGTCGGTGAAGGCGCCTTCGCTGTACAGCGACACGTCCTGATCGGCCGGGATGCTTTCGATGATCTCGGCCTTGTAATGCTCGCCCAGACCCTTGAAGTAGCGCACGGCCTCATCGCGCGGCAGCACCTTGCGCTCGACCTTCTCGTCCTTCTTGGCCAGTTCGGCCATCTTCTTCTCGATGGCTTCGAGGTCTTCGGGCGTGAAGGGGCGCTTGTAGGCGAAGTCGTAATAGAAGCCGTCTT
>CAYOJR010000197.1:0-2034 GCA_964404335.1 uncultured Aquabacterium sp.
TGTTCGCCGCCACCAAGTACGCCACCGAGCTGGTGGCGCACAAGCTGCACCGCGCCGGCATCCACGCGGCCGCTTTCCATGGCGACCTGAGCCAGGGTGCCCGCCGTGCCGTGCTCGACGCCTTCAAGGCCAGCGAATTGCAGGTGGTCGTGGCCACCGATGTGGCCGCGCGCGGCATCGACATCGCCGGGCTGCCCGTGGTGGTCAACTTCGACCTGCCCCGCTCGCCCGACGACTACATTCACCGCATCGGCCGCACAGGCCGGGCGGGCGCCAGCGGCCTGGCGATCAGCTTCATCACGCCCGAGGCCGAGTCGCATTTCCGCCTGATTGAAAAGCGTCAGGACCAGCGCGTGCCGCGCGAGCGCCTGGCGGGGTTCGAGCCGTCAGCGCCGGCATCAGCCGATGGCAGCGACGCGGACGGCCATCAGGGCCCGAAAGGGCTGGACCCGAACGGCGGTATCAAGGGCAAGCGCAAGAGCAAGAAGGACAAGCTGCGCGAGGCGGCCGCCCGCAGCGGTTGAGCTGCGCCTTCAGTCCACCGACATCGCCCGCCACACGATGTTGAAGAATTCGTCGAACTGCGCGATCAGCGAACGCCGCTCGCCGCGCACGATGTGCATCAGGACCACCCGTCCGACGATGCCCATGAACACGTCGAGCAGCACCTTGGAGGACACGGTGTTGTTGAGCACCCCGCGCGCCTGTCCGTCCTTGAGCACGCCGCGAAATGCCGCCATCAACTCCGGGCTCTCGTAGATGCCAATCTGGTTGTGGCGCGACACCGGCACGGCGGTGAACAGCAACAGGATCACGGCCGGGTGCTTGTCCATGTAGTCCAGCGTCACCCAGCAGGTCTTGCGCAGCCGCTCGCGCACATTGTCGATGCCCTGCAGGTGATCGAGCATGCGCTCGGCCAGGCGACCCAGCATCACGTCGAGCATCGCGTACACCAGCACCTCCTTGCTGCCGAAGTACTTGTAGATGGTCTGCAGGGACACATGCGCCGTGCGCGCCACATCGATCAGGCTGACCTCGTGGAAATCGCGCTGCGAAAACAGGCTCAGCACCGCGTTCTCGATGCGCTGCAACGTGTCGGTGCGCATGGTGGCGAGCATGGCGCGGCGCTCGTCGTGGGTGCGCGGCGGTGGGGAGCTGGGGGTGCTGGCAGGCATGGGAATCCGGCTTTCCGGGATGGTAATTCATCTTACCAAATGAGCGTTACAGAGCCGAATCAGGCGCAATCCTCTTGCCTTGGCGAGCGGCCTTGATCAACATGGTTCAGTTGCCGCAAACGCGATGTCAAAAGGCATCTCGTGCGACAAGGCGACGCAATGTGTCGTTCATGATGCCTGTTCTGCGGGTTTACACCAACGGTAATCAAAATTACCGATTGAGGCCGGAGTCGGGTGTCGCGTCAAACCGTTCACGCACCCATGCGCACGCGAGCGTACGCATCACTCAGGAGTCCCCATGCCCATTCACAACTTCGCTTCCACCTGGATGACCGATGAGCACACCATGCTGCTGGAATCGGCCACCCGCTTCTTCAAGGAGCAGTGGGGTCCGAAGGACGAGGCCTGGCGCGCTCAGGGCATGATGGACCGCGAAGCCTGGCGCGAAGCCGGTGCCAACGGCTTCCTGTGCGCCTCGATGCCCGAAGAGTACGGCGGCGCCGGTGGCGACTTCGGCCACGAGGCCGCCCTGATCCTGGCCCAGGCCGCCGCCGGCCAGTCCGGCTTTGGCGGTGCGCTGCACTCGGCCATCGTCGCCCCCTACATCCTGCACTACGGCACCGAAGAGCAGAAAAAGCGCTGGCTGCCCAAGATGGCCACCGGCGAGCTGATCGGCGCCATCGCCATGACCGAGCCCGGCACCGGCTCCGACCTGCAAGGCGTGCGCACCTCCGCCGTGCTGGAGGGCGACACCTACAAGATCAACGGCAGCAAGACCTTCATCACCAACGGCCAGCTCGCCAACCTCATCGTTGTGGTCTGCAAGACCGACAAGAGCAAGGGCGCGCAAGGCATCTCG
>CAYOJR010000197.1:2134-3458 GCA_964404335.1 uncultured Aquabacterium sp.
GGCAAGCCCATCTTCAACTTCCAGAACACCCGCTTCACGCTGGCCGAATGCCAGGCCCTCCTGATGGCCTCGCGCGCCATGGTGGACGCCGCCATGGTGGCACACCTCAAGGGTGAACTGGGCGTGGAGCGCGCTGCGCTGCTCAAGTACTGGATCACCGACCAGCAGTGCAAGCTGATCGACGAGTGCCTGCAGCTCTTTGGCGGCTACGGCTACATGAAGGAGTACGTGATCGCCCGCCTGTATGCCGATGCCCGTGTGCAGCGCATCTATGGCGGCACCAACGAAATCATGAAGGAGCTCGCGAGCCGTTTCCTGTGATCTGACACTCGCGCCATTCCGCCATCTTCTGAGGAAACATTCATGATCGAAGCGTATATCTACGACACCGTGCGCACGCCGCGCGGCAAGGGCAAGAAAGACGGCAGCCTGCACCAGGCCACCCCCGTGTGGCTGCTGCGCACACTGCTGCAGGCACTGCAACAACGCCATCACCTCGACACCTCGCTGGTCGATGACGTGGTGCTGGGCTGCGTCACGCCGGTGGGCGAGCAGGGGGCCGACATTGCCCGCACTGCTGTGCTCGATGCCGGCTGGGCCGACTCCGTCGCGGGGGTCACGCTGTCGCGCTTTTGTGCGTCAGGTCTGGAAGCCGTCAACCTGGCCGCCGCCAAGATCATGTCCGGCATGGAAGACATGGTGGTCGCCGGGGGTGTCGAATCCATGAGCCGCTGGCCGATGGGCAGCGACGGCGGCGCCTGGGTCATGGACCCGCGCGTCAACACCGGGCTGGGCTTCATCCCGCAAGGCGTCAGCGCCGACCTGATCGCCACGCTCGAAGGCTTCAGCCGTGCGGATCTGGACGCCTTCGCAGCGGAATCGCACCGCCGCGCTGCGGCCGCGCAGGCCGATGGCCGTTTCGACCGCTCGGTTGTGCCCGTCACCGACCTCAATGGTATGACGATGCTGGTCAAGGATGAAACCATCCGCGTCGGCACCTCGGTGGAGTCACTGTCCAAGCTCATGCCCTCGTTCGAGATGATGGGCACCATGGGCTTCGACGCCACCGCGCTCGACCGCTACACCACCATCGAAAAGATCCACCACGTGCACCACGCCGGGAACTCCTCGGGCATCGTCGATGGCGCCGCCCTTGTGCTGCTGGGCAGCAAGGAAGCGGGCCTCAAGGCAGGCCTCAAGCCGCGCGCCAAGGTGCGCATGTGTTCGGTCGTCGGCTCAGAGCCCACCATCATGTTGACTGGCCCCACCCCCGCCTGCCTGAAGGCGCTGGGCAAGGCCCGCATGCAGGCCAGCGACATCGACC
>CAYOJR010000198.1:0-3451 GCA_964404335.1 uncultured Aquabacterium sp.
TCGCACCCAGCTTGTCGAACAGATCAAACGCAGCGTTCACCACCTTGTCGGGGTTCGCGCCAGGCTTGTCCACCTTGTTGACCACCACGATGGGCTTCAGACCCAAGGCCAAGGCCTTCTTGGTCACGAAACGCGTTTGAGGCATCGGGCCTTCTTGCGCGTCGATCAGCAACACCACGCCGTCGACCATGGACAGCGCACGTTCCACTTCACCACCGAAGTCCGCGTGGCCTGGTGTGTCGAGGATGTTGATGTGCGTACCCTTCCAGGACACGGCACAGTTCTTGGCCAAAATGGTGATGCCACGCTCGCGTTCGATGGCGTTGTTGTCCATCACCGTGTCGACCACTTTTTCGTGCTCGGCAAAGGTGCCAGACTGGCGCAGCAATTGGTCAACCATGGTGGTTTTGCCATGGTCCACGTGGGCAATGATCGCGATGTTGCGAATTTGAGTGCTCATAAAAGCTCTTTGGTTCTAAATCAGATTTCTGAGGCTGATGCCGCCGCAACGGAAGGGGCTGACTGGGTCAGCATGCCTTCCACTTCGGTCGGACTCAGCAGGCGCGTAGGGATCAATTCGCCGCCCTTGATGTGGGCACTGCCCAGCAACACGCGACGATCCGGGAGACTGCCCGGCTCAGGATGGGGCCCATACACACGCACCTGGGGCGCATCGGCCAAACGGGTTCGCCGGCGCAAGCCGGTGAGAAAACGGGCGGCCTCGGACTCACTCAAGAGCACCTCTGGCCAATCGTTCAACAAAATATCAGCGGGCAGCAAATGCGCATCGCGCTCGGCTTCGGTCATGGCCATCAACGCGTCCAGCGTCACGGCCCCCTCCAAGGTCACACCGCCACTGCCAGTGCGACGCAAGCCAATCAGATGAGCACCACAGCCCAGTGCCTCGCCAATGTCCTGTGCCAGGGTACGAATATACGTCCCTTTGCTGCATTGCACATCCAAGGTCAGCACGTCACCCTGCCAGTCGAGGATGTCAATGCGGTGAATGGTCACCTGCCGCGATGGGCGATCGATCTCGATGCCCTCGCGCGCGTACTCGTACAGAGCCTTGCCTTGGTGCTTGAGCGCCGAATACATGGGCGGAATTTGCTCGATCGGCCCCGTCCACTGGGCGCACGCCTGAGCAATCCGGTCTGCATTCACCTGCTCGGGCATCACCGAACGAGTTTGCAACACCTCTCCCTCGACATCACCCGTGGTGGTGGTCACACCCAACTTCAGGGTCGCCGTATAACGCTTGTCGGCATCCAGCGACACCTGCGAGAACTTCGTGGCCGCCCCGAAGCACAGGGGCAACAAGCCGGTCGCCAAGGGGTCCAGGGTGCCGGTATGCCCGGCTTTCTCGGCACGCATCAGGCGTCGCACTTTCTGCAATGCATCGTTGCTCGACAGGCCCAGCGGCTTGTCGAGCAGGATGACACCATGCAGTTGGCGACGCGGCTGACGCGGTGGCTTGCTCACGTGGGCGTGCCCTCGCCGTCATCGTCCTTGGCCTTGTCGGCCACGGCTCGGGTGATCAAGGCATTCAACTCGGCCGCACGCTCGGTGGTACGGTCGAAATGGAAATGCAAAGTCGGCACGGTATGGATCTGCAGGCGCTTGAACAAACCATTGCGGATGAAACCTGCGGCCTCGTTCAGACCTTCCTCGCAGGCCACCGGATCACCCACCAGCAAGGAAAAGAACACCTTGGCATGGGCGTAGTCGGGCGTCACCTCCACGTTGGTAATGGTGATCATGTTGCTGATGCGCGGATCTTTCAGGTCGCGGATCAGCTCGGCCACATCGCGCTGGATCTGGTCGTTGACGCGGAGACTGCGGTTGGGGGTAGCTTTCTTATGGCGCATGGTGAATTCCTGCTGTCATGACACTGCGTGCTTCGGAAACACAAACCCCGCCTGGGCTCAGGCGGGGTTGAGAGGCGAAGCACTGCGTGCGGATTACAGCGTGCGTGCCACTTCCTTGATTTCGAAGAACTCGAGGACGTCGCCTTCCTTGATGTCGTTGTAGCCCTTGATGTTCAGACCACACTCGAAGCCCTCGCGAACTTCCTTGACATCGTCCTTGAAGCGCTTGAGGCCTTCCAGCTCGCCGGTATAGATCACCACGTTGTCGCGCAGCAGGCGCAGCTTGGCGCTGCGACGCACCACGCCGTCGGTGACCATACAACCCGCGATCGTGCCGATCTTCGAGGCCACGAAGACCTGACGGATCTCGGCCGAGCCGATGATTTCTTCGCGCTGCTCCGGCGCCAACATGCCACCCATCGCTGCCTTCACATCGTCCACAGCGTCGTAGATGATGTTGTAGTAGCGCAGATCCACGCCATTGTGATCTGCCAGCTTGCGAGCACCGGCATCGGCACGCACGTTGAAACCGATGATGACAGCCTTCGAGGCAATCGCCAGGTTGACGTCCGACTCGCTGATGCCACCCACCGCAGCATGCACAACCTGCACGCGCACTTCCGGCGTCGACAGCTTGAGCAGCGATGCAGCCAACGCTTCTTGAGAACCTTGCACGTCGGCCTTGATGATGAGGGCCAGCGTTTGCACGTCGCCCTGTCCCATGTTCTCGAAAATGCTTTCGAGCTTGGCGGCTTGTTGCTTGGCCAGTTTGACGTTGCGGTACTTGCCTTGACGGAACGTGGCAATTTCACGTGCACGACGTTCGTCAGACAGCACCATGAACTCGTCGCCCGCAGACGGCACTTCTGCCAAACCTTGGATTTCGACCGGGATCGACGGACCGGCTTCGGTTGCCGCCTTGCCGTTTTCGTCCAACATGGCTCGCACACGACCGTAGCTGGCACCAGCCAAAACCACATCGCCGCGCTTGAGGGTACCGGACTGAACCAGCACGGTGGCGACCGGGCCACGGCCCTTGTCCAGACGCGCTTCGATCACCAAACCCTTGGCTTGGGAATCCTTCGCCGCGGTCAACTCCAGAACCTCCGCCTGCAGGAGGACTTGCTCCAGCAGTTCGTCGATGCCCTGGCCGGTTTTGGCCGACACATGCACGAACGGAGAATCACCGCCGTACTCTTCGGGCACAACCTGCTCACCGACCAGTTCCTGCTTCACGCGATCAGGTGCTGCACCGGGCTTGTCGATCTTGTTGATCGCCACCACGATGGGCACACCCGCCGCCTTGGCGTGGTGAATGGCTTCCTTGGTCTGTGGCATGACGCCGTCGTCGGCGGCCACCACCAGAATGACCAGGTCGGTTGCCTTGGCACCGCGAGCACGCATGGCCGTGAAGGCTTCGTGACCCGGGGTGTCGAGGAAGGTGATCATGCCGCGAGGCGTGTCCACGTGATACGCGCCAATGTGCTGCGTGATGCCGCCGGCTTCACCCGAGGCCACACGTGTGGTGCGGATGTAGTCCAGCAGCGAGGTCTTGCCGTGGTCGACGTGACCCATGACGGTCA
>CAYOJR010000199.1:0-1352 GCA_964404335.1 uncultured Aquabacterium sp.
GGCATCGCTGCGGCCCTGTGGCAGCACTTTGTCGCGGCCAAAACCGACTCGTGTGCCCTCACCTTTGCCGACAAGGTCATCGGTTTCTTCGGGCTGGACACCCGCTGGCCCGACTGGTTCGAAGTGCGGGCCAATTGTTCCGACGGTGCCGTCAGCGTGCTGGGCATCCCCTTTGAGTTCTGGGCACTCGCCTTGTTTGCGGTGGCAGCCTTCGTGCTGCTGACCAACGCCCTGGCTTCCGACCGCCGTGCTTGATCAGGACCCCGACCTGCCAACCGCGCTGGTCGATTTCCCTCCCCACCCGGACGCCCCCCAAGGGACACGACAGCGCTGGCGCTTCGAGCGCCCCAGCCGCTGGCTGGTCGCCCACGATCCCAGCCAGGTCGCCGGCCTGCTGGACGCCGCCCACGCGCTGTCCCAAGCCGGTCAATGGTGCGTGGGCTGGGTGGCGTACGAAGCCGCGCCCGGCCTGAACCCCCATCTGCCCGTCAAGGCCCTGCCGCCCGGTCAGCCCTACGCCGTCTGGGCCGTGTTCGACCAGGCTCAGGCCTGGGATGGTCAGCCGGTGACCGACACCGCCAGCCCCTCATGGCAAGCGGGCCCCTGGCAGACCGACCTGGAGCAACCCGCCATCGAACACAAGGTCGAGCAGATCCGTTCGCTCATCCAGGCTGGCGAGGTCTATCAGGTCAATCTGACCGGCCAGTTGCACAGCCCCTTTGACGGCGAGCCCGCCGCCCTGTGGCCCTGGTTCATGGCCCTGCGGCGCAGCCAGCCGCAAGGCTACGCCCTGATGCTCGACGCCCGCGCCGCCTGCCGCGTGCCCGGCGCCGTGCTCAGCGTCTCGCCCGAGCTGTTCTTCGACTGGGATGGCGAGCACATCACCACCCGGCCCATGAAAGGCACCGCCCCGCGCGGGCCGGACGCTGCCACCGATGCGGCCGCCGCCGAACACCTGCGCACCAGCGCCAAGGAGCGGGCCGAGAACCTGATGATCGTGGACCTGCTGCGCAACGACCTGTCGCGCGTGGCCGAAGTGGGCAGCGTGCGCGTGCCCGATCTGTTCGAACTGCACGCCCTGCCCACCGTCTGGCAGATGACGTCCACCATCACCGCCCGCAGCCGCAGTGACCTGCGCCTGAGCGAGCTGTTTGCCGCCCTCTTCCCCTGCGGCTCCGTCACCGGTGCGCCCAAGCGCCAGGCCATGCACCACATTGCCCGCCTCGAGCGCAGCGCGCGTGGCGTGTACTGCGGCGCGGTCGGTCTCATGGCCCCAGGCGGGCGCGTCACCTTCAACGTCCCCATCCGCACCGTCACGGTCGACACCCTGCCGCCTCCTGCCCCCTGGCGTG
>CAYOJR010000199.1:1452-3447 GCA_964404335.1 uncultured Aquabacterium sp.
TGTTTCGACACCTTGCTCTACAACGCTGCGGGTGAAGTCACCGAGTTCACCATCGGCAATGTGGCCGTTAAACTCAATGGTCGCTGGCTCACCCCGCCTCTCTCAGCAGGCCTGCTGCCGGGCGTGATGCGCCAGAGCCTGCTGGACGCCGGTCAGCTGCAGGAAGCGCACATCCACCTGGATGACTTGCCACACGCCACCGCCTTCGCGCTGATCAACAGCGTACGCGGCTGGGTGCCGGTCGAGCTGGTTCGCCCCTGACGCCCCCCTACTTAAGTGAACATCGCCCCAGCGGGCGATGCGAGGCCTTGCGTCTGCGTCATTTTTAAGCAAAATATTACCAATCAGTTCACTCAAAGAACTGATTGGTCCCTAACAATACCGCCAGGTTTTGCATCCAAACCAAGCAGGCAAGAGATGAAACACTTCACCCGTCAAGTTGCGTCCCCCATCCAGGCCATGATCGCCGGTTTCGCCGTGGCTGCCGGCATGTTGGCCGCCCCCGCCGCCCAGGCAGCCGATTTTTCGCTGTCCAGTTACCTCAAGTGCCGCCACACCCAACTCACCGAGTTCCCCGGCACCATCGTGGACGCCGCCGTGGCCACGCCCGAGCTGAGCACCTTGGTGAGCCTGGTTCAGGCCGCCAACCTGGTGGGCCCACTGGCCGGCAAGGGCCCGCTGACCGTGTTCGCTCCTACCAACGCCGCCTTCGCCAAAGTCCCCACGCCCCTGCTGAACGTGATCGGCAATGACGTGAACCTGCTCACCGCCGTCCTCACCTATCACGTGAGCGCCGGCACCGCCGACCCGCGCCGCAACCTGATCCCCACGCAAGTGAAAACCTTGCAAGGCCAGACCCTGTACGTGGGCTATGACGCCGATGGCGCCTCGGTGAACCAGGCCACCGTCACCTGCAAGGGCGTCAAGACCACCAACGGCACCGTCTGGCTGATCGACAGCGTGCTGCTGCCGCAGTTCAAGTAAGCGGGTGGGTGCCAGGGTTGATGGCCGGGCGACAACACCTCTGGCCCAACCCTGGCAGACTCACGGTTTTGGCACTGAAGTACCCACCACCATGCGTCTCTTGCACACCATGCTGCGCGTCGGCAACCTGCAGCGCTCCATCGACTTCTACACCCAGGCCCTGGGCATGACCTTGCTGCGCACCACCGATCGGCCCGAGCAGCAATACACCCTCGCCTTCCTCGGCTACGGACGCAACCCCGAGCATGCCGAAATCGAGCTGACCTACAACTACGGCGTCGAGCAATACGAGCTGGGCACGGCCTACGGCCACATCGCCATCGGTGTCAGCAACGCCGCAGCGGTCTGCGATGCCGTGCGCGCCAAAACCGCCACCCTCGGCGGCAGCGTCAGCCGTGAGGCCGGCCCCATCAAGGGCGGCACCACGGTCATCGCCTTCATCACCGACCCCGACGGCTACAAGATCGAGCTGATCGAACGCCCGGAAGCGGCCAGCGAACTGCAAACCGCCTGATCCCCCGGTCCCTGGCACGGCCCACACAGGCCAAACGCCAGGCAGCAAAAGGGACCCTCGGGTCCCTTTTTCATGGAGCGCACGCCGTGTCAGCGTTGCGCCGGAATGCGCGGCGTGTCCACCTTCACATCGCCACACTGCGCGCGGTGGCGCAAAGCGTGATCGATCAGCACGAGCGCCAGCATGGCCTCGGCAATCGGCGTGGCGCGGATGCCCACGCACGGGTCATGGCGACCAAAGGTCTCCACCGTCGCAGGCTGGCCGTTCAGGTCGATGGACTGCCGAGGCGTGCGGATCGAACTGGTGGGCTTGATCGCAATCGCCACACGCAGATCCTGCCCGGTCGAGATGCCGCCCAGCACACCGCCCGCGTGGTTGCTGGCAAAGCCATTCGGGTGCAGTTCGTCACCATGTACCGTGCCGCGCTGGCTCACGCTGTCGAAGCCCGCGCCAATCTCCACGCCCTTGACCGCGTTGATGCCCATCATCGCGTGGGC
>CAYOJR010000200.1:0-2208 GCA_964404335.1 uncultured Aquabacterium sp.
AGCTTGAAGCGGTCCATGTCCATGAACAACACGGCCAGGGCTTCCTGATTGCGCTTGGCATGCGCCAGCGCCAGCCCCAACCGGTCACGCAGCAATGACTGATTGGGCAGATTGGTCAAGGTGTCGTGCTGGATGATGTGCCGGATTTTTTCTTCGGCGGCCTTGCGGTGGGTGATGTCGCTGAAGATGGCGTAGTAGTGGCGCACGCTGCCATCTGCGGAGTGGTCCACGTTGATGGTCAGCCACTCGGCAAAAATCTCACCATTCTTGCGGCGGTTCCAGATTTCTCCTTGCCAACGACCGTGTTCATTGATCTGCCGCCACATCTCTGTGTAGAAGGCTGCATCCTGGCGACCCGACTTGAGGATGGACGGGAGTTGCCCGATGGCCTCATCGGCCATGTACCCGGTGATGTCTGTGAAGGCCTGGTTGACCGATTTGATGCGGACGTTGGCATCGCAGATCACGATGCCTTCCATGCTGTTCATGAAGACGCCAGCATGCAGATCGAGGGCTGCCTCGCGTTGCTTGATTTCGGTCAGGTCGGTGTGGGTTCCGATCACGCGGATGGGCTCACCGCGCTCGTTGCGTTCAACCACCTTGCCCTGGACCAGAATCCATTTGTAGTCGCCATTTTTGCAGCGCAGGCGTACCTCATGCGCATGCAACTCCTGTGGGGTGTTCAGCAAGGCATCGACGGCGGCGTTGACGGCGGGCTCATCGTCGGGATGAACGCGCGATGACCATTCGGAAATCTGGTTGCCAATCTCGTTTTCGTCGAAACCGAGCATGCTTTTCCAGCGCGCCGAGAAAAAAGCCGTGCCTTCCGGGACGTTCCAGTCCCACAGCCCCAGGTTGCTGCCGTCGATGGCAAAACGCCAGCGCTCTTCTGCCACTTCCAGAGTGAACTGATCCTGCTTCAACTGGGTGATGTCACGCCAGTTGCCCACCAGTTCGATCAAGCCCGTGCGGGGATTGCGACTGGCGCTTGAACGGTCTTCGATCCAGCGATAGCGGCCATCTTGGTGCAGCCAGCGATATTGAAGGGTGAAGCCTGAAACCTCCTGCACCGCACGCTTGATGGCCGATTTCACCAGTCGCTGATCATCAGGGTGCAGACGCTCCCAGTAAATGGCCTGGTGCTTGTAGAGAAAGTCGGGCGCGAAGCCACTCAGTCGCTTGATGTTGGCGCTGATGTAACACAGCGAGAGCTTGGGGTCGGTGCCTTTCTGCTCGAATGCATACACCACTGCGGCGCTCGCATCCACGATGTGTTCGAGCTTGGTACGGGTTGCGCGCAACTCGGCTTGCAGATCGTGTTGCCGTTGCTCCTCTTTGCGGATCAACCAGTACAGCAATGCCCCGGTCAACGCCACAAAGAGCACGCCTTTGAATGACTGTATGGCTTGCGTCCAGTCAGCCGGCAGCGCAAGCAAACGCACGAGCCAATCCGACAGCCAAATCCAGGCGCTGGCCAACAGCAGGTAGATCAGGCCGATGCGGAGTGCGGCAGACATGCTCAATGGAGATGGGATTGAATGGGTCTGGACATGGCGCGTCTCGTCAGGAAATCACTGCCCGCCTTTGGGATGGGTGGCTCATGTGTGCGCGTCATTCACACGTCATGACCAAACCCAGCGACTGCAGTTTGCAGAAGAGGGATCCCGAGACCAACACGCGAAGTGTGAGTCTGCGGAGTTGCGACGGGTGGGCCAGGGTGCTGTGCATGTTCATCTCCAGCGCGGGTGTGTACACGGTGCGTGTGCAACGCGATTGAGCCTAACATGCACTGCGTTGATGGCGTACGGTAGTAGTGCGCAGTCCGTCACACTCGTGGCCGAGTGCCGATCGCTGTGGGTGGCTGCGCGGTAGGCATCAGGCCGTCAGCCACTTCTGGATGTCGGCCAGACTGGGGATGCGGCCGCTGCTGACCACTTTGCCGTTGATGACCAGCGCCGGGGTCGACATGACATTGAAAGACAGTATGTCGTTCATGTCTGTCACTTTGACGAACTCGGCCTCGACCCCCGCCTGTGCTGCGGCTTCACGCGCCACGGCTTCGAGCTTCTTGCAGTTGGCGCAACCAGATCCCAGGATTTTGACGGTCAGCATGGCGGTTCCTTGTGGTTGGAGGGGTATCGGTCAGTTGGCCGGTGGCGGGCGCAAACGCAGCCAAGCCCGGCTCATCAGCAACGCGGTGAGAAAGAG
>CAYOJR010000200.1:2308-3408 GCA_964404335.1 uncultured Aquabacterium sp.
GGGGCAATGGTGGCCTGGTCGGCGAACAGCGCGTCGGTTTCGCTGTCGTGCTGGGCATCGTCTTGCCAGAAGATCTGCGCCATCAGCAGGCCGATGCCAATGCCAAAGAGCAGGCACAGCACCAGACGGGCCAGCGCGAATTCCACGCCCAGGATGCTGCCGGTGTAGGCCAGCGCCATGATGTTGCCCGCCGGCGCGAAGAACAGGAAGGTGACCGCCGGGCCGATGCCAGCGCCTTTGCGGTAGATGCCGGCGAACAGCGGCACGATGGTGCAGGAACAGACTGCAATCAGAGAGCCCGCCAGGGCCGCAGCGGGGTAGGAGACATGGGCGGGGGCATGCCGCCCCAGCCAGCGTGTGATGCTGGCTTTCGGGATGAGCGCGGCCATGGCGCCGGCGATGAAGAAGGCTGGCAGCAGGCACAGCAACACGTGGGCCGCCAGGTAGGACGCCAGGCTTCCGGCGCCGCCGTGCAGCAGTGTCAGCAGCAGTTCCATGTGTCACCCTCAACGGGGAGCATCGAAGTTTTCATTCTAGTCCTCGGTGCCTCCCAGGGGCGTTCAGATCGAGCGCAGGTTCACCCGTTTCATCAGGGCTTCGGCGCTCTCCTTGCGCTCGCTGTAGCGATCCACCAGATAAGGGCTGATGTCGCGCGTGAGCAGGGTGAACTTGAGCAGTTCCTCCATCACATCCACCACCCGGTCGTGGTAGCTGGAGGGCTTCATGCGATCGTTGTCATCGAACTCCATGAAGGCCTTGGCCACCGAGGACTGGTTGGGGATCGTGATCATGCGCATCCAGCGGCCCAGCACCCGCATCTGGTTGACGGCGTTGAAGGACTGCGAGCCACCGCACACCTGCATCAGCGCCAGGGTCTTTCCCTGTGTCGGCCGCACCGCACCGACACTCAGCGGGATCCAGTCGATCTGCGCCTTCATGATCCCGGTCATGGCGCCGTGGCGCTCAGGGGAGCACCACACCATGCCTTCGCACCACTGGGTCAGCTCGCGCAGCTCCGCCACCTTGGGGTGAGACTCCGGGGCGTCATCGGGCAGCGGCAGGCCGCTGGGGTTGAAGATCTTGACCTCGGCGCCCATCGC
>CAYOJR010000201.1:0-3368 GCA_964404335.1 uncultured Aquabacterium sp.
CGCTGCACGCGGTGGCCGCCGGACTCGAACTTCATCTGGCCGTAGACGCCATCGCCTTCGAAGCGCAGCACCACTTCCTTGTAGCCGCCCAGGTCGGACTCGCTGGCCGACATGATCTCGCTGCGCCAGCCCTGGCGTTCGGCATAGCGGGTGTACATGCGGGCCAGGTCGGCGGCGAACAGGGCCGACTCGTCCCCGCCGGTGCCGGCGCGGATTTCGATGAAGGCATTGCGCGCGTCGTCGGGGTCCTTGGGCAGCAGGGCGGTCTGCAACTGGGCGACCAGCTGGTCAAGGTCGGCCTCGGCCTGGGCGATCTCGTCCTGGGCCATGGCGCGCATCTCGGCGTCGTCGCCGACATCGGCGAGCATCTCGCGGGCGGTGTCGAGGTCTTGCTGGCGCTGGGTGTGGCGGCGGGCCAGGTCGCACACGCCGCTGACCTCGGCGTGCTCGCGCGACAGGTCGCGAAAGCGCTTGTTGTCGGCGGCGACAACCGGGTCGGACAAGGCCATGTCCAGCTCTTGCAGGCGCTGGGCCAGACGTTCGAGCGAGAAGGCAAGAGAGGGCGCCAGGGCGGCGCTCACGCGAGGTCCTCGTCGTTCAGGCGCCGGGATTCGGGGCGTTGCAGGTCGGTGGGCAGCAATGCTTCACCGCGCAGAAACAGGCGCGACAAGGCGGCGACCATCTCGGGTCGGCTGTGGGCGTCGGCGCTGTGCAGTTCGACCATGGCGCCGTGCAGCATCTTCTGCGTCAGCCGATGGGTGAGGGCGTCGAGCACGGCGTCCACATCTTCGCCCTTGGCCAGCAGCTTGCGGGCGCGGGCCATTTCGGCGAGGCGCCATTGATCGGCTTGCCCGTGCAGGGCCTGGATCAGGGGGACGGCGCTGCGCTGGTCCAGCCAGTGGACGAAGCCTTGTACGCCGGTGTCGATGATGGCTTCGGCTTGAGCGACTGCGGCCTGACGCTTTTCGCCAGCGGTTTGCACCATGGCTGACAGGTCATCGACGGTGTAGAGGTAGATGTCGTCGAGGCGTGCGACTTCGGGTTCGATGTCGCGCGGCACGGCCAGGTCCACCATGAAGATGGGGCGGCGCTTGCGGGCTTTCAGGGCCCGCTCGACGGCACCCAGGCCGATGATGGGCAGGGAACTGGCGGTGCAGGACACCACGATGTCGAACTCGTGCAGGCGCTGCGGCAGGTCGGCCAGGCGAATGGCCTGGGCGCCCAGGTGGCCGGCGAGCTTTTCACCGCGCTCCAACGTGCGGTTGGCCACGGCCATGGCACGTGGGCTGCGAGCGGCAAAGTGGGTGGCGGTGAGCTCGATCATCTCGCCAGCCCCCACAAACAGCACGCGTGTCTGGCTCAGGTCTTCAAAGAGCTGCGAGGCCAGGCGCACGGCGGCAGCGGCCATGCTGATGGAGTGCGAGCCGATTTCGGTGGAGGTGCGCACCTCTTTCGCCACGGCAAAGCTGCGCTGGAACAGCTGGTGCAGCGTGGTGCCCAGGGTGCCGGCGTTGTCGGCTTCGCGCACGGCCTGCTTCATCTGGCCCAGAATCTGCGGCTCGCCCAGCACCATCGAGTCCAGGCCGCTGGCGACGCGGAAGGCGTGGCGTGCGGCCTGGCCGCCTTCCAGCACGTAGGTGTGGCGCAGCAGTTCGTCGTGAGAGACACCGCCGGTGTGCGAGAGCCAGTCGATCGCAGCGTGACGCAGATCCTGAATCGGGCGGCCCATGTCGGCGGCCGCCACATACAGTTCAGTGCGATTGCAGGTGGACAGCAAGGCTGCCTCCGGCTGCGGGGCGCCGGTCAGTTTCTGGTTCAGGGTCTTGAGTGCCGGGGCGATCTGGTCAACCGCAAACGCGAACCGGCCGCGCAGATCGACAGCGGCGGTGGTGTGGTTGAGTCCCAGGGTCAAGACGGTCATAGCGTCGCGATTATAAAATCGACAACCAGTTGCGAGAGTGGATTGTTGAATGTCTCGTGTGTGCGCCAGGGGAGGAGCCCCGAAATGGCGCAAAGTTTTGATGCAGCGCAAGTTCGTTGGGTCGATTGCCTCCGTCTCCAAAGGTCAGACATGGGTTTTTTCAGTGCGCTGAATCATCTGCTGAATTTCTTTGTGCCCGCCCTGGTGCTGGCGCTGCTGGTGCCCACCCTGGCGCGACTGGTGTGGCGCCAGGAACTGAAAGGCCGCTCCTGGCGTCGTCAGGTGCAGTGGACGGCGGTGGCCAACGCCACCGTGCTGGTGCTCGGCCTGATCTTGATCGGTCAGGATGGGGCGGTGGCCACATATGCTGGCCTGGTGCTGGCGTCGGCGCTGGTGGTGTGGTGGACAGGATGGCAGTGAGATGACCTACAGCGTCAAGGAAATTTTCTATACCCTGCAAGGTGAGGGTACGCATGCCGGTCGCCCGGCGGTGTTCTGCCGCATGGCCGGCTGCAACCTGTGGACGGGCCGCGAGGCCGACCGCACCAGCGCCGTCTGCCAGTTCTGCGACACCGATTTCGTCGGCACCGACGGCCTGGGTGGCGGCAAGTTTGATACGGCGCAGGCCCTGGCTTCACGCATCGCCTCGTTCTGGCCCGACACCCCTGCGGGTGCGCACGGACAGCGCTTTGTCGTCGTCACCGGCGGGGAGCCTTTGCTGCAGTTGGATGCGGCCTTGATCGACGCGCTGCATGCGCAGGGCTTCGAGATTGCGGTCGAAACCAACGGCACGATGGTGGCCCCTGACGGATTGGACTGGATCTGCGTGAGCCCCAAGGCGGGGTCCAAGCTGGTGCAGACGCGTGGCCATGAGCTCAAGGTGGTGGTGCCGCAAGCAGGCTTCACCGAAGCGGACCTGCTGGCTTTCGAGGACATGGATTTTGCGCAAATGCGGGTGCAGGCCATGGACAGCGCCCAGCCCGAGGCACGTCGCCAGGCGATGGCCTGGGCGGTGCAGTGGTGTCTGGATCACCCGCGCTGGTCACTCAGCGTACAGACGCACAAGTCATTGGGGATTCGCTGATGCGCTGGGCCGAGCGCAGCCGCCAGGCTGTCTGGCATCCGTGCACGCAGATGAAGGTGCATGAACGCTTTCCGCCGCGTGCCATCGTCGCCGCCGAGGGCCCCTGGCTGATCGATGACCAGGGACACCACATCCTGGACGCGGTCAGCTCCTGGTGGGTCAACCTGTTCGGCCACAACTTCGGCCCGATTCGCGAGGCCATCACCGACCAGCTGGGCAAGCTCGACCACATCATGCTGGCCGGCCTGACGCACCCGCCGGTGGTTGAGCTGTCCGAGCGTCTGGCCGACCTGACCGGCCTGGGTCATGCCTTCTACGCCAGCGACGGCGCCAGTGCCACCGAGATCGCGCTGAAGATGAGCG
>CAYOJR010000202.1:0-3363 GCA_964404335.1 uncultured Aquabacterium sp.
TCGATGCAGGTTTCCATGTAGGCCGCCTGCTGGGCTTCGACGAACTCGCGCTCGAAGGCGACGATCTCTTCGGGGTAGTAGAACTCCACCACGTTGAGCGTCTTTTGCGGGCCTTGCGGGTACATGTTGGAGACGACCAGCACGTGGGGATACCACTCCACCATCATCGTGGGGTAGTAGGTCAGCCATACGGCACCCTGCGTGGGCTTTTTGCCGTCGCGGTACTTCATGAGCACGTCGTGCCACTTCTGGTACACGTCAGAGCCGGGCTTGTCGAAGCTGCGTGCGACACCCACGGTTTGCACCGAATACTCCTGGGCCATGTCCCAACGTAGGTCGTCGCAGGTGACGAAGTTGCCCAGTCCGGGGTGGAAGGGGCCGACGTGGTAGTCCTCCAGATAGACCTCGATGAAGGTCTTCCAGTTGTAGTTGCACTCGTGCAGTTCCACCCGGTCGAGCACAAAACCGCTGAAGTCCAGATCGCCACCGGGTTTGAAGCGGGCGTCGATGCCGGCGAGGTCGGCGGCGATGTCGCGGCCGTTGTCCTCGAACAGCAAGCCGTTCCAGTTGCGGATCTTGTAGTTGTTCAGGTTCAGGCAGGGGTCGTGATCGAAGTGCGGCGCCCCGATCAACTCGCCCTTGTGGTTGTAGGTCCAGCGGTGCAGCGGGCAGACGATGTTGTGCTTGCTGTTGCCCCGGCCCTTGAGCATGATGGCCTGGCGGTGGCGGCACACATTGGAAATCAGCTCGATGCCTTCGGGGGTGCGCACCAGCGCGCGTCCTTCGCCTTCCTGAGCCAGCGCGTAGTAGTCCCCTACCTCGGGCACGCTCAGGGCGTGTCCCAGGTAGCGAGGACCGGGCTGAAAGATGCGTGCAAGCTCCTCCTTGTACAGTGATTCGTCGAAATAGACGGACACGGGCAACTGTGTGCAGTTGCTGGGGGGGGCGTTGAGCGCAGGACTCAGGTCAGACATGATCCCCAGGATCTCCAAAAACCAATGTCAACCCACCTCGGTGTCTCTGAGCAGGACAGGCCGAGGCTTGAAACATCCCTGGTGAAGCCCAGGGGGCGAAAGGTCCGCGAGCTTGGCCTGTGCTGGTCACGATGCTGGTGCGGCAGACGGCCGGGCAGGCGCGGCACAGGGCAGGTCTCGGGGAGGGGGATTGTACCCTCTAGGGGATTCTCCGGGGGCGTGGCTCTGGGGCGGCCTCGGGTTGGCACCTTGTGCGTCGATCATGTTCGGGTGTCTGGGGCACCCCCAATCTGTGGGCAATGGCCTGCGATTGCATGCAGGATTGCGGTGTTCGACCGTGATGGGTGTGCATGCCCGAAATAGAATACGCGTTTGCCCGCAACCGGCACCGACAGGCGAGCCCATGGCCAGATCTTCTTCCACATCCAGCAATGCTGCGGCAGGGCAGCAACCCCTGCCCCCCACCTACGAAGCAGCCCTGGCCGAGTTGGAGCAACTGGTGGGCCAGATGGAGTCGGGGGCCTTGCCGCTGGAGCAACTGCTGGGCAGTTACCAGCGCGGCGCCGAATTGCTGAAGTTTTGCCGCAACCGCCTGCAGGCTGTGGAGGAGCAGGTCAAGGTGCTGGAAGACGGTCAGATCAAACCCTGGAATGCCGCATGAATGCCATTGCCTTCCAGTCGTGGTCAGACACGGTGCTGGCCCGCGTTGAGGCGGCCTTGTCGGATTGGGTGCCTGCTGTGGCGCCTGCCGGTCTGGGCGAGGCCATGCGTTACGGTGTGCTCGATGGTGGCAAGCGTCTGCGCGCCTTGCTGGTGCAGGCCGCTGCGGAGGCGACCGGAGCCTGTGGCGCGGCGGTGGGCGTGGAGGCAGCCTTGCGTGCCGCCGCCGCTGTGGAGTTGATCCATGCCTACTCGTTGGTGCACGACGACATGCCCTGCATGGACAACGACGTGCTGCGCCGTGGCAAACCCACTGTGCATGTGCAGTTTGGCGAAGCGCAGGCCATGCTGGCCGGCGACGCCATGCAGGCCCTGGCCTTCGAGGTGCTGACGCCTGACGAGGGCGAAGGAGAGGGCGTGCCCCCGGTCCTGCAAGCCCGCTTGGTGCGTCTGCTGGCCCGTGCCTCGGGGCAGGACGGGATGGCCGGTGGACAGGCGATCGATCTGGCCAATGTCGGGCATGCACTCGATGAGGCCACCTTGCGCGACATGCACCAGCGCAAGACCGGTGCCTTGCTGCGCGCCAGCGTGCAGATGGGCGCGGCCTGTGGTGGCGTGGCGGCGGACAGCCCCACTTGGCAGGCGTTGACGGACTACGGCCACGCCATCGGGCTGGCCTTCCAGATCGTGGACGACGTGCTGGACGAGACCCAGGGCTCGGAGACCCTGGGCAAGACGGCGGGCAAGGATGCCGATGCCCACAAGCCGACCTATGTCAGCCTGCTCGGGTTGGACGGAGCGCGCCAGGAGGCGGCAGCCCTGTTGGCTGACGCGTTGGCCGCACTGACGCGCAGCGGTCTGGGTGACGAAGCCACGGCCCCCCTGCGCGGTCTGGCCGAGCGCATCGTCCATCGCGATCACTGACATACACCGAACAATCCCCCGAGGATGCGCACACCATGAGCTACCCCCTGCTGTCCAGGATCGACCAGCCCGCCGACATCCGGCACCTGTCTCGCTCCGAGCTGAAGCAACTGGCCCACGAACTGCGGGACTTTCTGCTGCACAGCGTTTCCCGCACGGGCGGCCACCTGTCGTCCAACCTGGGCACGGTCGAGCTCACCATCGCGCTGCATTACGTGTTCCACACGCCGGATGACCGCCTGGTCTGGGACGTCGGTCATCAAACCTATCCACACAAGATCCTGACCGGCCGCCGCGACCGCATGCCCACGCTGCGCCAGTACGGCGGCATGAGCGGCTTCCCGCGTCGCGACGAAAGCGTGTACGACACCTTCGGCACGGCCCACTCGTCCACCTCGATTTCGGCAGCGCTGGGCATGGCCCTGGGTGCGCAACTCAAGGGCGAGAAACGCAAGTCGGTCGCCATCATCGGCGACGGCGCGATGACTGCCGGCATGGCCTTCGAGGCCATGAACAACGCGGGCGTGCCGCACGACGGCAAGATGCCCGACATGCTGGTGGTGCTCAACGACAACGACATGTCGATCTCGCCGCCGGTGGGCGCGCTCAACCGCCATCTGGCCCGCCTGATGTCCGGGCGCTTTTACGCCGCCGCGCGCGAAAGCGCCAAAGAGGTGCTGCGCCACGCACCGCCGCTGTTCGAGCTGGCCAAGAAGCTGGAGGTACACGCCAAGGGCATGGTGGTGCCCGCCACCATCTTCGAGGAGTTCGGCTTCAACTACGTCGGCCCGATTGACGGGCACGA
>CAYOJR010000203.1:0-1686 GCA_964404335.1 uncultured Aquabacterium sp.
GGCTTGCAGGTCGTGCTGGCCGGGCAGCCCAATGCCGGCAAGAGCTCGCTGCTCAATGCGCTGGCCGGGGTCGAGCTGGCCATCGTCACGCCGATTGCCGGCACCACGCGCGACAAGGTCAGTGAGACCATCCAGATCGAGGGCGTGCCCCTGCATGTGATCGACACCGCCGGCCTGCGCGCGGCGCACGAGGCGTCCGACGAGGTCGAGCGCATCGGCATGGCACGCAGTTGGGAGGCCATCGCGCAGGCCGACGCCGTGCTGTTCCTGCACGACCTCATGCGCGTGGACGACGCCCGCTACGCTCAGGCCGATGCCGACATTGCCACCCGCCTGCCCGAAGGCGTGCCCGTGGTGCATGTGTTCAACAAGGCCGATGCGGGCCAGTTGAGCGTGGCGGTGCAGTCCGCCGTCCAACCGAGTGGGCCGGTGCTGGCACTGTCGGCGAAAACCGGCGAGGGCTTGCAGGCCTTGCGCCAGACCCTGCTCGACATTGCCGGCTGGCAGGCCGCGCCCGAGGGCGTGTTCATCGCGCGCCAGCGCCATGTCCAGGCGCTGCGCACGGCCCGCGCGCACCTGGAGGCCGCGCAGGCCCATGCGGCCTTGAACGATGGCGCGCTGGACCTGCTGGCCGAAGAGCTGCGCCTGACCCACAACGCGCTGGGCACCATCACCGGTGCCTTTTCGGCCGATGACCTGTTGGGCGAGATATTCACCCGGTTTTGCATTGGCAAGTGAATGGCGATGCAGGGTTAAACCTGAGTTGCCGTCATGCAAAAACGAAAGCGTTCGCACAAATACTGCACACCAAATGTGTCAGATCGTTTAAATTCCGAGATCGGAATGAAGCGGGAATGCCGCAGATTGAAACGCAGAGGCCAAGATGGATTCCACGGAACTGATTCAGGCGATTCAAACGCTCAATACGGAAGATGCCTTTCGTCCGCGTCTGGACCCTCAGCAGTGGCGTACCTTCAGCCAGTATCTGACGCGTCATGAACTGCGCTCCGGCGATCTGCTGATCAAGCAGGGCGATCAGGACCGCACCGTGTACTTCCTGGGTCAGGGCTCGCTGCAGGTGTTTGTCACCGGCGCAGCGCCGGGGGCCTCTCGCATTGCCATTTTGCGTCCGGGCTCTATCTGTGGGGAACCGGGCTTGTTTGGCGAAGGCACCCGCAGCGCCAATATCGAGGCGATGACCCCTTGCGTGGTCTATGCCCTGCGCCTGCCGCGTTTTGAAGAAATGGCCGCGCGCGTTCCTACCATCGCCATCGAGGTGCTGCGTGCAGCGGGCAACATCATGGCTTTGCGCATGCGCGCCAACCTGCACAAGCAGATTCCATCGGCCTGACGCGCGGGACGGCGTAGCTCGAAAGGTGGCGACCGGGCGGCAGCGTGCGCTGCTTGTCCCTAAAATCGCGGGGTGCGGCCTGGGCCGTGGTTTGGAATTCACCCGATAGTCATGTCTGCCTCGACCCTTTCTCCAGATGCCATCGTGGCCTTGGCCCGCCAGGCCCTCGACATCGAGGCGCGTGCGCTTCATGACCTGTCAGAACGCCTTCTGGGAGACGCCGGTGCCGCATTCACCCGTGCCGTGCAGGCGATGCTGACCTGCCAGGGCCGCGTGGTCGTGATGGGCATGGGCAAGAGCGGCCATGTGGGCCGCAAGATCACGGCCACGCTCGC
>CAYOJR010000203.1:1786-3300 GCA_964404335.1 uncultured Aquabacterium sp.
TGATGGGCATGGGCAAGAGCGGCCATGTGGGCCGCAAGATCACGGCCACGCTCGCGTCTACCGGTACGCCCGCGATGTTCGTGCATCCGGCCGAGGCCCACCATGGCGACCTGGGCATGGTCCAGCCCGGCGATGTGGTGCTGGCCATCTCCAACTCTGGTGAAAGCGAAGAACTCACCGGCTTGCTGTCCGTGCTCAAGCGCCAGGGCGTGACCCTGTTGGCGATGACCGGCAAGCCCACGTCCTCGCTGGCCCGCCATGCCGACATCGTGCTCGACAGCGCGGTGGCGCAGGAGGCCTGTCCGCTCAACCTCGCGCCCACGGCCAGCACCACGGCGCAGATGGCGCTGGGCGATGCATTGGCGGTGGTCCTGCTGGATGCGCGTGGCTTCAAGGCCGAAGACTTTGCCCGTTCGCACCCGGGCGGCTCGCTGGGCCGCAAGCTGCTGACCCACCTGACCGACGTGATGCGCAGCGGCGATGCCGTGCCCCGCGTGTCCCCCGAGGCCTCGTTTGGCGACGTGATGCGCGAGATGAGCGCGAAGGGCCTGGGCGCCACCGCCGTGGTCGGCGCCGATGGCACGGTGCTGGGCGTGTTCACCGACGGGGATCTGCGCCGCAAGATCGAAGCTGGGGTGGAGCTGCGCAGCGCCACCGCGCGCGAACTGATGACCCCTTCACCGCTGACCATTCGCCAGGACGTGCTGGCCGCCGAGGCCGTGGCCCTGATGGAGGCGCGCCGCATCAACACCTTGCTGGTGGTCGATGGCGCCGGCATGCTGGTGGGGGCGGTCAACACCAATGACCTGATGCGTGCGAAGGTGATCTGATGCAAGCCCTGGTGCCCACCTTGAGTTTCCCGGCTTGTCTGCGACTGCAGGCACGTTCCATCCGCGCGGCCATCTTTGATGTGGACGGCGTGCTGACCGACGGCACGCTCTACATCTCCGAAGCGGGCGAAACCCTCAAAGCGTTCCATGCGCTCGATGGCCACGGCCTCAAGCTCTTGGCGCGAGGGGGCATCACGCCGGTGGTGATCACCGGGCGTGACTCCCCGGCGGTGCGCCGCCGCCTGAAGGATCTGGGCATCGAGCATGCCGTCTTCGGTGCGCATGACAAGCTGGCGGCAGCCGAGCCGGTGCTCACTCAACTGGGCCTGAGCTGGAGCGAGGTCGCGGTGATGGGCGATGACTGGCCCGATCTGCCCCTGCTGGTGCGTGCCGGTCTGGCGGTGGCCCCGGCCAATGCGCATGCCGAGGTCAAGGCCATTGCCCATCATGTCAGCGCTTTGCGCGGGGGCCAGGGCGCCGCCCGCGAGTGCTGCGATCTGTTGCTGTGGGCCACGGGCTGCTATGGCGATTTGCTGCAAGGCCACCTGGAAACCTTGGACACCAACGTGCCCGGAGCCCGCCCGTGAACGCGCGCTGGTGGCTGGTGCTGGAGCGGGCGCAAGCCACTTTGCCCTTGCTGGCCGCCGCCGGTCTGGCGGGGTTCACCTGGTGGCTGGTGCAGTC
>CAYOJR010000204.1:0-3279 GCA_964404335.1 uncultured Aquabacterium sp.
ACCCTGCGTGCCAACAACCTCAAGCTGACGGCCTCATGGGCAGAGGCCTCGCGCACGACCACCCGTGCACTGCAGATCGGGATGGCCGCCATTGCCGCCATGTTGACGATTTTCAGTGCCCTGATGATCCGACGCAGCCTGCTTGCACAGGCTCGCTACACCCGATCCCTGACCGAGGCACAGCGTCGCTGGGAACTGGCTTCCAGTGCGGCAGGACTGGGTCGCTTCCAGATGATGGTCGACACCGGCGAGATCCAGCTGGATGCAGCGGCCGCCGCCATGCATGGCCTGGTGGCGCAGCCTGTCACGTTGACACGTGAAATCGTGCGCAGCCTGATCGTGGACGACGACCGTTCGCGCACGCGGCAAGAGCTGGATGCAACGCTGCAGACCGACAACGACTACCGGATCACCTACCGTGTGCGCCACCCGAACGGCGAGGTGCGCACTCTGGAGGCCAGCGGTCGGCGGATCCCGCCGGACCGCGACGGTGGCGCCCGCTCGGTGGGCGTGCTGCGCGATGTGAGCGAGGCCGCACGCCAGGCCGAGCAGAATCTGAAACGCGAAGCCGCCGAGCGGATTGCGCAGGCGCAACGCTCCTTCCTCTCACGTCTGAGCCATGAGCTGCGCACCCCCTTGAACGCCATCCTGGGTTTCGCGCAATTGCTGAAAATGGAAGAGCGTCACCCGCTGACCGACACCCAACAGAGACAGGTGCAATGGATCCTCAACGCAGGCCGGCAGTTGCTTGCCCTGATCGAGGATGTGCTCGACCTGTCGAAAGTCGAAGCCGGCGAGATCACGCTGAACCTGGAGAGCGTCGATGTGAACGCCCTGGTGCGAGAGTGCCTGCCCCTGCTCGATGCCGCGCGACAGCCGCACCAGGTCACGATCCTCAACCGCACCGATGACACCACCTTGCTCGCCCAAGTGGACGCCCAACGCCTGCGTCAAATCGTCATCAACCTGCTGAGCAATGCCTGCAAGTACAACCGCCCGCAGGGCCACGTCACGATCGACACCCGCCAGGACGGCGATGCCATCGTCATCGAGATCGGAGACGATGGCATCGGCATGAGCGCCGAGGATGCCGCCCAGCTATTCCAGCCTTTCAAGCGCGTGGCATCGTCCGCCGGATATGCCGAGGGCACCGGACTGGGGCTTTACATCGTCAAGCAACTGGTCGAGCGCATGCAAGGCCAGGTGAGCGTGATGAGCGAGCCGGACGTCGGCACGCGCTTCACCGTGCGTCTGCCCGTCGCGCAGGCAGAAGCACTGGTGGCCTGAGGCTCACAAACCTTCTTCGCTCAACCACTGGCGCAGGGTGCGCACCATGTCGCGGTCGTTGTGCAACCAGGCGTTGTGCCGGTAGTCGTTGTAGTAGCGCTCTTCATCGCTTTGCTCGGCCAGCGCCTCGTACACGAAGCGCAGCACCATCTGACCTGGCTGCGGCTCTTCGATGCGGATGGTCAACCGGATCGGGGCGGTGTCGCCATGGGCCTCGGGTGTGAACCTCAACTCGGTGTGAGGCTGAGCCACCACGACATCACGCAGGGTGTGCGGACCGAACACCTGGGTGCGTGCATACACGCCCGGCTCGGTTTCGTGCCACACGCACGACTCCGGCCCCATCGGAAAACGCTGGGGCTGTTGCACGCGCAGCATGAGCCCCCGCCAAAGTTGCTCGCGGGTGAAAACAGGTGCCACCAGTTGCAGGCTGGCGGCCGGTGCATTGACTTCAATGAGGTGTTCGAAACGCATGGAACGAAGCTTACCTCTGACGCAAATACCCGACTGCGTCAGCACGCTGCGCACGACGTCAACACAGTCACCCGGCAAGGAGACTAAACTGACGCAGCTTGTGTTTCAACTCCAACCGCGTTCAGGCGCGGCATTGCCCATGTCTCAGTGCACGACCTCTTCTTCTGCGACCCCGGCTACCGACTCGTCGGCCAAGCCCATCCAGATCGTGCCCCCGAAATCCCCGCTCAACAGCCACGGCTGCGGTGGCAACTGCCTCGACCATGAGTTTGCCGATGGCCGCTGGCCGCGCGCCAAGGTGCTGGCACTGTTCAACCTGCCTTTCAATGATCTGCTGTGGCAGGCGCAGCAGGTTCACCGCCAGCACTGGGATGCCAACGAGATCGAGCATGCCACCTTGCTGTCTGTGAAAACCGGCGGCTGCCCGGAGGATTGCGGCTACTGCCCTCAATCGGCCTCGCATGACACCGGGGTGGAGGCCAGCAAGCTGATGTCGCCCGACGAGGTGCGAGAGGCCGTGGTCGCAGCACGTGACGCAGGCGCCAGCCGCTTCTGCATGGGGGCCGCCTGGCGCGCCCCGAAAGACCGCGACATCGAGAAGATCTCCGAACTGATCGGTGTGATCAAGACCGAAGGTCTGGAAGCCTGTTGCACCCTGGGCATGCTGACCGATGCGCAGGCCCAGGCGCTCAAGGATGCCGGCCTCGACTACTACAACCACAACCTCGATACTGCACCCGAGTTGTACGGCGGCATCGTCACGACCCGTGACCTGGAAGACCGTCTGCACACGCTTGAGCATGTGCGCAAGGCCAACCTGAAGGTGTGCAGCGGTGGCATCGTTGGCATGGGCGAAACCCGTGAAGGCCGCGCCGGCCTGATTGCCCAGTTGGCCAATCTGCCGGTGTACCCCGAGTCGGTGCCCATCAACGATCTGGTGCGTGTGCCCGGCACCCCGCTGGCCGACACCCCACAGCTCGACCCGCTGGAGTTCGTGCGCACCATTGCGGTGGCCCGGATCACCATGCCGACGGCGCGTGTGCGTCTGTCGGCCGGTCGCCAGCAGATGAGCGAGGCCGTGCAGGCACTGTGCTTCCTGGCGGGTGCCAATTCGATTTTCTACGGCGACAAGCTGCTGACCACCGGCAACCCCGATTTCGACAAGGATCAGGCGCTGATGGCCAAGCTGGGGCTGCGCAGCGGCACGGCCGTGACGGCCAAGGCTCAGGCCGCCTGATCGGCGCCAGGATTGGGTGCCGGCCTGCGTTTGGGGACCCAGGCCCAGATCATCTCGGCCTGGATGGGTTGCTGACCCGATTCGTCGGTGATGCGGACGGGCACGGCCACCTCACCTTTGTCTTGCGACTGCATCAGGGCGATCTGCTCGGGCTGCAGCGTGGCCACGGCCGTCAGGCTGCCCACGGCGCGCCGCACGAAGTTCACTTTCATGGATTTGATGAGCGGCAGCTTGTCATCGGGCACGTTCATGCCGACGCAAAAGCCGGTGGCCGTCTCGGC
>CAYOJR010000205.1:0-1595 GCA_964404335.1 uncultured Aquabacterium sp.
CATGGGGTGCCCCAGCGCCAGCATGTGCACACGCAGTTGGTGCGAGCGACCGGTCACCGGCGTCAGCGCCACACGGGTCTCCCCTTTGTCGAGGTCACGGGTCAGCACCGCGTAGCGCGTCTGTGAAGGCTTGCCGCGTTCGAAACACACCATCTGGCGCGGCCGATTGGGCCAGTCGGCAATCAGCGGCAGATTGATCTCGCCATGGTCTTGTGCCAGCAAACCCTTGACGACCGCCACATAGCGCTTGTTCACCTGTCGATCCTGAAACAGCACGCTCAGGGCGCGCTGCATGGCCTCGCCACGGGCGAACACCAGCAGGCCCGAGGTGGCCATGTCGAGCCGGTGCACGGTGAGCGCCTCGGGAAAGCGCCGCTGTACGCGGTGCACCATGCAGTCCTGCCGATCCTCACCTCGTCCCGGCACCGAGAGCAGGCCCTCGGGCTTGTTGACAACGATGAGGGCCTCGTCCACGTGGATCAGGTCCAGCCCCTCATCGGGCGGCGGCGTGTAGATGACCTCGCTCATGCCACCTGCTTGCTGACGCGGGCGGCATACCGGCGCGCCAGCACCGCGCACACGAACAGCTGCATCTGGTGGTACAGCATGATGGGCAAGATCAAGACGCCCATGGCCGCGTTGCCACCGAAGAGCAGCTTGGCCATCGGCATGCCCGACGCCAGGGTCTTCTTCGAACCACAGAACACGGCCACGATCTCATCGGGCAGGTCGAAACCCATGGCGCGCGCCACCTTGCGGCTGAACCACAGCATCGGGAACAAAAAGATCGCTGCGCCCAGCAACGCCTGCGCCAACAAGACGGGACCATGCTTGGTCCACAGACCATCGGCCACGGAATCACTGAAAGCGGCCCACACCATCAGCACGATCACGCCACGGTCAAAGATGGTGGTGTAGCGCTTGATGCGCGCAAAGAAGGCCCCCAGCCAGGGACGCAACAAGTGCCCGATCACAAAGGGCAGCAACAGCATCTGCGCCACCTTCAACATCGTCTGGCTGATGTCCATGTGCTGCCCCTGGCCGCTCATGACCAGACTGACCAGCAAAGGCGTCAGGAACACGCCCAGCAGCGTGGACAAGGTGGCGTTGAGCACAGCGGCCGCCACGTGGCCCCGCGCCAACGCGGTCATCGCCACCGACGAGGACACGGTGGAGGGCAAGACCGCCAGGTAGAAGAAGCCCATCAGCAGGTCGTGCGAAATCCAGCGCCCGCCCACCAGCGCCAGCACGGCCCACCAGATCGGGAAGATGACGTAGGTGCAGGCTTGCACCAGCAGGTGCAGTTTCCACTTGCTGACCCCGGTCTTGAGGCTGTCGGTGGACAGGCCCATGCCATGCAAGAAGAAGAGCAGGAACACGCCGACGTCGGTGACCTGCCCCAGATGCAAGGGACCCTCGCTGCGCCCCCAACCGGGCACGAACGACGCCAGCAGCACGGCCCCGACCATGGCCATCAGGAACCAGTCGGCCGCGCCCCGCTGCGGTCTGTGCCTTTGCTTCGCTTGCTTCAACACCCGATGAGACTCCGCCCGCACTGGCGAGCACAAAACGTATATTGTCTCTTGGTACGTCCG
>CAYOJR010000205.1:1695-3262 GCA_964404335.1 uncultured Aquabacterium sp.
GAGGGGACACGCCGGAAGATCGCGGTCCTTTGGGTAGCATCTCGTTCATGACGAACGCCGACCCCCAAGAACTCGCCAAATTCAGTGACCTGGCCCACAAGTGGTGGGACCCGGAAAGTGAATTCCGCCCTCTGCACCAGATCAACCCCCTGCGCCTGGACTGGATCGACCAGCACGCCGCCATCAAGGGCAAGACCGTGGTGGACGTGGGCTGCGGCGGTGGCATCCTGGCCGAATCCATGGCCCGCCGTGGCGCCAACGTCCTGGGCATCGACCTGGCCGACAAGCCCCTGAAGGTCGCCCAGCTGCACGCCATGGAAGCGGGCGTCGCCAACCTGGACTACCGCAGCGTGTCGGCCGAAGCTCTGGCCGCCGAACAACCTGCTCAGTTTGACGTCGTCACCTGCATGGAAATGCTGGAGCACGTGCCGGATCCGTCTTCTGTCATCCGCGCCTGCGCCGACATGGTCAAGCCCGGCGGCTGGGTCTTTTTCTCGACCCTCAACCGCAACCCCAAGGCCTTCCTGTTCGCCATCGTGGGCGCCGAGTACGTGCTGAAGCTGCTGCCCAAGGGCACGCACGAGTTCTCGCGCTTCATCCGCCCGGCCGAACTGGCCCGCTGGATCCGCGAAGCCCGCCTCGACACCGTGCAGTTCAAGGGCCTGGAATACAACCCCTTGACCCGCCTCTACAAGCTGTCGGGCGACACCAGCGTGAACTACATGGTGGCTTGCCGCAAGTCCTTGAATCCGTGAGCACGCTGGCCGCGTCCGAGCGCCTGAGCTGGACCCAGCCCGCTCAGGCCGTGCTGTTTGACCTGGACGGCACCCTGGCCGACACCGCTGGCGACCTGGTCGGCGCCACCAACCACCTGCGTGTGCAGCGCGGCTTGCCGCCTCTGCCCCTTGAGACCCTGCGCCCCTACGCCTCGGCGGGGGCCCGTGGGCTGATCGGCGCAGCGCTCGACATCCACCCTGGTCATGCCGAGTTCGAGGAACTGCGCACCGCCTTCCTCGACACTTACGAACGCATCCTGGCCGACACCACCGTGTTGTTTGACGGCATGGCCGAGTTGCTGGCCACGCTGGAAGCCCAAGGCATCGCCTGGGGCGTGGTCACCAACAAGCCGCACCGATTCACGGTGCCGGTCATGCAAGGACTGAAGCTCGCCGAACGGTCGGCCACGCTGATCAGCGGCGACACCACGGCTCACGCCAAACCCCACCCCCTGCCCTTGCTGACCGCCTGCGAACAAATCGGCGTCGCCCCGGCACGCGCGCTCTACGTGGGCGACGACCTGCGCGACATCCAGGCTGCTCAAGCTGCCGGCATGCCCAGCGCCGCAGCCGCCTGGGGCTACATCGGCCACAGCGGCGAGATCGACACCTGGGGCGCCAACGTCATCGTGGCGCAGCCACTCGATCTGCTGCAGCACCTGGGACGCTGAGCCCTCAGTTCGTACGGCCGTAGTTGTCCTGGAAGCGCACGATGTCATCCTCGCCCAGGTAGCTACCCGACTGCACCTCGATGATCTCCAGCGGGATCGCGCCCGGGTTGGTCAGACGGT
>CAYOJR010000206.1:0-3225 GCA_964404335.1 uncultured Aquabacterium sp.
TGCCGATGGGGGTAGTGTTTCGGTCACGGGCCGTTGCGGTGGCCAATGTGAGCGTCCGACAGGACATGGCGTGCTCGATCTTGCGAGATGTGGGGCCGAAGTTCCAGCAAACGGTGCTGTGCACCGATCCGCTGTTCATCCGTGCTTTGCTGGAAGAGGCAGAGGCCGCTGGCGTTGACTGGCGGTTGCTCAACACCAGTGTGATCATTGGCGAAGAGATTTTGGTGGAGCCGCAACGTGATTACATGGCGGCACGCATGGGCATCGATCTGGATGGTGATGGCGCCCGCCTGATCGGAAGCTCATTTGGCGTGGGCGAGTTGGGCTTGAACCTCTTGTTTGAAACCCGGGAAACCATTCGCATGCGCCGTGCAGCGGTGCGCGAACGCCATATCGCCACTGCGCTGGGGTGCCGCGATGTCATGGCGTCGATTCCGTCCCTGTTTTGCTACAACCCGATGCGTTCGTTCATCGAGGTGCTCAATCCGGATGGTGATGGCTATGGGGAGATGTGCGTGACCATGCTGGACAAGCAGGCCGTGATTCCTTTGCCACGCTACACCACGGGAGACATGGTGCGGTTGCTGACCGAGGGGGAGACGCAGGCGCTTGCTGCGGATGCAGGTTGTGCTACGCCCTGGTTGCCGATGATTGCCGTGAAGGGGCGGATCAAGGATCGAGCTGCGGGTCTTCCTTCTGTCGAGGGAGTCAAGGAATGCCTCTATCAGGATCATGCGATTGCGGATCGGTTGACTGGGGCATTCAAAATCCTGAGAGACCCGGATGGCGTGGTGCGAGTGGTCTTCCAGGCTTGCACTGAAGATGTGGCGAACTTGCGTGATCTCTCCGATCAGCTGGCTGGCATGTTGAGGGAACGGTGGGGGGTGTCACTCCGTGTCGAAGTATTGGGGGCAATGTCTTTTCCATGGCGTCCTTTGCTGGACCATGAACGCAAGTTCCCCTATGTGGATGCATCGCTGAATTGATGTCGATTTTTTTGACAGGACGGTGAGGGGTTTGGGTCGGGTTCTAAAAAAATACCATGTAAATCAATGTGTTGCACTTGGGTCATTAATTGGCATGAAGTGTGCTTAACATGAGGCATTGGAAGTCTATCCATTCACTCAGGAGATCCTCATGATCAAGTCTCATGTCAGTCGCGCAGTCATCGCGGCAGCATTGTCGGCCGGTGCGGCCGGTGCAGCCAATGCAATTGTGATTGTTGGCGGTGATTTCAAGATGACCGTCGATCTGTACGACTCGGCGACAGCCTCGTACGTTTCGACCTGCAACAGCGTGGCAAGCTGCGATGCTGCTGTGGCGCCCGGTGGTAAAGCTAAGGGTAGCATCGGTTCTGTCAACACCAGCGCTGACACGATGGGGATCTTCTCGATTGCCTCCATCACGCGCTTGTCGGATAACATCCAGTGGTTCACTCGCGGTGCCGATGGTTACCTGACGGGCATCTTCGGTAACCTCGAAGACAGTTCGGTCAGCGTGTTCGGCCCCTTCGTTGCAACCACATCGGTTGGCGGTACGTTTGCCGTTTACAAGAACACATCTGACTTCAACACCGCTTTGGGGCCCAATGTGGGTGCCGGCAAAGATCTGAACGCTGGACTGTATCCGGGCATCAGTGGTGGTCAATTGGTGCTTCAGGGTTTGTTCGGTTCAGGGACGCTTCTGGGTGACACAAACACGACTTTCAGCAGTGTGTTCAATGCTGCTGGTATCTCCGGCAGCAGCAGCGCGTTCCTGGACATCACCGGGGGCGATTGGGCTTACCACTTTGATACCAACAGCCAGACCGGTCTGAATGGTGAAGTGCGCGATTTGAAGGCCACTTTCACCTTCTCTCCCACTGCAGATGCAACGAGCAAGGGTTGGACGGTGATGTCGACTGCAGACATCACAGGCTCGACCGTTCCTGAACCTGGCGCGATGGCACTGATCGCCGCCGGTCTTCTGGGCGCGGGTGTTGCATCTCGCCGCCGCAAGATTTGATCTTGCACAATGCTGATCGCGCATCCAGGATAGACGCAAGAGCGTGATCAGCATGGTGGTGTAAACCAAACAGCATGCAAAAAGAAAAGGCCCTTCGGGGCCTTTTCTCATTTCCAGCTTCAGTATTTCACTGGTCTGCCCTGATGGGGACGCACGAGCAGAACAGGTTGCGGTCGCCATAGACGTTGTCCACGCGGCCCACCGGCGACCAGTATTTTTGCTTGCGCAGGCTGGCCACCGGGTAGGCCGCGAGTTCGCGGCTGTACGCATGCGGCCACTCGGCCTTCAGCAGGCTGGCAGCCGTGTGCGGCGCGTTCTTGAGCGGGTTGTCGTCCTGCGGCAGCTTGCCTTGCTCGACCAGGCGAATCTCTTCGCGGATGGCGATCATGGCGTCGCAGAAGCGGTCCAGCTCGGCCTGCGATTCGCTCTCGGTGGGTTCCACCATCAAGGTGCCGGCCACCGGGAAGCTCAGCGTGGGCGCGTGGAAGCCGTAGTCGATCAGGCGCTTGGCCACGTCTTCGGCCGACACGCCGCTGGTTTCCTTCAGGGGGCGCAGGTCCAGGATGCACTCGTGGGCCACGCCGCCACCCTTGATGGTGCTGCTGCCGCCGCTGAAGTGGATGTCGTAGTGGTCGGCCAGGCGGGCGGCCACGTAGTTGGCGTTCAAGATGGCCACTTCGGTGGCGGTCTTCAGGCCCTCGGCGCCCATCATGCGGATGTACATCCAGCTGATGGGCAGCACGGCGGCATTGCCCAGCGGGGCGGCCGAGACGGCGCCGACTTGCGCATCGCTGCCCACGCCAGCCGAGCGGTGGGCGGGCAGGAAGGGGGCCAGGTCTTCGACCACGCAGACGGGGCCGACGCCGGGGCCGCCACCGCCGTGCGGGATGCAGAAGGTCTTGTGCAGGTTGAGGTGGCTGACGTCACCGCCGAATTGACCCGGAGCGGCCAGGCCGACCAGAGCGTTCATGTTGGCGCCGTCCACGTAGACGCGGCCACCATGTTCGTGGACCAGCTTGCACAGTTCGGTCACGCGGGTTTCGAACACGCCGTAGGTGGACGGGTAGGTGATCATCACGGCAGCCAGGTTGGCGCTGTGTTGTTCACACTTGGCTTTCAGGTCTTCGAGGTCGACGTTGCCCTGGGCATCGCACTTGGTGACGACGACCTTCATGCCGACCATCTGTGCGCTGGCCGGGTTGGTGCCGTGGGCAGACTCGG
>CAYOJR010000207.1:0-3202 GCA_964404335.1 uncultured Aquabacterium sp.
TGTACGCAGCCGTGGCTATTCGCCTCATGCAGGTGTACGCCAAGGCCTTGCAGTCGGCGCAGGGGGCCAAGGCCCGGCTGGAGCAGCGGGTCAAGGAAGTGACGGCCGAGATGGAGGGCAACTTCAACCAGATTGCCGAGCTGCGTGCCGAGCAGGTGGCCGAGAAGGAGCGCAAGCGCATCGCCTCCGATCTGCACGACGACCTGGGCGCCAAGCTGCTGACCATCGTTCACACCAGCAACAACGACCGCATTTCGACCCTGGCGCGCGAGGCGCTCGAAGAAATGCGTCTGTCGGTGCGCGGCCTGACAGGCCGACCCATGGTGCTGTCCGACGCGCTGGCGGACTGGCGCGCCGAGGTGGTGTCGCGCCTGCGCCAGGCCGGCATCGAGTGCGAGTGGCGCAATCCCAACGACATCATCGAAGAGCCGCTGTCCTCGCGCACCTATGTGCAGACCACGCGCATCCTGCGTGAAGCGGTCAGCAACGTCATCAAGCACAGCGGCGCCTCGCACGTGGTCGTGGCGGCCGAGGTCAATCTGGAGCTGCACGATTTCATGCTGGTCATCCAGGACAACGGCAAGGGCATTGAGCTGGCGCTCGATGACCGCACCGACCGTGGTCACGGCATGACCAGCATGAAGCACCGCGCCAAACAGCTCAGTGGCCAGTGTCTGGTCGAGTCCGGACCAGGTTTTGGCACCATCATTCGCTTGACGCTGCCCCTTGAAGTTGCCACCATGCAGCAGGCGGGCCCCCACGTGGTCACGCCCATGGTGGATCAGGTGCGCAGTCATTGAGCACGCACACCCATCCGTATAGAGAGGTCACACCCATATGAAGCAAATTCTTCTCCTGGAAGATCTGCCCGAAATCCGAGCCTGGCTCAAGGCCCTGGTCCTGCAGGTGTTCCCGGATGCCCAGATCAGCGAGGCATCTCGCATTCACGATGCGCTCGAACTCGTCAATGCCATGCGTTTCGATGTGGCCCTGTTGGACCTGGGCTTGCCCGATGGCTCGGGCGTGGAGGTGGTGCAGGCCTTGCGCGAGAAGCAACCCGACGCCCAGTCGGTGGTGGTGACCATCCACGAAGACGACGATCACCTCTTCCCGGCGTTGCAGGCCGGTGCGTTCGGCTACCTGCTCAAGGAGCAAGCGCGTGAGCAGCTCTCCGAACAGCTGCAGCGCATCAGCCAGGGTGAGCCGCCGCTGTCGCCGTCGATTGCCCGCCGCGTGATCCAGTACTTCACCGCCCAGGCTCGCCAGCAACCCATGCAGGAGCCCGACAACGTCACGCCGCACGTGCAGCTGACCGACCGCGAGAACGAGGTGCTGCTGCGCGTGGCCAAGGGCTTCACGCTGCCCGAAATCGGCGTGCAGCTCAACCTGTCGCGCCACACCATTGCCGACTACGTCAAGCAGATCTACCGCAAGCTCAATGTGTCGTCGCGGGCCGAGGCCGCGCTCGAAGCGCAGCGCCTGGGCCTGTTCCGTCGCTAAACTGGGCTCATGATCTCTCGACTGACCGGGGTGCTGGCTGAAAAAGCACCCCCTTTTGTGCTGGTGGACGTCAACGGCGTCGGCTACGAAGTGCAGGTGCCGATGAGCACCTTCTACAACCTGCCCGAGCTCGGTGCCAAGGTCACGCTGCTGACCCAGTTCATCGTGCGCGAAGACGCGCAGCTGCTCTATGGCTTCCTCACCTCGACCGAGCGGGCGTCCTTTCGCGAGCTGATCAAGATCAGCGGCGTGGGGCCACGCATCGCGCTGGCGCTGCTCTCGGGCCTGAACACCGAGGAGCTGGCCCAGGCCGTGTCGGCGCAGGATGCCAGTCGCCTGGTCAAGGTGCCGGGCATCGGCAAGAAGACCGCCGAGCGCCTGCTGCTGGAACTCAAGGGCAAGATGGCCCCGGTGCTGGCCGCCCCCAACTGGAGCGCGGTCAGCGATGCGCAGATCGACATCCTGCAGGCCCTGGTGGCCCTGGGTTACTCTGACAAAGAGGCGCAGTTGGCCCTCAAGGCCCTGCCGCCCGATGTGTCGGTCAGCGAAGGCATCAAGCAGGCGCTCAAGGCCCTCGCACGCTGACGGGTGGGCGTGGTACCGTTATCATCGGTCATCATGCGCTGTATTCGCCCCCTTGCCTGGCGGCTCGGCTTCGGTGTGCTGGTTTCGACCGCTGCCCTGGCTGCGCCCGCCGCTGCGTCCGCGCCCGCCCGGGAGGCGGTGCGCTCAGCCGCGCCCATCCAGACGCATGCGGGCTTTTGCGATCTGATGACGCGCAAGCTGCCCAACGTCACGTCGGCCTTGTGCGCGCAGGCGCAACTGCAACCCGGCCCGGCCCGTTCGGTGAAGGGCCACAACCTGCTGACCCGTGATGTGGTCGCGCCGAACGCCGCCTTGCGCGTGTTGGTGGTGGGCGGGGTGCATGGCGACGAGCTGTCCTCGACCTCGCTGGTGTTGCACTGGATTGGCGCCGCGCAGCAGGCCCCCGCCAACATTCACTGGCGCTTCGTGCCGCTGATGAACCCCGACGGCATGCTCAAGCCGAAACCGACACGCACCAATGCCAACGGGGTGGACCTCAATCGCAACTTCCCCACGCCCCATTGGGACAAGGAAGCGCCGCGCTACTGGCAACACCGCACCAGCAAGGATCCGCGCCGTTTTCCGGGTCATCAGGCCTTGTCCGAACCCGAAACCCGCTGGTTGCATGACGAAATGGAGCGCTGGCAGCCCCATCTGATCGTCGCCGTGCATGCCCCCTATGGCGTGCTCGACTATGACGGTCCGGTGACCGCGCCCAAGAAGCTCGGCAGCCTGGTGCTGGATCAGGTCGGCATCTTCCCAGGCAGCCTGGGCAACTACGGCGGCGTACACAAGAAGGTGCCGGTCGTGACCATCGAGCTGCCCAGCGCCCTGCGAACCCCGCAGGAGGCAGAGATGCGCAAGATGTGGCAGGACCTGCTGCGCTGGACGCACCTGCGCTTGCGCGCGCCCACCAGCTGAGGCCCGGCCACAAGGCCGGGTGTGGCTCAGGCCTTGGGCGGGGCAGCCTGCGTGCTGGGCAGGGTCGCCAAAATGGACAGCAGACGCTGGATTTGCAGCGGCTTGACCAGGTAATGGTTGAAGCCGGTCTGCAGCGCGCGGGCAATGTGCTCGGGCAGGGCATCGGCGCTCAGCGCGATCAGGGGCAATTGCTTGA
>CAYOJR010000208.1:0-3107 GCA_964404335.1 uncultured Aquabacterium sp.
GCCGCGACGAAGCCCGCCGGCTGAGTCCGCAGGAAGTCGATCCGATCGACGAGGAGGCGCAGGCGCCCGTGCCGGCAACGCCCCCGGCCAAGCCGAAGGCGAAGCCGCGCAGTCCGCGCGATCCCCTGGTCGATACCACGCCGTTCGGCAGCGAACCGGCTCCCGTGTCCGCTGCGGCCTCGGCCGAGGCAGACGACGCGGCGCTGTTCGGTGCCTTGTGGCCCCTGGGCGAGACCGTGAAGCTCGATGCGACCGTGGATCGTCGTGTGCTGCGTCAGCAGCGCGACCGTCTCGACAAGCTCGGCTACGAGTTCGCTCCGTTGTCCCAGGACTGGCACCTCAAAGCTGCCTGATCCATCCGCCGCCTTGCGCGGCATTCCGCCACCCGCCGGGGTTCTCCCCCGACGGGGAGGGCTCCGGCCTTTTCTTCAAGGAGACCCTCATGGGCTGGACCTTCGTTCGTCAGACGCGCGATCAGTTGATACGCGAGCTGCTCGCTCCGCAGGCGTCCGAACGCGCTTGCTGCGAAGTCATCGACCACACGCTGGACGGCGACGTTCTGTGGACCGTGGTTCGCGTCACCGCCAGGCAGGCGGGCGTCATGGGCCTCGCGGCCGGTGAGTCCGTCTGCTACATCGGCTGCCATCTGCTGGAAAGCTCGGGCGGCGATTGGGGCTACAAGTCCCTCGATGAGTCCGTGCATCCGTACTACTACTCGTGCCCGCTGCGCTATCTCGACATGGCGCCGGTGCAAAGCTCCGAGTGGCGCGAGCGGGTTCACCGCTTCCACGCGGGACGCGCTGTCTAGCGGCACGCATCTTCCTTCACCCAACCGGGGCGAGCACGGCCCCGCGGGCTGTGGTTGCTCCTTCTTTTCCAAGAGGACATCACCATGCCTGCACCTTCTTCCGCGAAACCGCTGTACCGCATCGACGAATGCCCCGACCTCATGGCCGACGGTTGCGTCGGTGACGAGCAGGGCAATCTCGTCTTTCTCTCGATCTGGGCGCGCGACACCGCCGTTCAGGAGTTCCTCGCCCGCCTGACCCTCGGCCGGGATGAACAGGGGCTGGATCAGTTCCACGTCATCACCGAGCAGGGCGCATCCATCCCGGTCTTCGTCGGCAACGTCGAGAACCTGGAAAAGCGCATCACCCGCGCCTATCGGCGAACGCTGTTCGGTTCGCTGACGAATGTGTGGCTGTTCGATCGTCGCTGCGTGAAGCCAGACAAGGCCAACGCCAGCGCGCTGGCGCTTCTGCCCAGGGATTCCGCTCACCGGCTCGACCGGCTGTGGACGCTGGTGCAGGACACCTGCCCGCTGCCACTGCTCGACCACTGGCGCGACACCGTGCTGGAGCTGTTGCAGACACGGCGGATGCTGACCGGTCTTCCCTTGGCCCTCGGGCCGCTGGAAGGCCATCGGCTGGCCCTCGATGTCCCGGCGCTGACGAAGGCGCTGGGCGAGCTGATCCGCAACGGCACCCTCGGCGCCACGCAGTACGAACTGGCCGCGAACGCACCGCTTCGGCGTGTGGCGTGAGCCATCCCCACGGGCATGCGCGCCGCGCGTGCCCGCCTTCCCTCATCCATCACCAGGAGAAATCCATGGCACTCATGTTTCCGCGCCTGGCGCGCAACTTCATTCGTAACGGCTACTTCCCCACCGACGAGCCGACGCTGGAGCGGGCCTTGTCCGCACTGGCGCCGTCTCCCGGCTCCATGTCCATCCTCGATCCCTGCGCCGGCGAAGGCGTGGCGATTGCCGAAGCCGCCCACGCCCTCGGGCGCGAGCAGGTCCAGGCCTTCGCCGTCGAGTACGACGCCGAGCGTGCCCGCCACGCACGGCAACTGGTCGATCGCTGCATCCACGGTGACCTGATGGACACGCTGATCTCGCGCCAGTCCTTCGGGCTGCTGTGGCTGAACCCGCCGTATGGCGACCTGAGCAAGGACGTGAACGGCAACATCGGCTATCAGGGCCAGGGCCGTGCGCGGCTGGAAAAGCTGTTCTATCAGCGCGCGCTGCCGCTGCTGCAGTACGGCGGCGTGCTGATCTTCATCGTGCCGTCCTACGTGCTCGACGCCGAGCTGGTCGGATGGCTGACGCGCCACTTCGCCGACCTGCGCATCTACCGTGCGGTGGAAACGCAGTTCAAGCAGGTGGTGATCTTCGGTCGCAGGATTCGTCAACGCGACCAGGCGTCGGAGTCGGTCAAAGCCGTGCGCGGTCTGCTGCTGCTGATCGGACAGGGTGACGCCGAAGCCGAGGAACTGCCGCTCGAATGGCCGTTCCTGCCGTACACCGTCCCTGCCAGCCCGGCCGAGCCGGAGCACTTCTATCGCGTGACGATGGAGCCCGAGCAGTTCGCCGATGAAGTCGGCCGGCTGCAAGGACTCTGGCCGGCGCTCGATACCCACCTGGGCGCCGCGCAGCAATCGCTGCGTCCGCCCGCGCGGGCCTTGTCGCACTGGCATCTCGCCCTGGCCTTGGCCGCAGGCGCGATCTCCGGCGTGGTGAAGTCCAAGAGCGGGCGCGTGCTCGTCGTCAAAGGTGATACCCACAAGGAGAAGACGCTCCAGACGGAATACACCGAACGCGACGACGGCTCCGTGGCCGAGACGCGCATCCTCACCGACAAGTTCGTGCCGGTCATTCGTGCATGGGACTTGACGCTGGGCTCGCCCACGTGGGGCGAAGTGCTGACCATCCGCTGATCGCTGTTCCCTGACGGTTCGCCGTCGCTTTCATCCACCCACCGGGGTCACGTTGCCCCGATGGGGTGCCGTGGCCCCTTCTTCCAGAAGGAGAAACCACCATGGCACTCGCAGTCCTCAACCTCGCGTCACAAGCACGCTTTTCGCCCGGGCAGGTGGTCATGACCGCCGGCGTCGACGAGCTGGTCCGACAGGGCCGGCTCAACCCCACGCCGTACCTGCGCCGCCATCTTCATGGCGATTGGGGCGACCTGAGTGACAACGATCGGCGGCAGAACGACGCCGCGCTGAAGTCCGGCGAGGATCGTCTGTTCTCGTCCTACCAGGTCACGCGCGACCTGAAGCTCTGGATCATCACCGAATGGGATCGCAGCGTCACCACGCTGCTG
>CAYOJR010000209.1:0-3051 GCA_964404335.1 uncultured Aquabacterium sp.
TGCGCGTGTCGGCGGATGGCACTCTGGCCCGCACGCCTCATCCGCAGGCACTCGGTTCGGCCCTCACCCATCCACACATCACCACCGACTTCAGCGAATCGCAGCTGGAGTTGGTCACGGGTGTGCACGATCGCGTGGACGATTGCCTGAACGAACTCACCACCATCCATCGCGTGGTGCTCCAGTCGCTGGGCGACGAATGCATGTGGGCCGCGAGCATGCCGGGTCGCTTGCCCGCCGATGCCGACATCCCGATCGGCTACTACGGCACGTCCAATGTGGGCCAGGCCAAGCGCGTGTATCGCCTGGGGCTGTCGCATCGCTACGGCTCGCGGATGCAGACGATTTCTGGCATCCACTACAACTGGTCCTTTCCTGGCGCCAGCAGTGCCGACTACTTCGGACTGATTCGCAACTTCCGCCGCCACTCCTTTTTGTTGCTGGTGTTGTTTGGGGCCTCCCCAGCGGTCAACTCGGCGTTTGCCGCAGGCCAGCCACACGGCTTGGAGGCCATGAGCGACGCGACCCTGTACCTGCCTTACGCCACGTCCTTGCGCATGGGCCGTCTGGGCTACCAGAGCGATGCGCAGTCGGCCTTGTGCGTGAGCTACAACGACCTGGAAGGCTATGCCAATTCGCTGCATGAAGCGCTGACCGTGCCATACCCGCCCTACGAGGCCATTGGCATCCGCGATGCGCAAGGCGGCTACCGCCAGCTGGCGACCAGCCTGTTGCAGATCGAAAACGAGTTCTACAGCACCATCCGTCCCAAGCGCGTGATCCGCAGCGGCGAGCGTCCCTTGCACGCCCTGCGCGAGCGCGGCGTCGAATACGTCGAGGTGCGTTGCATGGACCTCAATCCCTTCCTGGACGTGGGCATCGACACGCACACCGCCCGGGTGCTGGACGTGTTCCTGACGCATGCCCTGCTGTCAGACAGCCCTCCGGACAGCCCCGAAGAGATCCGTGCCTTGCAGGCCAACCAGTTGCTGGTCGCCTCGCGTGGGCGTGAGCCTGGACTGATGCTGCAGCGCGACGGACAGGCCATCAGCCTGCGTGATTGGGGTCTGACCTTGCTGGACGAAGGCATGGCAGTGGCCGAGACCCTGGACCAGGCCCAAGGCGGGCAGATGTATCAGGCCGCCTGGGTACAGGCGCGACGTGATTTCACCGCACCGGACACCTTGCCTTCTGCGCGGGTGCTGGCAGCGCTGACCCGCGAATCTGCCTGCGACTTTGCCACGTTCGGTTTGGCGCGGTCTCAGGCGGTGAAGCAGTCGCTGCTGAGTCGGCCTCTCAGCGCGGACGAGGCGCGGATCTGGCACACGCTGGCGCAAACGTCGCTGGCCGAGCAGGCTCGGGTGGAAGAGGCTGACATCCTGGACTTCGAGTCGTTCCGACAGTCCTACATGGACCCGGCGGGCTTGAGCGTTCGCCCAGGTTGAGGCGGCTTTGCCCCCTGGTTCACGGGAGGTGGTGCGCTCCGCCTGCACGCAACTGTGTCGGTTTGTAGCGGGCGCGTGATTTGTCCGATTTTCCCTCTTACAGTGCGATGACTGGCCGCTCGGCCAGAGACATGAACCAAGCGGGAGGACATGAACATGACAGTGCGTAACTGGTTGAGCGTGGTGGTGCTGGGCGCTGCCTGTGCAGGTGGGGCTCAGGCCGCCAACATCAGCCTGACTTTCGACACCGATGCCCAAGGCATCACGGGCACCAATGGCACGGTGGCGCATGAGGCCGCAGGGTACCTGGCTCAAACCGACATCGACGCTGACAACATGTCGCTGCACCTGCCCGCCTCGTTGCTGGGCAATTGGTCGCAGTTCCTGGGCGGCACCTTGTCGTTCGATGCCATCAACCTCAGCGGCGTGGCATCGGACTGGGGCGATTTCGGGCAGGTCACCCTCACCGGTTCGGCGGGGCAGGTGACGGTGGATCTGGCGGCCGGTGAGGCACCGGGTGGCACCTGGCAAACCTATGCCACCACGCTGGATGCCGCCACCTGGGGCGGGAACCTGAGCAATGTGCTGGCCGATGTCACGGGTGTGAGCATCGTGCTCGAATCGCACAATGGCTTTGGGCCAGGCAACAGCGAGATCAATGGCTTTGACAACTTCAAGGTGTCGGCGGCGGCCGTGCCGGAGCCTTCGACCTGGGCGTTGCTGGCAACCGGACTGGTCTTGATGGCGGGTGTCACCCGTCGCCGCGCTCGTTCCTGACACGGGCGCATTGGCAGGGCGGGGTCAGTGGCCCGACAGGGCCTGGCTGACCTCGTTCATGCTCGGGCGCTTGGCCGCGTCCGGATCGGTGCACAGGGCCTGCCACTGACGCAGCGTGGCCATGCGCGGGTCGCTGGCGCTGTGGGCATCCACCCGCTGCAGCACCTCTTCGAGCAGGTGGCCAAACGCCAGGGTGTCCAGGCCTTGCAGAGCATGACGGGTGGCATGGTGAGCAGAACCTGTCGGCAAGAGCGAAGCGGCGCCAAAGTCCCCCAGCAGGGCCTCACCCCCTGGGCGCCACAGGATGTTGTGGGCATACAGGTCACCGTGCAGGACACCACGCGCATGCAGGTGCGCAGTGGCCGATGCGATGCCTTGCAGCAGGCGCCAGGCGGTGTCGCTGGACCAGGCCGCATCTGGCGCATAGACATCGCGGGTGCAGCTGGCGAGGCTGGGCGGGCCGGACAGCGCACGCCATTGCCCGTCGAGTTGCGGCATCACCAAACCTTGCCGACCTTCGGGGTGACCGTGCAGCACGCCATGCACCGGGATCAGATGCGGGTGGGTGCTCGCCGTCAGGCAGGCATGCATTTCCTGATCGGGCAGGCCGTCGCTGGTCAGGGCACCTTTGAACAGCTTCACCGCGATCGATTCGGGGGCGTCTGATGGCGTGCGCTGCCAGGTGCCGGCGTAGATGTGACCCGAGGCGCCTTCGCCCAGCAACTGTGCCAGCGCCAGGTTGGACCAGGGGATGGTGGGCCAGGATGCCGAGGACGTCGCTGCTGATGCGACCTCACACGGGTTGCCGCCATAGGCCAGCCACGCCAGC
>CAYOJR010000210.1:0-3014 GCA_964404335.1 uncultured Aquabacterium sp.
CCTTCATCTTCGGCGGCCGTCGCTCGACCACCGTGCCGCTGGTGACCGAGGCCCGTGACTGGACCGAAGGCGTCTACATGGCCGCCACCATGGGGTCGGAAACCACCGCCGCCGCTTTCGGCGCGCAAGGCGTGGTGCGTCGTGACCCGTTCGCCATGCTGCCCTTCATGGGCTACAACATGAGCGACTACTTCCAGCACTGGCTGAACCTGGGCGCCAAGCTGCAGGCCGCCGGCCACAAGCTGCCCCAGATCTACTGCGTGAACTGGTTCCGCAAGGGCGCCGACGGCAAGTTCGTCTGGCCTGGCTACAGCGAGAACATGCGCGTGCTGGAGTGGATGGTGGGCCGCCTGCAAGGCAAGGCCCACGGTGTGGAAAACGCCTTCGGCATCAGCCCCACCTACGAAGACATCAACTGGAATGGCCTGAACTTCACGAAGGAACAGTTCCAGTCCGTCATCGGCATCGACACCGCCGCCTGGACGCAAGAGCTCAAGCTGCACGACGAGCTGTTCACCCAACTGGCCCACAACCTGCCGGCCGCCATGCCCGCGACCAAGGCCAAGCTGGCCCAGCGTCTGGCGGCCTGATCGGTCACAGGCTTGGTCCGAAAGCCCCGCTCTGCGGGGCTTTTTTTCGTCTGTCTTCGTCTGTCGCGTTGGCTCAACGGGTCGGGTGGCGCAGGTCCATCACCTCGCGGGTGATCATGGCGGCGTAGCGCTGGATGACCACGCGGGCATCCAGATCGGGCTCATCTGTCAGCATCTCCTGTACGGCGTAGCCCATCTCCACCGCCAGACGGGCGAAGGTCTGAAGCTGGATGCGGTCGACACCGGGGTGCGCGCTCAGGAAGGCCTGCTCGATGAGTTGCGAGACGTAGCGGTGGGAGGCCACCCGCACCTCGTACAAGGCCGGCACCGCGCGCAGGGCCCGCATGATCCAGACCCCGCCCGCGAACGCTTCGGTCAGCGCCAGGGTGTCGGCGAACAGCACCATCAGCCGTCGCTCAAATTCGGCGGCTGGCGCTGCCAGGGTCTCGGTCGTGGCCCATTGGGCCAGCAAGCTGTTTTGCACCCCCATCAGGCGCTCCCCCAAGGCATGCAGCACCGCGTACTTGTTGGGAAAATAGCGGTACAGCGCGGGCGGGGTGAGCCCGGCGCGTTCACAGATGAGGTTGGTGGACAGGCGCTCGATGCCGACCTCGGACAGCAGATCGGCCGTGATGGCCAGGATGCGCTCGAAGGTCTCCTGCGCACGGCCTTGGCGCGGCAGGGTCTTGGTGTCCAGATCCGGTGCGGACGGACGGGTCGTGGAAAGGGTGCTTGGCATCTTTTGGCCCCGTATCGATGCGGGAATTCTGGCATGAGCCTTGAGTGTGACCTTTATTGCGGGTATCCCCTGATGAGTAGATAGTAATAACTATCGAAGATGGCGACTCTGTTCAATTCATCGGGAGCTGCTGCCATGCCTGTTTTCCTGCCTTTCATGCGTCGTCGTGTGCGTGCCGTTGCCACGGTCTGCGCCTTGGCCCTGACGGGCCTCTTGGCGGCGCCGGCCTGGGCCGGTGAGTTCCTGATCGGCACGGGGGTGTACGACATCACCGGTCCGGCGGCCGAGACAGGCATGTTCGGCTATGCCGCGCAGCAGGAGGTCAATGGCCTGCACCAGCGTTTGCGGGCCCGTGCCTTCATCATGCAGGGTGCGCAGGGCGGCCCGCGTGCGGTGTTCGTGAACGTGGACCTGGGTGCGGCCCACGAGTCCCTGAAGCTCGCCGTCATCCAGCGACTGCAGAGCCGTTACGGCACGTTGTATCGCCACGAGAACGTGATGCTCTCGGCCACCCACACGCACGTTGGCAGTGGCGGCCATGCGCACCACACGCTCTACATCCTGGCGGCGGCCGACAAGAGCGGCGCCGGTTACGACGCCCAGAGCTACGAGGCGGCGGTGTCGGGCATCGTGGCCGCCATCGAGCGCGCGCATCGCAACCTGGCACCGGGCAGCATCGAGCTGGTGGAGGGCAGCCTGTTGGGGGCCACGCGCAATCGCTCGCTGCCAGCGTTCCGCGCCAATCCCGACGCGGCCGCTCTGGGGCACGACACCAACAAGACCATGACGGTGCTGAAGTTCCGCAAGGACAACGGGCGCGAGGTCGGCATGCTGAACTGGTATGCGATCCACCCGACCAGCTTCAGCCTGAAGTTCACCCACATCAGCGGCGACAACAAGGGCTACGCCTCCCAGTTCTTCGAGCGACGCAAGGGGGTCAACTACAGTGCCTCCGAGACCTTTGTCGCGGCCTTTGCCAATGCCGATGAGGGCGATGTGGTGCCGACCGATGGCAATGCCTACTCGGCACCGGGCTACGAGGGCTCGCCCAACGAGTACGCCAATGCCGAAGCAGCGGGCCAGCGTCAGCTCCACAAGGCCTGGGAGCTGTACACCACGCCCGGTCGCGTCCTGCCCGGGGTGGTGGACCTGCGCCACCAGTGGGTGACGATGCCCGGCCTGGCCGTGGCGCCCGCCTACAGTCAGCCCGGCGGCGCGGTGCTGTGCACGGCGGCCCGAGGGGTGTCGTTCGCCGCCGGTGGCGAGAACGGGCCGTCCAACATCCCTGGCATCACCGAGGGCATGACCACGGCCAGCGCCCAACTGGGCACGGCCCTGCAGACCTTTGCGAGCTCGCCGTTGGGCGGCCTGGTGCAGACGGCGTTCTTCGGCATCTCGTCGGTGGTCAGTGACCCTTGCCAGTCGCCCAAGCCCACTCTGCTGCCCACCGGGGCCCTGGACTGGGTGCCCTCGGTGCTGCCCATCCAGGTGATCCAGGTCGGCGCGCTGGCCATCGTCGGCCTGCCCTTCGAGCCGACGACGATGGTGGGCCATCGCTTGCGCGCGCAGGTGCGCCAGCAACTGGCCGCCAAGGGGGTGGACACGGTGGTGGTGGCGGGCTTGTCCAACAGCTACGCCGGCTACCTGACCACCCGCGAAGAGTTCGAGATGCAGCACTATGAAGG
>CAYOJR010000211.1:0-2991 GCA_964404335.1 uncultured Aquabacterium sp.
GGCGTCCGTCGGTCGCCTCGCTGGTCAATATGATCATGATGCAGTTGGAGGTGGCGGGGCTTCTGTCCGTTGGTCACACGGCGGTGCCGCGCACAAACAATAGTTAAGACCTACTGCATACGTGTAGAACAACGGGGCGCTGCCATGTTTAAGACGGGCGGCTCATCTGCCTGCCATTTTGGTGTACAACCAAGACCTGTTGGAGGAAAACGCATGAAGCCTTCTGAAGCCTTGGCATCAAACCGTGCGGCCATCCGGAGGGTGGTGGAGTCCCACCACGCCCAGAACGCGAGGGTGTTTGGCTCCGTTCTGCGTGGGCAGGACACTGACAGCAGCGATCTTGATATCCTGATTGATCCGACACCTGACACAACACTGATGGACGTTGCCGCCATTCAGGTTGAACTGCAGCACCTTCTTGGCGTGTCGGTTGATGTGCTCACGCCACGGGCGCTGCCAGAAAAGTTTCGCACCTTGGTGCTGGCCGAGGCTGTGCCGGTATGAGCAAGACGCTGCGTGTTCCCGACTACCTGGGGCACATTCTGCAGGCGATAGAGCGCATTGACCGGTACACCGCAGATTTGGATGAGGCTAGCTTTCTGGGCAGTGAATTGGTGCAGGATGCCGTCATCCGCAACATCGAAATCATTGGTGAGGCGTCTAACAACATCCAAAGAGTTGACCCGGTGTTCGCTGCGCAGCACAGCGTGATTCCCTGGCAGGTCATGTATACGATGCGAAACCGTGTCTCACATGGTTATGACACGGTAGACCTTGAGATCGTCTGGAAGACGATCCGGCGCGATCTGCCTGGTCTGCACTCCCAAATTCAAAGCGCGCTGACCAGCATCCGTAGCCAATAACTCGTCGGATGAGTCTGTAGGTCAGCGTACCCGGTGCTCAGTTCAGTCGTAACGCCTGCAGGTACTGCTTGAACCACGCGCCCACCTGTGGGTGCTGCAAGGCCAATTCGACGTTGGCTTCCAGGAAGCCTTCCTTGCTGCCGCAGTCGTAGCGCTTGCCTTCGTAGCGATAGGCATACACCTTCTCGTTGCGCAGGAGGCCTGCGATGCCATCGGTCAACTGGATCTCGTTGCCCACACCGCGCGGCTGTTGGCGAATCTGCTCGAACACGTCAGGCGTCAAGATGTAGCGTCCAGCAACCCCCAGTCGCGAGGGCGCGACCTCAGGTGCAGGTTTCTCGACGATCTGGGACACGTCCATGACGCGATCACTCTGCATCTGGCCGGCCACGATGCCATAGCGCTTGGTGTGCTCCGCAGGCACTTCCTGCACAGCCAGAATCGAACCTTGCAAGGCTTCGAACTGCTGGACCATTTGCCTGAGAACACTGGTCTCGCCCACCATCAGGTCGTCAGCGAGCAGAACGGCGAAGGGCTCGCCACGCACCAGGCGTTCACCACACAACACGGCGTGCCCCAGGCCCAGGCTCTTGGGCTGACGCACGAACACGCACTCCATGTCAGCGGGTTTGATGGAGTGCACCAGATCCAGCAATTCGTTCTTGCCTGCTTGCGCCAGTTCGTGCTCCAACTCGAACGCCGTGTCGAAGTGGTCTTCGATGGCGCGCTTGTGTCGGCCGGTCACGAAGATCATCTCGCGGATGCCGGCGTCGTAGGCCTCTTCCACGGCGTACTGGATCAGGGGCTTGTCCACGACGGGCAGCATTTCCTTGGGCTGCGCTTTGGTGGCGGGCAGAAAGCGGGTGCCCAGGCCTGCGACCGGGAAGATGGCTTTGGTGATGCTCACTGATGGAATCCTCTGAAATTGCTCGATGGCTGTATCAACCCAGGCGGTTGAACTGCTGTTGCACACGCGCCAGCGTGGCGTCGAAGTCAGCCATGCGCTGCTTTTCCTGCTCCACCACGGCGGCGGGGGCGCGGGCGACGAAGCTCTCGTTGCCGAGCTTGGCCTGGGCCTTGGCGATTTCGCCTTCCAGGCGCTTGATCTCCTTGGTCAGGCGCTCCCTCTCGGCGGCTACGTCGATTTCAACGTGCAGTGCCAGTCGAGCGTCACCTTGCACGGCGACGGGTGCCAGGGCGGTGGCTTCGGCAAAGGCGGCTTCGTCCAGCAGCTTGACCTCGCTGAGCTTGCCGAGCGCCTTGAGTACCGGTGCCGCTTGGGTGATGAACTCGGCGTCACCCGTGACCAGCAGCGGCATGCGCTCGGCGGGCGAGAGGTTCATCTCGCTGCGCAGGTTACGGGTGGTGCCGACGATGGCTTTGAGCTTGGCCATCCAGGCGTCCGATTCAGCACAGACTTTGCTCAGGTCAGCTTGCGGGTAGGGCGCGACCACGATGGTGTCGTCCGAATCCGCAGCCATGCGGCCGGCGACCGGGGCGACCACTTGCCACAGTTCTTCGGTGATGAAGGGCGTGATGGGGTGCAGCAGGCGCAGCACGGTTTCCAGCACGCGGATCAGGGTGCGGCGGGTGGCACGGGCGGCGGCGTCATTGCCTGTGTCTTTGGCGGCATTGAGCTGGGCCTTGGCGATCTCGATGTACCAGTCGCAGTACTCGTCCCACACGAACTGGTAGATGGCGTTGGCGACGTTGTCGAGGCGGAACTCGGTGAAGCCTTGTTCGACGGCGGCTTCCACGCGCTGCAGTTCGGACACGATCCAGCGGTCAGCCGGGCTGAAGTCCAGGTAACCCGTGGCGGCGCACTGGCCGGGTTGCTTGTCGAGGTTCAGGCCGCAGTCCTGGCCTTCGGTGTTCATCAGCACAAACTTGGTGGCGTTCCACAGCTTGTTGCAGAAGTTCCGGTAGCCCTCGCAGCGCTTGCTGTCGAAGTTGATGCTGCGGCCCAGGCTGGCGAGTGCGGCAAAGGTGAAGCGCAGCGCGTCGGCGCCGTAGCCAGGGATGCCCTCCGGGAATTCCTTTTCGGTGTTCTTGCGAACCTTGGGCGCCGTCTCGGGCTTGCGCAGGCCGGTGGTGCGCTTCTCCAGCAGCGGGGCCAGCTCAATGCCGT
>CAYOJR010000212.1:0-2955 GCA_964404335.1 uncultured Aquabacterium sp.
GCGCGCGGTTTGCGCTCCATCCTGGAAGAGTCGCTGCTGGACACGATGTTCGAATTGCCCGCCCAGGAAGGCGTGCAGAAGGTGGTTCTGGACGAATCAACGATCGAAGAGAACGCCAAGCCTTTGTTGGTGTACCGGGAACAGGCCAAGGCCAGTGCCTGAGCGTGCTGCGGCGCGCTCTGTGGGGCATCGCTGAAAACCTGTGAAACTGGTTTTCGCGGTGCCCTTGTGTTTTATCGATGAGGCCCCACGTGGGCATCAGAGAAAGTGAGCCCTATATGTCTGGACACCCCATTCTTCCCTCGGACCCCATCACGCTGCCGCTGTTGCCGCTGCGCGATGTCGTGGTCTTCCCGCACATGGTGATCCCGCTGTTTGTGGGGCGCCCCAAGTCCATCAAGGCCCTCGAAGCCGCGATGGAAGCTGGCCGTCAGATCATGCTGGTGGCCCAGAAAGCCGCCGGCAAGGACGAACCCAAGTCGGACGACATGTTCGACATCGGCTGCGTGTCCAGCATCCTGCAACTGCTGAAGCTGCCCGACGGCACCGTCAAGGTGCTGGTCGAAGGCGTGCAGCGCGCCAACACCAAGTCGATCGACGACAGTGGCGAGTTCTTCATGGCCGAAGTGGAGCCCATCCAGCCCGAGGGTGACGTCACCCCCGAGGTGGAAGCCCTGCGTCGTGCGGTCACGCAGCAGTTTGACCAGTACGTCAAGCTCAACAAGAAGATCCCGCCCGAGATCCTCACCTCGATCTCAGGCATCGACGACGCCGGTCGTCTGGCCGACACCATCGCCGCCCACTTGCCACTCAAGCTCGAAGCCAAACAGTCGGTGCTCGACCTGTGCTCGGTCTCTCAGCGCCTGGAAAAACTGCTGGAGCAGCTGGAGCATGAGGTCGACATCCTGCAGGTCGAAAAGCGCATCCGTGGGCGCGTCAAGCGCCAGATGGAGAAGTCGCAGCGCGAGTACTACCTGAACGAGCAGGTCAAGGCCATCCAGAAGGAGCTGGGCGAGGGCGAAGAGGGCGCCGACTACGAAGAGCTGGTCAAGAAGGTTGAAGCCGCCCGCATGCCCAAGGAAGCGCGCAAGAAGGCCGATGCCGAGCTCAAGAAGCTGCGCCTGATGTCGCCCATGTCGGCCGAAGCCACTGTGGTGCGCAACTACATCGAGACCTTGTGCAACCTGCCCTGGAGCAAGAAGTCCAAGGTCAAGCACGACCTGGCCAATGCCGAGCACGTGCTCAACGAAGAGCACTACGGCCTCGACAAGGTCAAGGAACGCATCCTCGAATACCTTGCCGTGCAACAGCGCGTGGACAAGGTCAAGGCGCCCATCCTGTGTCTGGTCGGCCCTCCGGGCGTCGGCAAGACCTCGCTGGGACAGTCGATCGCTCGTGCGACCGGTCGCAAGTTCGTGCGCATGGCCCTGGGTGGCGTGCGTGACGAGGCCGAGATCCGGGGTCACCGCCGCACCTACATCGGCTCCATGCCGGGCAAGGTGCTGCAGAGCCTGAGCAAGGTTGGCGTGCGCAACCCGCTGTTCCTGCTCGACGAGATCGACAAGCTGGGCATGGACTTCCGTGGCGACCCGTCTTCGGCGCTGCTGGAGGTGCTCGACCCCGAACAGAACCACACCTTCGGTGACCACTACATTGAGGTCGATTTCGACCTGTCCGATGTGATGTTCGTCGCCACGTCGAACTCGCTGAACATCCCGCCAGCGCTGCTGGACCGGATGGAAGTGATTCGCCTGGCTGGCTACACCGAAGACGAGAAGGTGCACATCGTTCAGACATATCTGCTGCCCAAGCAGATCAAGAACAACGGTGTGAAGGACGGTGAACTGGAAGTGGCCGAAAGTGCCATTCGCGGCATCATCCGCTACTACACCCGTGAAGCGGGCGTGCGTTCTCTGGAACGCGAGGTCTCCAAGATCTGCCGCAAGGTGGTCAAGGGCTTTGCGCTCAAGCAGCACACCGACAAGGTGGTGGTGACTGACGAGAACCTCAACGACTTCCTGGGCGTGCGCAAGTTCAGCTACGGCGAGGCGACCAAGGAAGACCAGGTCGGTCAGGTCGTGGGCCTGGCCTGGACCGAGGTGGGCGGTGACCTGCTGACCATCGAAGCCGCCGTCATGCCCGGCAAGGGCAACATCATCCGCACCGGTCAACTGGGCGACGTGATGAAGGAGTCGGTCGAGGCAGCGCGTTCGGTCGTGCGTTCACGCGCCCGTCGTCTGGGCATCAAGGACGAGCTGTTTGAGAAGCGCGACATCCACATCCACGTGCCCGATGGGGCCACGCCCAAGGACGGTCCGTCTGCAGGTGCGGCCATGACGACCGCCTTTGTGTCGGCCCTGACGGGCATCCCGGTGCGTGCTGACGTGGCCATGACGGGTGAGATCACCCTGCGTGGTGAGGTCACCGCCATCGGTGGTTTGAAGGAGAAGTTGCTGGCGGCCCACCGTGGTGGCATCAAGACGGTGCTGATCCCGGAGGAGAACGTCAAGGACCTCGCCGACATCCCTGAGAACGTCAAGAGCCAGATCGAGATCGTGCCGGTCAAATGGGTCGACAAGGTGCTGGAAGTGGCGCTGGTGCGTCAGCCCGAGGCGTTGTCGGACGAGGAGACCAAGGTCGAAGCCAAGCCGGAAGCGGCCGGTGCTGCGCCTGCGTCGCCTGCCAGCAACGACCTGCTCAAGCATTGAAAAAGTTTGGGCGCCGTTGACGAAAAGGTGAAAAACGCGCTATAGTTGAGTTCTTCGCTGATCACGCGCCAAACGTGATCAAGGCAGCAAAGCAAGCGGCAACGCTAGAGCATCTGTTAAAGCGAAGGCTGCAAGCTGGCAGACTTGTTCTGATAGCGCGCAACATGCGGGATTAGCTCAGTTGGTAGAGCGATACCTTGCCAAGGTATAGGTCGAGAGTTCGAGCCTCTTATCCCGCTCCAAATTT
>CAYOJR010000213.1:0-2877 GCA_964404335.1 uncultured Aquabacterium sp.
GCTACGCCGGCTACCTGACCACCCGCGAAGAGTTCGAGATGCAGCACTATGAAGGTGCCTCCAACGAGTTTGGCCCCTGGGCGCTCGGCGCCGTCCAGCAGACCGTGGCGCACCTGACGCAGGCCATGGTCAGTGGCGCAGCCGTGGAGCCGGGCCTGCCGCCGCGTGACCGGACCTCGGCGCTGCGCCTGACGCGACCGGGCGTGGCTTTCGATGACAAACCGCTGAGAGAGAGCTTTGGCAAGGTGCTGCAGGACGCCCAGCCGGCCTATCAGTCGGGGCAGGTGGTGAAGGCGAGTTTCCGCAGCGGCCACCCCAAGAACCACCTCAAGACCCAGGACAGCTTCCTGCGGGTCGAGCGCTGGCAGGACGGGCAATGGGTGGCCGTGGCCCAGGATTGGGACTGGGAGACCAGCTACCAGTGGCGCCGTGAGGGGATCGCCTATTCGGTGGTGGATGTGGTGTGGCGCATCCCTTCGGGCACGCCCGCGGGCAGCTATCGGCTGCGTCACGACGGGCACTGGAAGAACGGCTGGACGAGGGCGATCACCCCGTACACGGGCGTGAGCCGCACCTTCCGTGTGGACTGAGAGGCAGGAGTGCGTTGGTGAAGTCATGCAGTACCGCGCAGGGGCATCGGCCCCTGCCAAGACGATGGATGGGTGGGTGGGCCATTGGGGCTTTGGCCTGGTTTGTGGGCCTGAGCGGTTGCGGTGAGCCGGCCCCCGTGCCGCCCACCGATGCCGATGTGCTGGCCGCCGAGCGGCTGCGCCCGGTCCGGCCTGAGCTGGCCGCCCTGTACGAGCGCAGCTGCCTGGCCTGCCACGGCGTGCGCAGCGCCGCACCGCTGACAGGCCATGCCCCGTCGTGGCAGGCGCGCCTGCAACAAGGCCCGGACGTGCTGCTGGCCCACACCCGCGAGGGCCTGCGCGGCATGCCCGCCATGGGGCTGTGCCCCGATTGCAGCGATGCCGAGTTGCAGGACCTGATCACCTTCATGAGCACACCCCGATGAGCCGACCTCACCTGAATCGCCGACAGTTGCTCGGTGGCGCCGCTGCACTGGGCCTCGTCGACGCCTTACGGGGCGGGACCCTGGCGCCATGGTTGACCAGCGAGGCCCATGCGCAGACGCCCCCGCGTGCGCCCGCTGCGGCGCGCCGCTGGCAGAACTGGTCGGGCCTGCAGCAGGCCACACCGGCCACCTGGGCCACGCCCGCCAACGAGGCCGAGGTGCAGCAATTCCTGCGTCAAACGCGCGGCGAGGTGCGTGCGGTCGGCGCCGGCCACTCCTTCACTGCGCTGGTGCCCACCGACCAGACCCTGGTGTCGCTCGACCGTCTTCACGGCGTCGTCTCGATCGACCGGTCCTCGATGACCGTCACCGCCCATGCCGGCACCCGCATCGGTGCCCTGGCGCGGGCCCTCGACGCCCAGGGCCTGGCCCTGCGCAACCAGCCCGATGTGGACGTGCAGACCCTGGCTGGGGCCATCGCCACCGGCACCCACGGCACCGGGGCGACCTTGCCGGCCCTGCACGACGAGGTCGTGGCGATGCGCCTGGTGCGGCCGGACGGGGAGATCGTCGAGATCGACGCCCGCCGCGATCCGGACCTGCTGGCGGCCGCCCGCGTCTCGCTGGGCAGCCTGGGCCTGGTGACCCGCGTCACCCTGCGTGTCGTGCCCGCCTACCACCTGGAGCGCCACGTCTGGCTGATGCCAGTCGAGCAGGTGCTGGCCGAGGCGCCTGACCTGGCGCGGCGCCACCGGCATTTCGAGTTCTTTGTGTTGCCCTTCACCGGTTACGCTGCCTGCATCCGTCTGGACCCCTACCCGGGCACGGACCTGAGTCTGCCCAACTCGGCCGACGAGGACGTGCTCAGCGACCTCAAGCAGCTGCGCGACTGGCTGGGCCGCTTCCCGCGCCTGCGCCGCTGGGTGGCCCGGCAGGCCATCGATCCCGAGATGACCGAATCGGCCCGCCACCGCTCCCATCGCCTGCTGTCCTCGGTGCGCTCCACCCGCTTTCAGGAAACCGAGTGGCATGTGCCGCGCGAGCGGGGGCTGGCCTGTCTGCGTGCGGTGCTCGACCGGCTGGAGCAGCACAACGAGGCCTTCTTTCCGCTCGAGTTCCGCTTTGTCCGGGGCGATGGCGCCTGGCTCAGTCCCTTCCATGGCCGAGACAGCTGCTCGATCGCGGTGCACACCGCCGCCGACGAGGCCTGGACCTATCTGATCGACGACTTCACGCCGATCTTCCGCGCGCACCAGGGGCGCCCCCACTGGGGCAAGCTGCACCGCCTGGGCGCCGCCGACCTGGCTCCGCTCTACCCCCGCTGGGCCGATTTCGCCGCTGTGCGCCAGCGCTTCGACCCGCAGGGCCGCTTGCTCAATGCCCACCTGCGCCAGGTGTTCGGCATCACCTGAGGACCCATCTATGCCGAACTGGACACGCCGACGCTGGCTGGGCGCTGCTGCCCTGGGGAGCGGCGCAGCGGTCTGGGCTGTGCGCCCACAGGAGGCCGGGGCGCCCCATGCCGCACGCTTTCAGGCCCTGAGCCGTGCGCTGCGCCAAGCCGGGCTCACCCAGCCCACGCTGGTGCTCGACCGTGCGCAACTGCACGCCAATGCCCGCCAGGTGCGCGCCAACCTCGATGCGGCCCTGGCCCTGCGCCTGGTCAACAAATCCTTGCCCAGCCTGCCCCTGCTCGACGAGTTGTCCACCCTGTTGGGCACCGAGCGGCAGATGGTGTTCAACCTGCCTTACCTGCAACTGCTGGCCGAGCAGCGACCGCGCAGCGAGGTGCTGCTGGGCAAGCCCTTTCCGGTGGCAGCTGCGGCCCACTTCCTCGCGCAGCCGCCTCGCAGTGGCTTCGA
>CAYOJR010000214.1:0-2865 GCA_964404335.1 uncultured Aquabacterium sp.
CTCGGCCCGGTGAGTCAGTGGGGCATGAATCTGGAGCGCAAGCAGGTGAGCGTGTCTGCGGCCACCTTTGAGAGCAGCACGCCCGGCATCTATGCCGTGGGTGACATCAACACCTACCCTGGCAAGAAGCGCCTGCTGCTGTGTGGTTTTCATGAAGCCACGCTGGCTGCCCACGCAGCCTCGGCAGCACTGAATCCGGACGCGCCACAGCACCTGCTCTACACCACGACAAGCCCATTGCTGCACCAGCGCCTGGGTGTATAGCCCTCCTTTTGACCACACTTGCACGCATCGCGGCTCGACAGAGCATAGAATGCGGCCTTCGCTAGGGGTGCGTTGCCGATCTCCCGATCGGTACACGCTGAGAGAGTCCCTTTGAACCTGAACGAGGTCATCCTCGCGTAGGGAAGCGCAAGCCCTTCACGGACACACCGCCCGAGGTGTGTCTGCGTTCGCTGCAGCCCCACCGAGACGCCTCATCTGTCTTTGCCATGGAGCTGTACAGAATGCGTCGTTTTTCTTCCCCCCTCCCCCATCGCCGTCTGGCCTTGACGCCTTTGGCCGTGGCCGTCTGCGGGCTGTGCGTCAGCCTAAGTGCCCAGGCGCAAAGCGCGCCCGATGAAGCTTCCACCCTGCCCACCGTGGGCGTGAGCGCTTCGTCCAAACGCCAGGCCAAGGCCAGCATCGCCGGGCTGGGTGACGGCCCGGCGTGGCAACAACCCGTTCAGGCGCAAACCTTCAGCGAGGAAAGCCTGAAGGATGCACAAGTGACACGTCTGGCCGACCTGACCAAGCTGGATGCGAGCGTGACGGATTCGTACAACTCTGTGGGCTACTGGGACTACCTTTCAGTGCGCGGCTTCACGCTGGACAACGGCTACAACTATCGCCGTGAAGGTTTGCCGGTCAGCGCCGAAACGCGCTTCCCGCTGGAGAACAAGGCCAGTCTGGAAGTGCTCAAGGGGACCAGCGGACTGCAATCGGGTGTCAGCGCGCCAGGCGGTCTGGTGAACCTGCTGGTGAAGCGCCCGGACGGGCGCGTGCGCAGCGCAGGCATCTCCATTGACAACGCCGGTGAAGCCCGCACTCAACTCGACGTGGGGGACCGCTTTGGTCAACAAGGCGAGTATGGGCTGCGTGTGAACGCCGCAGTGGCCAAGCTGAACACGCATTTCGACAACACCGAGGGCCACAGCCGCTTGTTGGCCGTGGCGGGAGATTGGCGCGTGACCCCCGGCACGCTCATTGAGGCCGAAATTGAGCACAGCTACAACAGCCAGCCCAGCCTGGCCGGCATGAGCTTGCTGGGCAACGCCCTGCCCTCGGCGCGTGCGTACAGCCGCAATCTGAATCTGAACAACCAACCCTGGTCGCAACCGGTCGAAATGACCGGCACGACCGGCACCGTGCGCTGGACACAGGAACTCAACAGCGACTGGAAGTCGATGGTGACGTATGGAGAGCAACACCTGCGCGCCAATGACCGCATGGCGTTTCCGTTTGGGTGGACTGACTATATGGACCCTACGGACGACGACGATGACGAGTACTACTACAACTTCAAAGACGACGGTACGTTTGATCTCTACGACTATCGCTCAGAAAACGAGAAGCGTCTGACGCGGTCGCTGAAGGGTGAACTGAGTGGCTCCGTCACCCTGGCTGGTATGCGCCATGAGCTGCGCCTGGAGGTGCTGCGATCGCTCTACAGCACCGACCTGAAGCCGCAGGCGTACAACTATTCCGGGGAAATGAACCTGTCCGCCCCGTACGCGCCACAGCCTGCCAATCCCACCATGAACGATGCGAGCCCCAACCGCTGGGAGCGCACCACGGAGCTGTCGGTTCAGGACACCATTCAACTGGCCTCCAACTGGACAGCCTGGCTGGGTCTGCGTCACACCCGCCTGAATCGCCACAGCGTGGAGACCGACGGCGACAAGGACATCCGCATCGAGCAAACGCTGAACACGCCTTGGGCCGCCTTGGGTTGGACGTTTGCGCCCAAAACCCAGGCTTATGTCAGCTGGGGCGAAGGGATGGAGACCAAGGCGGCCCCGCGACGCCTGTCGAGCCCTCCGGACAACGCCGGTCAGATTCTGCCGGCCCTCAAGAGCCGCCAGACCGAGCTTGGCGTGAAGGGCCAATACGCCAACGCACACGCGAGTGCGCAGTGGGGTGCCAATCTGTTTGAAATCCGCCGCCCCCAAGCGGACACGGTCGGCAACACCTACCAACTCGACGGCGATGCCCGTCACCGTGGGGCCGAAGCCTTCTGGCAGGGACGCATGGGCGCCTGGGGGCTGGGTGGCAGTGTCATGTTCATCGACGCGGAACGCCGGGGCAGCCAGATCGATGGCGTGAGTGGCAAGAATCCGGTGAACGTGCCGGAACGCGCGCTCAAACTCTCTGGCAGCTACAACTTCCACGCACCCTGGGCCACGACCATTCAAGCCGATGTCGTGCATGAAGGCCAGCGCTGGGTGGACTCCGCCAACACCATTCGGCTGCCCTCCTGGACGCGTGTGGACCTGGGCGTGCGGACTGTTCAACCCTTGTCGGACCAGCGCAGCATCACTTGGCGTCTGGGCGTGGTCAATGCTTTCAACAAACGCGCCTGGCGTGAAGCCCCTTCGATGTTTGGTGGCCACACCTATCTCTTCCAGATACCTGAGCGCACCATCACCGCATCGGCACAGATTGATTTCTGAGGCCTGCACGTTGATGAGAAACGACAAGCGGTTGAGGCTTCCAAGCAAAACATGCTATAGTTTCGTTCTCGGTTGATTGACGCCTTGCGAACATCAACCTGATCCCCGATAGCTCAGTCGGTAGAGCGCCGGACTGTTAATCCGTAGGTCCCTG
>CAYOJR010000215.1:0-2860 GCA_964404335.1 uncultured Aquabacterium sp.
CGGGCCAACCGTGAATGGGTGAAGCTTGCCGAGATGTCACCACACCTGGTGAAGGTGCGTATTCTGGCGAACGTGACCGACGATTCCGGTCCATCGTGACCAGTTGCACCGTGTGAGGTGTTGCGCGTTCAAATTGTAGGGGTGTCGGTCACGATGGGTCTGTGTCGGGCTCCTTTCTGTTGGGTTTGGGCTTTTGTCGAAGTGACTCACCGGTCAGAGTGAAGCGGTGGTTTCGCTGCATCAGGCGATCCAGAATGGCGTCGGCAATCGTCGCGTCACCGACCCAGGCGTGCCAGTGTTCAATGGGTAGCTGACTGGTGATGATGGTGGCCTTGCTGGCCGCTCGGTCGTCGATGATCTCCAGCAAGTCAGCGCGGGCCTGGTTGTCCAGCCCGGCCATGCCCCAGTCGTCCAGCAACAGGACATCGGTCTTGGCCAACTGGATGAGCCACTTGCCAAAGGTGCCATTGCCGTGACGGATGCGCAGCTCTTCGCTCAGACGTGGCACCCGTTGGTAGAAGGCTGAACGCCCACGCCGACAGGCATGCTGAGCCAGCGCACAGGCCAGCCAGGATTTGCCCGCCCCGGTGGGGCCGGTGATCAGCACGCTGTGGCCGCTGTCGATCCAGTCGCCCAAGGCCAGACTCATGATGGCCTTGCGATCCAGGCCGCGTCCAGCTCGTGTATCAATGTCTTCAATGGCGGCTTGGGGGTACTTCAGCTTTGCCTCTTTGAGCAGGCGTGCACGCCGCTTGTCGTGGCGCCAATGGAGCTCGCGCTCGACGATCAGGGCCATGCGTTCTTCAAAGCTGACAGCGCTCATGCCGGCGTGCGTCAGTTGCTCATCAAGGGCTGTGAGCATGCCCATCAACCTGAGCTCACGCAGCTGGTTCAAAGTCGTGTTCATCATCATGGTGGGATCCTGTCTGTTCACTGGTAGTAACCGGGCCCACGGACGTGGGCGTGGTGCGGGCTGGTCCAATCGGTGGCGGTCGTGGCGGGCACCTGATCCCGGCCGTTGGCCAGGATGTCGCTGACGTGCCTGTACTTGACGGTGCCAAGCTCCAGGGCGATGAGGCAAGCGGCTTCCAGTCGGGGCTTGCCGTACTTCTTGGCCAGTGACAGCAGCCCCAGGCATGCGCGGTAGCCATGCTCGGGATGGCGTCGCTCCTCCAGCAGACGCTGGACGGTGCTGGCACAGGCCACGCCAATGCTGCCGCCCCAGTGAATCAGGCGTTCAGGGGTCCACTCCCGATGTGCGCGGTGCGCTGCCGACATGTGCTCTGCCACGGTGGTGAAGCCTCCCTTGTGCGCACAGCGCAGATGAGCGGCCACACGCTGGCCACGGTGGACGATCTCCACGCTGCGCGTCGTGATGCGTGCCTCCAGGACCAGCCCGACCAAGGACTGCGGCACGCTGTAGCGATGTCCCTCGATCTCGACGTGATGATCGATGTGCACGCGCACGGTCTTGTAGGTGGCGAACTCCCAGGGCTGCTGGGGTAAGGCTTGCAGCGCCGGTGCATCCAGCTCTGCAAACGTGCTGGCACGGCTGCCAGGCAACCGCTGGAATGCTTTGTTGTTGAGCTGCTCGAGCAGCGGCGCGATGGCCTCGTTGACATCGTCCACGCTCGCAAAGCGCTGGTGGCGCAGTCGCATCAGGATCCAACGCTCGACAACTTGCACAGCAGACTCGACCTTGGCCTTGTCCTGCGGGTGATAGGGGCGCGCCGGCAGCATCGAGGTGCCGTAGTGGCGAGCGAAGTCCTCCACCGTCTCGTTGGCGCGAGGCTCATAGCGGTTGGGGTTGGCAATCAGGGCTTTGGGGTTGTCCGGCACGATGAGCTGGGGCACCCCACCGATGAATGTCAGGGCGCGGGCGCAGCCATCAAGCCAGTCGGCCATGGTCTCGCGCGGTGTGGCACACGCAAAGGTGTAGCTCGAAGCGCCCAGAGCGGCCACAAAGATGTGGGCACGGCTGCCACCCACCAACTCGATCGTAGGGCCTGCAAAGTCGATGAATAGCTTCTCGCCTGCGCGGTGGGTCTGGCGCATCGAACGCTTGAGTGTCTTGGCGTAGCGGCGGTAGTTCTCGCAGAACTGCGAGTAGGAGTGCGTATGACCGTCCAGGTGCTGCTGGGTGTGCTCCTCCCACAGGAGCATGAGCGTCATGCCCTTGCGGCGCAGTTCTTTGTGAATCAGGGCGTAGTCGGGGTGAACGAAGTGCTGAGGCCGCGGCGGCGGTGCCAGCAGGCGATGCTGCAGAGCTGTCTCGTCCAGGGGCTGGATGGATGGCCAATCCAGGCCTGCGACCGAGGCCAGGCCGACGTACTTGGTGACCACGCCTTTGGAGATGCCCAGGGCAGCGGCGATACGCTCGTGCGAGAGCCGAGCATCGAGTTTGAGACGCAGAACGTCCTTGATCTTGCGCATGTGAATCCTTGGTGCAGGCATGCCGGCTCCAGCAAAAACTGGGCAGGCTACCTGCACTGGGTGAGACAACTTGCGCAACACCATCACGGTGGCATACGACGCCGTGCTGGCATCGTGACCGGTGATTCCGGCATCGTGACCGAGATTCCGGTCAGGTGCAAAAATCGGTCACGTTCGACCAGAACGGTCGGTCACGATGAACCAGAATCGACGGTCACGATCCACCGGAATCACCGGTCACGATGGGCCGGAATACCCACCAGCTTGCTGGAAGCACCCAAACCGGTGAAGTTCAATTGAGACTTGAGGCGGCGCCCGGTGGACGAGCTGGCCGCAGGTAAAACGCCAAACATCAAGACGCGCGCAACCAGCTGAGTGACCACGGAAGCGGCGTTGGCGAACATCAGTGTTCCCGCGTGGGAGTGGC
>CAYOJR010000216.1:0-2835 GCA_964404335.1 uncultured Aquabacterium sp.
TGAAGGCCTACCGCGATTCGCTGACGCAGTTCGTGACCAACACGGGGCTGTTCATGCGCCCGGTGTTCATGGGCGCCAAGGCCGCTCCCAAGCGCATTGCCTATGCCGAGGGAGAAGACGAGCGGGTGCTGCGCGCCGCCCAGGTGGCGATTGACGAGGGCATTGCCCATCCGATCCTGGTGGGTCGTCCCGATGTGATCCTCAAGCGCATCGAGCGCGCCGGTCTGCGCCTGGAGCCAGGTGTGAACTGCGAAATCGTCAACCCGGCCAAGGACGAGCGCTTCAAGAAATACTACGAGGCGTATCACAAGATCAAGGCCCGCGACGGCATCTCGCCCGACCTGGCCAAGGTGGTGGTGCGACGCTCCAATTCGCTGATCGCCACGCTGCTGGTGAAGATGGGCGATGCCGACGGCATGATCTGCGGGGTCATCGGCCGTTACGACTTCCACCTGGAGCACATCCGCGACGTGATCGGCGTGCGCCAGGATGCACAAGGCCTGGCCGCCTTGAACGCGCTGATCCTCGACAACCACAACCTGTTCATCGCCGACACCTTCGTCAACGAAGACCCGACGGCCGAGCAACTCGCCGACATCGCCGTCATGGCGGTGGCCGAGGTGCAGCGCTTTGGCCTGCCGCCACGCGTGGCCTTCCTGTCGCACTCGATGTTCGGCTCCAGCAGCCGCCCCTCGGCACGCAAGATGCGCAAGGCCCGCGACCTCTTCGTGGCCCGCATGCCGCACATTCCCGCCGATGGCGAAATGCAGGGTGACGCGGCCTTGAGCGAGGCGGTGCGCGCCAAGCTGTTGCCCGAGTCCACACTCGACGGCACGGCCAACATCCTCATCTGCCCGAACCTGGATGCGGCCAACATCCTGTTCAACGTGCTCAAGATGACGGGTGGCAACGGCATCACGGTGGGCCCGATCCTGTTGGGTGCGGCCGCCCCAGTGCACATCCTCAACCCGGCGGCCACGGTGCGGCGCATCGTGAACATGACGGCCGTGGCGGTCGCACACGGCAACATGTGAGCGTTTCGCGCGCCTCTGCACTGCAGGGCTATGTGGCCGCTGTGGCCACGGTCCTGATCTGGGCCGGCTTCATGCTGCTGGCTCGCCTGGCTGGCCAGCATGCCCTGACCAGTTGGGACGTGGTGGCACTGCGCCAGGGCACGGCCGCCGTGGTACTGCTGCCGTTTTGCGGGAAGCTGCCACCCGGCACCTGGCGCAACCCACGCCTGTGGGGCCTGGCGCTGACAGGCGGTTTTCTGTTTCTGATTCTGGTGTACGCGGGCCTCGCCCGCGCACCAGCCGCCCACGGCGGGGTGCTGCTGTCAGGACTGCAGCCTTTCATCATCACGATGCTGGCGTGGTGGATTCTGGGCACCCGCCCGGTCCGCGAACGTGTGTGGGGGTTGCTGGCCATTGCGCTGGGCGTGACCTGCGTGGCGGGCCCGCAGCTGCTGGGCAGCCAGCCTGCGAACGCCAGCACACTGCAAGGCGACATGCTGCTGGTGTGCGCCTCGCTGGCCTGGGCCACCTACAGCGTGATGGTTCGCAAGTGGGTGTTCGATGTGTGGGTGCTGACCCGCTTTCTGGCGGTGGCTTCTGCCTTGGTTTACATCCCGATCTACCTGCTGTGGCTGCCCAAGAACCTGGCAGCGGCACCCTGGTCCATGCTCGCCTTGCAGGCGGTGTACCAGGGGGTGATCACGACCATTGTGGCGATGCTGCTGTTCCTGCGGGCCATTGCCATCCTGGGGCCGGAGCGCACCGGAGCCATCGTCGCCATCGTGCCGGTGGTGGTGGGCCTGGGGGCCGTGCCGCTGCTCGATGAGCCACTGACACTGTGGCTGATCGGCGGCATGGTGCTGGTGTCGGGCGGAGCCTACCTGGCCGCGCGGCCCTTGCCGCAGCATCGGCGCTGACCTGGTCTTCACACAAAAAAAGGCCCCGCCCAAAGGCGAGGCCTCAAGCGTCTCTGCCCGCTGATCGCGGCCAGAGCCTTCCCCTCAATCGTTGTGCCGGTGCAGGCGCCGTTGCGGTCGCCCACACGGCATCTGCCTGGGCTCACATGGGTGGCGCGTCACAGCCCCATCTGCTTGGAGATGATCTCGTTCATGATCTCGTGCGTGCCCCCGCCAATCGACAGGATGCGGTTGTCGCGGTAGAGGCGCTCGACCACCGATTCGCGCATATAGCCCATGCCGCCGAAGATCTGCACGGCCTCGTGGGTCACATAGTCGGCCACGTCGGTCGCAAAGTTCTTGGCCATGCACACCTCGTTGATGGCAGGCTTGCCGGCCTGCATGCGGGCGGCAACGCGGTAGCTGTATTCGCGGGCCACCTCGACGCGGGTCGCCATCTCGGCGAGCTTGTGACGGATGACCTGGTGCTTGCTCAGGGGTTTGCCAAAGGTGACCCGCTCCTTGACGTAGTCCATGCAGGCTTCCAGGGCCATTTGCGCGGTCATGTAGGCCATGATGGCCAGCGACAGCCGTTCGGCCTGGAAGTTGGCCATGATCAGCATGAAGCCGGCGTTTTCGGGGCCGATCAGGTTGGCGACCGGCACGCGGCAGTCTTCAAAGAACAGCTCTGCCGTGTCAGAAGCCCACCAGCCCATCTTCTTGAGGTTGCGGCCCACGCTGAAGCCTGGGGTGCCCTTCTCGATCAGCAGCAGCGAGACGCCCGTGAAGCCTTCGCCACCGGTGCGCACGGCGACGGTGTAGTAGTCGGCACGGGTGCCGGAGGTGATGAAGGTCTTGGAGCCGTTGACGATGTAGTGGTCGCCGTCGCGCACGGCGCGGGTGCGCAGGTTGGCGACGTCGGAGCC
>CAYOJR010000217.1:0-2831 GCA_964404335.1 uncultured Aquabacterium sp.
CATTTTCAACAAAAAAGAATGTAGAGACCTGGCTTTTGTTGTCGGCCTTGTCATAGGCGCGGAATTCAATTACCGAGGCTCCTTCAGCGCTTGTAATCGCAAAACTGCTACCCTCACCGTCCAGCCAGGTTGTTTCATCCACACTGCCTGTTTCATCCAGCCGGTATTGCCAACTATCATCGGGAGAAAGATTTGCCAGTTGAATTGCTGCGCCGTCCGCAGACAAGCTTAGAGACAACGCGTCAGGTGCCGTTTTGTCCAGGGTATATGTGAGTTGTGTACTGTCGGATACATTGCCTGCAACGTCTATCTGACGCACGAACAGTGAATGAATACCTTCATCTGCTGGCGGAGGAATCATGTCAATGTCGAGCTTGATCCAACTCTCGCCAAGGGCTTCTTTGCTGGCAGCAAACTGATATTCGATGTCTGCCCCAGGTTCTCGCTTGACAATGCGTACTCGGCCGTCTGAAGTGAAACTACTGTTGTTACTGCTGAACGGCCACCGGTAGAGCTCCACCTCCGGTGCTAAAACGGTTTTATCCAGCTCAAATTCCAGACTTTGCTCGTCAGATACGTTCCCTGCCAAATCAACCTGTCGCACAAAAATGGTGTATTTACCGTCTGTATTTACGACATTGAGCTCTCTACTGTCAGCTGTTGTCCAGGCAGACTCTGCCGCATCCGCTGTTGCATCCCAGCCTGATTGAACCTGATACTGGATTCTTGCATTAGACTCTACGTTGGTGACTTTAATACGACCATCGTTAGTCAGACGATCTGTTTTGTCTGATCCGGAATCTTCAGCCAATGCGAGCGCTACGGGGTCAGGTGCCACAGTGTCCGGCTCGGGCTCGGGGAAAGTAATTGCTGGCGGTTTGGTAATACCACCCGAGCTGGTGGGCGTTTTATCGTTGATATAACCTGCAGCGGTCTGCTCAAGCTGCTTGAAGTATCTTTCTGTAGCCTGCTCTTGCGCATCCCGCTGTCTGGCCTCAGCCTCTGCCGCTCTGGCCATGAATTCCGCCTTTTGCTGTTCGGAAAATTCTTTAAGCTTGGCCTCCCTTGCGGCTTCCTGCGCTTGCTTAGCCGCACGTTGAGCGTCAGCAAGTTCTAGCGCTTGGCGCAATTTCTCAAGCTGTTCGGGTGTAAGACTTTGCGATCCTTCTGGATCGCGTGTAGATCTAAGCAATCGTGCCTGCTCCATTTGATCGAGTTGGTTCTGCCGCTGAATCTTGAACATGTCCGAAGCAGTGTCGATGGGGTCTGTGATTCGACCGTTGGAGTAACTTGTCAAAGACTGATCCATGATTTGACTGTTAACCAGCGTAGTTGCCAGAGTGACGTTGATCGCAGATTTAATCTGATCGCTAAACTCTGGATCTAAATCACCCAACAATTTTAATAAATGGGTTTCGAATCGAAGAACAGTATCGCTGAGGCTTAAATCCTCTTTAGCAAAGTCATACAGACCTGATTGCATTGCACGATCTAACACGGACCGATCGGTTTCGATAATCTCGGCAAGCTGGATTTCGAGAGAGCTGAAAAACATTCCGAGTGATATATTTTCGGCTAGAACATTCAGCGCGAGCTGTTTTTGCGCTTGGTTTTGTCCTTCTACAAGGTCCTGGATTGCATCAAAGAGTAGTAAATTTTCATTCGATTCACTTATCATCCTTTTCAGCAGCGCGTCCTGCGCATCAAGAACCCCCGGGTGTGTGATGACATGTTGATAAGCCGTTGAGATCGGCGAAATCACCGGAGAACCAGACGGCGCTGTCATCTTAAAAGCTAGTGGGAGTCCAGTCCCCATATCCACACCACCAACTGCAATACGCGGCCCTGGCGGCAGCAGGTACTCAGAAAAAAAATAATTGCCCCGAGAGTCAGTAGTGGTGATGGGCTCATCGTCATCATGGATACCGTTTTGATTGGCATCAATAAACACGGTAGCACCTGTGATATAGCCATCAATCACAGTGCCCTGCACTTTCCCCTCAAAAAAACGCTGAATCAGACGCCCTGCCGTGGCCGTTGCGATCTGCAGCGATTCCTCATCTGCATTGATGCGCTGAATCCAGTTTTGAGCAGCTTGCAGGGCTTGCGCACCATCGTAGTCATCAGACTTACCCAATTCGTCCAATAGTTGTACAAAGGTTTCAGCACCCGCGGCACGATTATTCCACGTTGCTGCTAATTCACCTTCCAAATTGTGATGCAACCATTCAAACAAGCCGGACCATGAATCAACGCCTTGATCAGCAAGTTGCTGTACAAGGTCCTGGGCTTCAGCCAGTGAGATATCAGCACCCAGACCTTTCTGTGCAAGGGACTGCACCATGCCAGCCACACCATTGGGTTGAATAACCGCTAAAGTATTGACGTGAGCATCAACCAGTTTCGCGACTGCATGCCAATCGCCATGATCTTCAACCAAGGCCGCCAGCTCGTTAACCAATGATTCAGAACCTGGCGATCCAGTCGCCATCACAATAATTTTCTGAATGATTGTTTTGGTGTTTTCTGAGGTATTCATGGGCTTTTCCTTTTTATTAGAGTTAAGACCAGGATGTAGTCAGTTACAGCAGTTGGATCAGGGTGCGTTCGAAATCGCGCGCAAATGCATGCGCATCAAAGAGGCGTGAGGTCAGCACCTTTTGACGTTGCTGTTCACGCAGTTGGATTAATGCCGGTACATCGGCGGCTTTGGATCGTGCAAGTTCAACAAAATGCTCGGTGTTATCCGCCAGCCAGTCTTCCATGCCACAGGCACGCAGCATGCTGTGTGCCATGCGCCATACCATTCTGTCCCCGCGCAAACTCAATAC
>CAYOJR010000218.1:0-2821 GCA_964404335.1 uncultured Aquabacterium sp.
TCCAGCGCCTCGCGCGTGCGCGGCACCTCGCCGCCATGCTGCTCGATCAGGATGCGGCAGGTTTCCAGCAGGTGCTTGGCCTTGCTCTTGTACAGACCGATGGTCTTGATGTACTCACACAGCCCGTCGAGTCCCAGGTCAAGGATCTGCTGTGGGGTGTTGGCCACCGGGTAGAGCTTGCGCGTGGCCTTGTTGACGCCCACGTCGGTGGCCTGTGCCGACAGCAGCACGGCGGTCAGCAGCTCGAACGGGGTGCTGTACTCCAGCTCGGTTTCCGGATGCGGATTGGCCGCCTGCAGCGTGGCGAAGAAAGCCTCGACCTCGGCGGCCTTCATCAAACTCGTCATGTCACTTCTTGGGGGCGGGGGGCGGTGAGACGGGTTTGACGGCGCCGCAGTCTGCTCCCAGCCATTTGGCGCGGTGCTTCATCGTCATGTTCTGGGGGCGCCCGTCCTGCACCATGGTCATGTGCATCTGGGTGCTGTAGGCCTCGTTGCTGGTGAAGGTGGTGGTGCCATCGCCCTTGCCTTGTGGGCACGTGACCTTCCACTTCCAGGTGCTGCCGCTGCGGCTGACGATCTCGCTCTTGCAGTTGTCGTCGCTCTTCTGCCAACGGTTCTGCGACAGCATCTCGGGCGTCAGGCACATGCGCATCGCCATGCTGCCGCCCGCGCCGGGGGCCATCTGCACACCGTGCGATTTCATCTGCGCCTCCATCTGCTTGCGCATGTGCGGGGGCATGTCCTTCATGGCCTGGGCCATCTGCGCGGTGTAGTCCGGCATGGCTTGACCGTTGAGCTGTTGCCCTTCGTTGACCATTTCCCACAGCCCGGGCTTGATGGGCGGCGGGGCGTCGGCCGCCGTGGCCGGTGAGCTCAGGGCTGCGGCCAGCATGGCGAGGATCAGGGTGTGCCCGTGCCGGGCCGAGGATGTATGGAACATGGAGCCTCCTGGAGTGATCCGCAAAATCATGACACAGGCCGCCGTCAGAGCAGCACCACGGCGTTGGGCAGTTCGTCGGGATTGTGCGCGTGCCCGTCGCTGGGATAGTGCTGGTGCAGCAACAGCCCGATCTCTTCGATTGCCAGGGTCAGCCCGGCCTCGAAGTCTCCCTGGTGTAGGCTGTCGGACAGACGGTTGGCGAGGGTGGCCCAGAAGTCGGGGGCGGTGCGGCTGTGCAGACCCCGATCGGCCAGGATTTCAATGCGCTTCTCGGCCAGCAGCAGGTAGATCAGCACGCCATTGTTGTGCGTCGTGTCCCACACGCGCAGGGCACTGAACAGCTGTACCGCCCGCTCACGTGGGGTTACGCCGCGCCACAAGGACCAGGGGCTCAGTCCGCCTTCGACGCACAGGCGCAACTCGCCGAGGTGCCGAACTTCGCTGCGGGTCACGGCCTCTTCCAGGCGTTGCAGGCCGGCGCGCGTCAGGCAACGCCGGCTGTCGGCGGCATCCAGCCACAGGTGGCGCAGCCATCGGGTCAGTGTGTTCATCGCGCGGTCCTCACCAACGTCCCGAGGCGCCACCGCCTCCAAAATTGCCGCCGCCACCGGAGGAGAAACCACCACCGCCACCAAAGCCCCCTCCGCCGAAGCCGCCCCCGCCGAAACCACCGGGCGGGCCACCCCAGCCTCCACGGCTGCGTCCGCCGTGGCCCAGCGACAGGGCCAACACCACGGCCAGCACAGCGGCGATCAGCCCCATGAACAGGCTGGCCGTGAGCCACCAGGCCAGACCGCCGCCGATCAGGCCGGTGCCCAGTGCGCCGGCTTTGCGCCCGAGCACGGCGCTCAAGACGCCGAACAGCACCGGCACCCCCATCAGGCCAAACACGAGCAGGTCATGGAGGTCAAAGCCTTCGGTGCGCCCCCGGTCGTCGGCGGCAGGCTCGGGCAGGCCTTCGCCAGCAATCAGACGGTCGATCTGGTCAATCGCGGTGGACAGGCCCTGGGCATAGGTGCCAGCCTGGAAAGCGGGCTTGAGCGTGCGTTCGATGATGCGGCTGGCCATCAGGTCGGGGATGGCACCTTCCAGCGTCTTGGCCACTTCGATGCGCATGCGCCGGTCCTGCAGGGCCACGATGATCAGCAGGCCATCGCCCACCTCGCGACGGCCGATCTTCCAGGTGTCGCCCACGCGCTGCGCATAGGCGGCAATGTCTTCGGGCGCAGTGGTGGGCACCATGAGGATGACGACCTGTGAGCCCCGCTGGGTCTCCAGCGCCTGCAGCTTGTCGCTCAGGTTGCGCACCTGCTCGAGCGTCAGCGTGCCCGTCTGATCGATGACACGGGCGCTCAAGGCGGGCACAGGCAGCACACCCCCTGGGCCGGCCGCGATGTTCACTTGCGCCCAGGCGGCAGGCACTGCCCCGAGGATCATCAGGCTGAAGACCAGGCTCAGCAGCCCCGCCAGCAGGCGACCCGGTCGGGCCACCACTGGGCTCAGGGCCAGCCAGCGCAGCACGATGGGCCTCACTTCTTGTCGAAGTTCACCGTGGGCGGCACGGCGATCTGGGCTTCGTTTTGCACCGTGAAGTTGGGTTTGGGCGCGTAGCTGAAGACCATCGCCGTCAGGTTGGTCGGGAAGCTGCGGGCCAGCACGTTGTAGGCCTGCACCGACTCGATGTAGCGGTTGCGGGCCACGGTGATGCGGTTTTCCGTACCTTCCAGTTGGATGCGCAGGTCCTGGAAGCCCTGGTTGGCTCTCAGGTTGGGGTAGTTCTCGCTGACCACCAACAGGCGCGACAGTGCGCCGGACAACTCACCTTGGGCTTGCTGGAACTTGTTGAAGGCCTCGGGGTTGTTGATCAGTTCGGGCGTGG
>CAYOJR010000219.1:0-2819 GCA_964404335.1 uncultured Aquabacterium sp.
CGCCACAAGCTGACGCAGGAAATGATCGCGCTGCACGAGGCGCTGGAGGCCAGCCAGGCGGCCTGAGCACGGTCTCTCGGCAAGGCGCCGGCAATCGGCGCTCCGTCCGGGCGAGACGCTGCCTCAGCCGCGACGCACCAGGCGCCACAGACGCTGCCCCAGCGTCACCAGGGCCAGCGCCACGGCCCCCACGATCACACCGCCCACGCCATCGAGCAAGGTGGGCGTGATCGCTTCCAGCAGCCCACCCACACCCGGCACCGTGCCGGCGGCGTGCGAGATGCCATGCACCACGTCGTGGGCGCCCGGCAAACCGTGCAGCACGATGCCACCGCCCACCAGGAACATGGCAGCCGTGCCCACCACGGAGAGCGTTTTCATCATCACCGGCGCAGCCGCCAGCAATCCACGGCCCACCGCCGCCTTCAAGGCCCCGCCACGCTGCTGCAGGTACAGACCCACATCGTCCATCTTCACGATGGCTGCGACCAGGCCATACACCCCCACCGTGACGAGCAGGGCCACGCCGGACAGCACCAACACCTGCTGCGTGAACGACGCTGCCGTGACCGTGCCCAAGGTGATGGCCACGATCTCGGCCGACAAAATGAAATCGGTGCGCACCGCCCCCTGGATCTTGTCGCGCTCGAATGCCACCAGATCCACCGACTCGTCTTTCAGGGCGGCACTGAGCGCCTCGCGGTGCGACTCATCTTCTTCATGGCTGTGCAGCAGCGGATGGGCCAGCTTCTCCACGCCCTCGAAGCACAGATAGGCCCCGCCAATCATCAGCAAGGGCGTGACGGCCACGGGCAACCAGGCGCTGATCGCCAGTGCCGCCGGCACCAGAATCACCTTGTTGCGCACCGAGCCCTTGGCCACCGCCCACACCACCGGCAACTCGCGCTCGGCCCGGATGCCGGTGACCTGCTGGGCGTTGAGCGCCAGATCATCGCCCAGCACCCCGGCGGTCTTCTTGGCGGCCAGTTTGGACATGGCGGCCACGTCATCGAGCATCAGGGTGATGTCATCAATCAGGATCAACAAACCGGTTCCGGCCATGGCAATGAGATCTCGGTGAGGCGAACAAGAAAGAACAGGCGTGCCGGGATCAAATGATATCGAGACTCTCTCGCAATTCGTCTTCCCAGCTCAACACGTCTTCCATGGGCAACTCCAGCCAGCGCAGCGCCGCCTCGCCATGACGCTCCCAGTCCACATCCTGATCCAGCCCCTCGTGGCGGCGCATCAGGAACTCCGCCAGCAGGCCCACCGCGATGAGCGCGTTGACATCCGGGTCGATGCGGCCTTCGCCCAAGGCATCGAGATCGTGGTGCAGGCGGATGGCCGCCGCCACGGTCGGTGACAAGCGCCACACCCGTGCCACCAGCCCGCCGACCACGGCGTGATCGGTGCGGTGGTTGGCATTCTCGGTGGCCACATAGGAACGATCGATGCGTGCGGCCGCCTCCACCATCGTGGAAGGGTAGCCTTTGATGCTTTGCACCATCACCGGCAGCCCCACGTGGCAGAACAGCCCATAGGTGTGCGCCACATCGGCCGACATGCCCGGCAGACGCTGCGCCATGAAGGACATGGCCACGGCCCGCTTGGCCGACCGCTCCCAGAAGCGCTGCAAGGCCGGGTGATTGACACGGATGGCACCCTGTGCCAGAAAGCGAGTCATGATCGCGGCGGTTTCTTCCAGCCCCAGCAGGTTCATCGCCTGGCCAATGGTTTGCACCGGCTGCCCCAAGGCGTCCACCGGGCTGTTGGCACAGCGCAGCAAGGTGGCCGACATGGCCACATCGCTGGAGGCGATGCGCGCCACCTCGCTGAGGTCGGGCTCGGGCTCCGCCATCACCTGACGCAGGCGGCTCAACACGTCCGGGCACGGCGGAATGACAATGTGCTGCAAGGGGCCGCTTTTGCGGACACTGTCCAGTTCCAGCAAAATGTCGCTGGTTCGGGTGGCAGTCATGGCAGTCGTGGCGGAACTCATGGGAAGTCCTGATTCGGCAACATCCCCGTCACAGCGCGGGGACCAACGTCATCATCCTAGCTGTCCTGCCCCGTGTTTTCATTCTCAAACTCGCGCTTTGTGCGCATTGCGACCATGTCTGACCTGCATCCCCATGCCCTGGCCGAGCGACTGGCCCGCAACCGCTTGAGCCGCCGTGACGCCATCTGGCTGTTTGGCGCTGCCACCGCTTCGCTGCAAGGCTGCGCGGTCTCGCCCGTGACGGGCGAACGCATCCTGGTGGGCATGAGCGAAGCGCAGGAGCAGGCGGTGGACCAGCAGCAGGCGCCCCACCAGTTTTCGCAAGACCTGGGGGCCATCCAGAACGAGCCGGTCAACGCCTATGTGCGCGAGGTCGGGCAACGCCTGCATGCCGTCAGCCACCGCCCCAACATGCCCTATTCCTACCGGGTGCTCAACGCCAACTACGTCAACGCCTACACCTTCCCGGGTGGCGCCATGGGCGTGACGCGCGGCATCATGGTCGACATGGACGACGAGGCGCAACTGGCCGCCTTGCTCGGGCATGAATTGGGCCATGTGAACGCGCGCCACTCGGCGCAACGCCAAGGTCAGGCCATGATCGCGCAAACCGTGCTGGCCGGTGTCAACGCGGCCGCGCAGAACTCGGGCTGGGCCCCTTTGATCGGGCTGGGCAGCCAAGTGGGCGCCAGCGCGCTGCTGGCCAATTACTCGCGCAGCAACGAACACGAGGCCGATGCGCTGGGGCAGGCCTACATGGTGCAAGCCGGCTACCCGGCGACGGGCATGACACGTCTGCACCAGATGCTGGTGAACG
>CAYOJR010000220.1:0-2812 GCA_964404335.1 uncultured Aquabacterium sp.
CCCGCCACCTACATCCGTGGCGGCACCAGCAAGGGCGTGTTCTTCCGCCTGCAGGACCTGCCCGAGGCCTGCCAGGTGCCCGGCGCGGCCCGTGACAAGCTGTTCCTGCGCGTCATCGGCAGCCCCGATCCCTATGCCGCCCACATCGACGGCATGGGCGGGGCCACGTCGAGCACCAGCAAGTGCGTGATCCTGTCCAAGTCCAGCGTGCCCGATCACGATGTGGACTACCTCTACGGCCAGGTCTCGATCGACAAGCCCTTTGTGGACTGGTCAGGCAACTGCGGCAACCTGTCCACAGCGGCTGGCGCCTTCGCCATCCACGCGGGCTTGGTTGACCCCTCGCACATACCGCAAAACGGTGTGTGCGTGGTGCGCGTCTGGCAGGCCAACATCCAGAAAACCATCATCGCCCACGTGCCCGTGACCAACGGTCAGGTGCAGGAAACCGGTGACTTCGAACTCGACGGCGTGACCTTCCCGGCCGCCGAGATCGTGCTCGAATTCATGGACCCGTCCGACGATGGCGACGAAGGTGGCTCGATGTTCCCCACGGGCAACCTGGTCGATGAGCTGGACGTGCCCGGCATCGGCACACTCAAGGCCACGATGATCACGGCGGGCATCCCGACCGTGTTCGTCAACGCCAAGGACATCGGCTACACCGGCACCGAGCTGCGCGAACAGATCAACACCGACGCCGAAGCGCTCAAGCGTTTCGAGGCCATCCGTGTGGCCGGCGCCCTGCGCATGGGCCTGATCAAGACGCCGGAAGAGGCCGCCACCCGCCAGCACACGCCCAAGATCGCCTTCGTGGCACCGCCCACCGCCTACACGGCGTCGAGCGGCAAGACCATCGATGCCGGTGACGTGGACCTGCTGGTCCGCGCGCTGTCGATGGGCAAGCTGCACCACGCCATGATGGGGACCTGCGCGGTCGCCATCGGCACCGCCGCTGCCATCCCCGGCACACTGGTCAACCAGGCTGCCGGCGGGAGCGAGCGCGAAGCCGTGCGCTTCGGTCACCCCTCCGGCACCTTGCGTGTCGGCGCCCAGGCCAAGCAGGTCAACGGGCAGTGGACTGTGACCAAGGCCATCATGAGCCGCAGCGCCCGCATCCTCATGGAAGGCTGGGTGCGCGTGCCGGGCGACACCATCTGAGGCAAACCCCCTCCCAGCTTGCGCGTGGGCGGCGTACATTTGCTTGCCACGATCACACGCACAAACACGTGATCGACGGCAAAATGGATCTTCATTCACGCCAGCCAAGCCCCACGCCATGACCGCACCCACCTCTCGCCACCAACGCACCCGCACCCTGGCCCTGGCGGCCGGCATGGTTTTGGGCATGGCCGCCAGCGTGCTGGCACCTCAGTTGGCCCACGCACGGGTCACCTCCGCCAGCAAGCAAACGCTGTCCAACAACTTCACGCCCCCACCTGAAGCCAGCGCCGAGCAATTGCAGGCGGCTGAACACGTGCTCACCGGGCGCTACGCCTGCGAGTTCGGCAAGTCGGTGTCGGTGGACCGCAGCGAGCGTCACGCTGGCTACTTCGACCTGAAGCTGGGACGCCAGGCCTGGGTCATGAAGCCCGTGGTGTCGAGCACCGGTGCCGTGCGTCTGGAAGACGTCAAGGGCAATGCCCTGCTGATCCAGATCCTCACCAAGTCCATGGTGATGGACCCCAAGGCAGGTCGCCGACTGGTGGATGGCTGCGTGCACGACGTGCAACGGGCCGCCGAAGCCGACCTGCGCAAGACTCCGCGCCCCTCACTGTTTGGTCCCGCCGGCAATTGATGGGGTTTTCAGACGATTAACCGCGTGAAATTGCGTGATTTCACGCCGGCTTCGTGACATTCACCGCTGTGGTGGGCGAAAATACCGGGCTGCACGGAAATGACCTTTCCACGTGAGCGACGCGTTTTCTGCCCCACGGCGGTGATTCTTTTTTGGAGGATCCGCATGTCGGATCCGCGTTCGATCTTCTTGCCCCTCAACACCAGGTGAACACCATGTTGCAAGCCTATCGCGAACACGTTGCCGAGCGCGCCGCCCTCGGTATCCCCCCTCTGGCCCTGTCGGCCCAGCAGACCGCTGAACTGATCGAGCTGATCAAGAACCCGCCCGCTGGCGAAGACGCGTTCCTGCTGGACCTGCTGACCCATCGCGTGCCTCCGGGCGTGGACGATGCGGCCAAGGTCAAGGCCTCCTTCCTGACCGCTGTCGCCGATGGCGAAATCAAGGTTGGCCTGATCTCGCGCGCCAAGGCCACCGAGTTGCTCGGCACCATGGTCGGCGGCTACAACGTCAAGCCCCTGATCGACCTGCTGGGCGACGCTGAAGTCGGCACCATCGCCGCTGACGCGCTCAAGAAGACCCTGCTGATGTTCGACTTCTTCCACGACGTCGCCGAACTTGCCAAGGGTGGCAATGCCAACGCCAAGGCCGTGATCCAGTCCTGGGCCGATGCCGAGTGGTTCACCAGCCGTCCTCCGGTTGCCAAGAAGATCACCGTGACCGTGTTCAAGGTGCCTGGCGAAACCAACACCGACGACCTGTCGCCCGCTCCCGATGCCTGGAGCCGTCCTGACATCCCGATGCACTATCTGGCGATGCTCAAGAACACCCGTCCTGACGCGGCCTTCAAGCCCGAAGAAGACGGCAAGCGCGGCCCGATGCAGTTCATCGAAGACCTGAAGAAGAAGGGCAACCTGGTCGCCTACGTCGGCGACGTGGTCGGTACCGGCTCTTCGCGTAAGTCGGCCACCAACAGCGTGATCTGGGCCACCGGCGAAGACATCCCCTTCGTGC
>CAYOJR010000221.1:0-2789 GCA_964404335.1 uncultured Aquabacterium sp.
TGCCAGGACGGCCGCAGCCAGCACAGCAACAAGGCCAAGGCCCTGCAGGTGCTGCAAGCTCGCCTGCAAGAGAAAGAGCGCAGCGAGCGCGCCGCCAAGGAAGCCGCCCTGCGCAAGGGCCTGATCGGCAGCGGCGACCGCTCCGACCGCATCCGCACCTACAACTTCCCGCAAGGCCGCCTCACCGACCACCGCATCAACCTGACGATCTACAAGTTGCTGGCGGTGATGGAGGGCGAACTCGACGACGTCATCGCCGCGCTGCTCAGCGCCCAAGCCGCCGAGCAGTTGGCCGAGCTGGAGGCTGCCACCGGTGTCTGACACGCCCGCCCCGCTGACCGTCGCCCAGGCCCTGGCACGCGCTGTCGGTTGTGGTGTGGACCGCCTCGACGCCCACCTGCTGCTCGGTCATGTGCTGGGCCGCTCGCGCACCTGGCTGCTGTCTCACGACACCGACCTGCTGGACGCCGAAGCCCAAGCCCGCTACCTGGCCCTGCTCGCCCGCCGTGCCGAGGGCGAGCCGGCTGCCTACCTGCTGGGCGATAAGGAATTTTTCGGGCTGAACCTGCGCGTCACACCCGACACCCTGATCCCCCGCCCGGACACCGAAACCCTGGTGCACTGGGCGCTGGAACACCTGCCCACCGACCAACCCCGCCGCGTGCTGGACCTGGGCACCGGCAGCGGCGCCATCGCCCTGGCCCTGGCGCATGAGCGCCCCCAAGCCGACGTGACGGCCGTCGATGCCAGTGCTGGCGCCCTGCAGGTGGCCCTGGACAACGCCGCCGCCCTGGGTCTGCGCCTGCGTGGCCGGCTGGGCTCCTGGTTCGCGCCCGTGGCTGACGAACGCTTCGACCTCATCGTCAGCAACCCGCCTTACATCGCCGAAGGCGACCCGCACATGGCCGCCCTGCGCTTCGAGCCCGCAAGCGCCCTGACCGCTGGCCCCGACGGCCTCGATGACCTGCGCCAGATCGTGGCCCAGGCCCCCGATCACTTGGTGCCAGGCGGCTGGCTGCTGTTGGAGCACGGCTACGACCAGGCCGAGGCCGTGCAAACCCTGATGCGTCAGCGTGGCTTCCAGGAAGTGAGCACTCGCTTCGACTTGGGGCAGCAAGCACGCTGCACCAGCGGTCTGTGGCCGATCTGATCCCGGTCGTCCCGCGCCTGTGCAAGTGATACGGCGCTCACGAATGCACACATCTCTTTGACACACAGCCAAGGCCCCGGCGTAGCATGACCTTCCCGCGAAGGAGCCCGACATGCCCACGCCCACCGATGCCCAGCCCGCCCCGGCGCAAGCCAGCCACATCCTGAACCGCCTCGGCGCTTGGGCGCTGGTCGGCGCCTGTGTGCTGGCCAGTGCCCTGCCGGCCCAGGCCCAGTTGGTGCCCCCCACAGCCCACGCGTGGCGTCAGATGGCGCAGGCGCCCTACACCGCCGTCCACTTGCCCCTGCGGGCAACGCTGACCGATGGCAGCGGTCTACAGGCCAAGGGAAGGCAACTCTGGCCGCAATGGGAAGGCCGCATCGGCGTCGTCATCGACCGCCCCGTCGATCCGCTGAAAAGCAACTTCGTGCTGGCCCAACCCAGCCCGACCGGCTTGCAGTTGCGCAGCCTCCACATCCTGTCGGACTACCACCTCGATGGTGGGTTTCGCGCCACGGCCGGTCTCTTGCGCGGCCACGTCGAACAGGCCTGGTGGACCGGCGGCACGCAAAGCCCTGGCATCAACCTCAGTCTTCAACGCCTCGACCTGCTGCGCCTGCCCGACCACCACCAAGGCACCGACCGCACCATGGCCTACATCGGTGCGGGTTACAGCACCTCGCTGGGGGATGCACCGAACGACGGCATCGCCTCGCACTTCAACGCCGACATCGGTCTGACCGCAGCAGACCTGCATGACCCCAAGCGGCCTGGCGTGTCCGCCACCGATGGCCTGGGCGGCACGCCCTTGTCCGGACGCCTGCAATGGCGCCCCCTCATCAAGGTGTCGGTGGACTACGCCTTCTGAATGTGGGTGAATCAACCCCAAATCGCGCCAGACGGCTGCTCCTGATATAAGCTCGGCTGTTTTCTTTTCAACAAGATGGTGTGGTTATGAGCGACGTTCAACAACGCATTGACGATCTGGTCAAAGGCAACCGCGTGGTGCTGTTCATGAAGGGCACGGCCCAGTTCCCGCAATGCGGCTTCTCCGGGCGCGCCGTGCAAATCCTCAAGGCCTGCGGCGTGACCGATCTGGCCACCGTGAACGTGCTCGAAGACGAGGCGATTCGTCAAGGCATCAAGGAATACGCCAACTGGCCGACCATTCCGCAGCTCTACGTCAACGGTGAGTTCATCGGCGGCTCGGACATCATGATGGAGATGTACCAGGCTGGCGAGCTGCAACAGGTTCTGGGCGGTCAGCAAGCCGGCTGATGAGCGCCACGCGCCCATCGCGCCTCATCGTGGGCATCACGGGGGCCAGCGGCGCCGTCTACGGCGTGCGCCTGCTGGAGCGTGCCCGCGCCCTCGGGGTTCAAACCCATCTGGTCGCCACGCCAGCGGGCATCCTCAATGTGCACCACGAGCTCGGCCTGGACCGCTCGGCCCTGGAGGCTCTGGCGACCGAAGCCCACGCTCCCGGTGACGTGGGCGCCTGCATCGCGAGCGGCAGCTTCACCACCGACGCGATGGTGATTGCCCCGTGCACCATGAAGACGCTGGCCGCTGTGGCGCACGGCCTGGGCGACAACCTGCTGACCCGCGCCGCTGACGTGACGCTCAAAGAGCGCCGTCG
>CAYOJR010000222.1:0-2777 GCA_964404335.1 uncultured Aquabacterium sp.
GCCCCTGCGACAATAGCGGCTTTACCCGTTCTGAGCCAAGGAAGCCGCCATGTCCACCATCCCCGCCTGCCCCGTTTGCGCCATGGAGAACACCTACCAGGATGGCGACAACTACGTTTGCCCGGACTGTGCCCATGAGTGGCCGGTGGCGGCACAGGCCGAAGAAGGCGAGGCCGACGCGGTCATCACCGACGCCCACGGCACCCCGCTGGCCGATGGCGATAGCGTCATCCTCATCAAGGACCTGAAGGTGAAAGGTTCTTCCCTGGTGCTGAAAAAAGGCACCAAGGTCAAGAGCATCCGCCTGGTCGGTGGCGACCATGATGTGGACTGCAAGATCGACGGCATCGGCAGCATGTCGCTGAAGTCCGAATTCCTGAAGAAGGCTTGAACACCTGAATACGGGCCTTGGGTTTGGCGGCAAACTGCCGATACCCATATCCAGCACGCCGGCACACCGCCCATGCTGCTCCGGAGTCCCCATGTCGAACGTCCCCCACCTTGAGAGCGAAGTTGAGCGCCTGCAGGCCGTCGAGGCGCTGGCCTGCTCGGCCGACATGGGCGATCCCACCCTGGATGCCCTGGTGCGCATTGCCACTCACACGTTCGGCGTGCCCGCCGCCATCATCGGCCTGATGAAGGCCGATCACCAGGTCTTCGTGGCCCGCGTGGGCGTGGATGTGTCGGAGATGGCCCGCCAGGAGTCGCTGTGCCACACCGTTGTGGCGGCCCCTCAGGCACCCCTGGTGATCGAAGACCTGAGCGCCGACCCGCGCTGGGCCACGCACCCGCTGGTGCAAGGTGAGCCCCGGTTGCGCATGTATGCGGGGGCCGCGCTGCGCAATGCAGACGGCCTGGTGGTGGGCACCCTCGCCCTGCTCGACACCCAAGCCGCTGCGCCCTGGACAGCGGCGCAACACCGCACCTTGCAGGACCTGGCCCTGGTCGCCTCACGCACCCTGCAAGACGGCCAGCACTTGCGCGAGCTGGCGCGGCAGGCCCAGGTGGACAGCCTCACCGGCCTGCGACAGGCGGCCTGGTTTCAGGACATCCTGGAAGCAGAGCTGGCGCACGCCATGCGCACCGGCGAGCCTTTCACCCTGCTCGACATGGCGCTGGACGGCCTGGAGACCATCCGCGAAGGCTTCGGACCGGAGGCCGCCGACCAGGCACTGCGCGACATCGCGCAGCGACTCAACCAGCAGGTGCGCCTGGGGGATGTGCTGGCCCACATCGGACCAGAGCGTTTCGGGGTGCTGATGCGTCACGGCGGGCACGATGCCGCCGAACGACTGGCACGTCGCATCACCCAGGCCGTGGCCGCCCCACTGCGGCTGCCCAGCGGCGACGAAGTGGGCGTGGACATTTCAGTCGGCATGGCGGCTTATTCGGACGCCACCGAATCACTGCATCAACTGCAAACGGAAGCGGCCTCGGCGCTGACCGAAGCCCGTGCACGCAACGCCCGCCGCTGGCAGATGTTCTCGGTGACGCACTGAGGGCGTGGTCAGGGCGTCTGGCCCTCGTCCTGCTGCTTCTCGGCGAGGGTTTGGCGGCTGCGGGCATTGATGGCACGCAGCTCGGCCAGGGCGGCGTCGATCTGGGCGCGCTTGGCTTCCAACTCGGCAATGGCGGCATCGGTCTTCTCGATGACATAGGTGAGCTGCTGGATGCGGCCTTCGCCGCGCTGCCCATACATGTCCAGGTAGTGCTTGATCTCGGCCAGCGGGGTGCCCAGTGACTTGGCGCGCAGGATGCGAGTCAGGCGCGCACGGTCGACCTTGTTGTAGACCCGCGTGCCATTGATGCGGCGCGGCGCCAGCAGGCCCTTGGTCTCGTAAAAGCGCAGCGCACGCGGCGACACCTTGTAGAGCTCACACACCTCGGCAATGCCCATCAGGGCATCGGCGCTGGCGTCATCCTCCTCATCGAAGGCCCACGACGGAGGCAACCCCACCTTGCGTTGCACGAGTTCGGACGGCGATGCATTTTCAGCTTTGGCTTTCACAGGACCCACCACAACAAGAACACCCTCATTTGTCTTCCAGATGCCATGCAGGCCAGCCGGAATGCACCACGGCCATCAGCGATGGCGGATCAGCGGGGCACCTCAAGGGTAGCGACGCCCCCCGCCGCGCAGGCTAGGTAGTTTACCTAGTCAGCATTTGATTGACGTTAACGTCAAGCAACTCTACAGTGAACCCGTCCCCTCCAGACTGGTTCACCAAGATGCCTGCCCTGCGATCCGCCCTTCACACCAAGTCTCCTGCCTTCCAGGCCAACGTTGACCGCATGACGGAGCGCCTGGACCAGATCCGCGCCCTGGAAGCCCAGGTCCGCGACGGCTCGGCCGACAAGCGCGCCAAGTTCGACCAGCGTGGGCAGTTGCTGCCGCGTGAACGCGTGGCCCGCCTGCTCGACCGGGGCTCGCCCTTCCTCGAATTCAGCACCCTGGCCGGACTGGGCATGCACGACGACGACGGCAAGAAGACCGTCCTCGGCGGCGGCACCATCATCGGCGTGGGCATCGTGGCGGGCAAGCGCTGCCTGATCACCGCCAGCGATTCGGCCCTCAAGGGCGGCACCGTCTCGCCGATGGGCCTCAAGAAGGGCCTGCGCGCTCAGGAAATCGCCCGCGAAAACAAGCTGCCCCTGATCTGCCTGGTCGAGAGCGGCGGCGCCAACCTGATGTACCAGGCCGAGATCTTCGTCGAAGGCGGACGCAGCTTCGCCAACCAGGCCCGCATGTCGGCCATGGGCATCCCGCAGATCGCCGT
>CAYOJR010000223.1:0-2754 GCA_964404335.1 uncultured Aquabacterium sp.
CTGCTTTGGCGCGGCAGGCTCAGGTTGACGGTGTAGTTGCCCGTGGGTGCGCTGTCTTGCGTGGTGTGGGCCAACTCGGCCGCGCCGCCTGCGCCCAGCTTGATCAACTCCCGGCGCACCGACATGCCACGGGCGTCGATGATCTCGGCCTCCACCGGCATGTCCTTGAGCGAGGTGCCCCAGTTGCCGGCCTTGACGATCATGCCGATGTGCAGCGTGTCACCCGGGCGGTAGATGCCTCGATCGCTGAACAGGTAGGCCGTCATCTGATTGGGCACCCCGGCGCTTTGCAGGCCGCCCACATCAAATCGGGACAGGTCCAGATTGCGGTCGTAGCGGTTGAAAGGCAGGAAGCTCAGGTCACCATCCTTGCGCACCACCAGCAAGACGGGTTGCTTTTCACGCTGGAAACCTGCCAGATTGGGCAGGCGGGCATGGCCGGTGGCATCGGTGCTCTGACTGGTCAGGATCAGGCCGTTGCGACCCCAGACCTCGACCGTGGCCTGCCCCACCGGCAAGCCGGTGCTGATGGACTGCACAAACACATCGCGTGAACCATCGATGGTGCGCTTGGCGATCAAACCCAGATCGGTGACCAGGACCAGACGCTTGTCCTGCATCGTGCTGGAGTCGACCTGCTCCGTGGGTTCCGCATACTCACCATCGTCTTCCGCACCGTCATAGCGGTCGTCGTAACCGGCTTCGTCGCTGTGGCTGTGGTCCTGCGGCGTGGTGGGCTTGTCGGCCTTCGGGTCATAGCCTTGCACACTGAGCAAGAAGATGCCGCGACGCTCGCCGTTGTCCGCCTTGAGGTACTCGCCAAAGTCCACGGACTCGTAATGCGTGCGACCGGGCTTGACGCTCAAAGGGATCTTGCGTTCAAAGCGCTCGGCCAAATGATCGGGCGTGACGCCCTGGTAGAAGCTGGGCTTGCTGAAGTCGCCCTCCGACTGGCTGACCAGCATGTGCAACTGCTGGGGCAACAAGCGGGCGATCTCGACCTTCATGCCGGGCAGGTCGCGCACCAGCACGGGCAGCTTTTTCTCGCCCGACAAGGCCAGCAGCGAGCCTTTGCTCATGATGGTCAGCTCGGGGGCAAAGGTCTTGAACTGCATGACCTCGGTGCGCTCGGCGCCCAGCAGGTAGCCGCCAGGGGTCTTGAGCCCCTTGCCGACTCGCACGAACACAAAGCGCCCCCCTTCGGCTTGAGGAACGCGGAAGGACACGCCATCGCCCACCTCCTTCTCGCCCGCAATGGCGTCGAGCTTCAACCTGGTGGCGCGCTGGAGCACCTCGGGCGTCACCTCGGCCGGGTCGCTCCAGGGATAGGGCTCACCACCGTCCTTGTCCGACACAGGCAGCATCCATGCGGCCACCACACGGCCCAACTCACGCTCATGCACAGGCATGCTGGTGCCCACATGCAGCACATGTTCCGGATCGCCCTCATCGTTGGACACCACGTTGGCGCTGACATCGTTGACGCTCAGGCTGTACAGGCCGGGCACATCCACGGAATGAACCAGATCGGCCTCGATGCCAGGGCCGCCGCGTTGAGCGCTCACCCCCGCAGCCACCGTCAGGCGCATGGACTGGGTTTCAGCCGGAATCGGCAAGGGCTCGGACATCAGCGTGGCCTGGAGCTTGAGCGGGTCATAGCTGATCAGCACCTTGCGACCCGGGCCTTGCCCGATGCCCAGGAAAGTCTGGCCGGGATCGCCTTCGTCCAGGCGCACGCTGGACTCGAACTTCTTGGCATCCACCGGATGGCTGAACCGCAACTGGTAGACCACGCGGCGCAGATTGACCTGCACCGGGTCTTGATAGAACTCGGCACTGTCCACGCTGACCTTGAACGCGGGCGAGCTGAACTGAAAACGCTGCTCCGCCAGCTGCACATTGCTGGCCAGCGCCTTGCGGCCCAAGCTCACCTCGTACTTTTGGCCAACCGGCCAGTCTTCCTTGGGCTGGAACACCAGCTTGTTGGCCGCAGCCCAGGTCCACGTCCCCGCCGCAGGTGGGTCCATCGTGATGTCGGTGGCCTCTTTGCCCACCTTGACCAGGGGCGCGGCTTGTCCAGAAAACTCCACGATCAAGGGGTTGGGCGGCAGCTGCTCTTCGACCCGGGTGCGCTCAGGCTCCATGACACTCAGAGTCAGCTCCACCTTGGGCGAACGATCGGGCAGCAGGCCGTGCCACCAGCGTTTGAGCCAGGCTGACTGGCTCCACAACGCGACGCCGAGGATCACCACCGCCAACACCTGCACGCCATGCCAACGGCACCAGCTCAAGGCCGCTTGCAGGCCACGGCCGAACCAACGCATCCAGGCGGGGGCTTGCCACACACCCACCAAGGCCCGGATCAGCGGCACCAGCCACGCGCCGAGCCAGCTCAGCAAGGCTTCCATCGGGGACAGGCTTGCGCCCAGCTTCTGGTTGATGCGGCGCAGCATGACGCTCCCTGTATCGCTTCTATTTCTGATAGCCGCCATCGTGCATCAATTTCAGGCGCAGCCCACACGCAGGCAGCCCCCTGAAAGGAGGATGGCAGCGCCTCTCAGGCGGGCAGCAGGCCGTCGGCCTTGAGCAGCTGCTCCAGGCACTGCTCCTGGATGCCGTAGAAGGCCTTGATGTCCTGGATCTGGCGCACGACCTCTTCCGACGAGGTGGCCTTGGCGCGCTTGACCGCCAGGATCATCTTGTTCTTGTTGGTGTGCTCCAGCGAGATGAACTCGAAGACCTGGGTGTCGTAGC
>CAYOJR010000224.1:0-2716 GCA_964404335.1 uncultured Aquabacterium sp.
CGGGCCGATGACCACGAAGCGGATCTCGCCGCCTTCGGCCTTCTTGTCGACCTGCATCAGCTCCAGATAGCGGTCGGCGCCCAGGTCGGGCGCGGTCACGGGCAGGCCGGTGCGGGCAATCAGCGCACGGATGCGCTGGGATGTCGCTTCGTCGATCAGCCCCAGGCGAGCCGACAGGTCGGCGGCCATCACCATGCCGGCGCCCACGGCTTCGCCATGCAGCCACTCGCCATAGCCCAGACCAGATTCGATGGCGTGCCCGAAGGTGTGGCCGTAGTTCAGGATGGCGCGCAGGCCAGATTCCTTCTCGTCCTGCCCCACCACCCAGGCCTTGATCTCGCACGAACGCTGGATGGCGTGTTTCAGCGCCTGACGATCGCGGGCCAGCAACGCGTCCATGTGGGCTTCGAGCCAGCTCAGGAACTCGGCATCGGCAATCGGGCCGTACTTGATGACCTCGGCCAAGCCGGCCAGCAGCTCGCGCTGGGGCAGGGTGTCGAGCGTGGCCAGGTCGCAGATCACGCGCTGGGGCTGGTAGAAGGCCCCGATCATGTTCTTGCCCGCCGGGTGGTTGATGGCAGTCTTGCCGCCCACGCTGGAGTCCACCTGGGCCAGCAAGGTGGTGGGCACCTGCACAAAGGGCACGCCGCGCATGTAGCAGGCAGCGGCAAAGCCGGTCATGTCGCCAATCACGCCGCCGCCCAATGCGTACAGCACGGTCTTGCGGTCAGCGGCTTCTTCCAGCAGCTTGGTGAAAATCTGGTTCAGCGCCGGCCAGTCCTTGTATTGCTCGCCATCGGGCAGTTCCACATCCAGCACGGCCTTGTGGTGCGGCGCAATCGCGGCGCGCAAGGCGGCGGTGTAGAGCGGGCCCACCGTGGTGTTGGTGACGATCAGGGCTTTGGACGACTTGGGCAGTCCCGCAAACGTGGCCGGGTCTTGCAGCAGGCCTTCGCCGATCAGGATGTCGTAGCTGCGGTCACCCAGGTCAATGGCGACCGTGGAGGTGCCGGACGACGGGGTGGAGGCGGGCGGGAGGGAAGTCGATGCCATGAACGCAGGGGGTCGCAGGTGGAAACGTGGTGAGCACGCCCCGAACTTCGCGGAAGTTCGGTCCCAGCCGCGACGCATGGGGCATCAAACACAATGAATAGGTGACGAGCCTGATCCTGGCACTGTTGGCTAACGGTTAGGGCTGCTTCGTTCCCGACCTGACCCGGTTGGCCGCGCCCCCATGCAGGGAGGCCCGTCACGGGTGATTATATGTGATCCTGGCGGCATGGCTGCCGCCAGGGCGCACCACAAGCGGGCGCGCTGCAACTCACTTGGCCAGATGCTGGCGCAAGAAGCTGACGGTGCGCTCCCACGCCTGGCTGGCGCAGGCTTCGTTGTAGACCTCGGGGCGGGTCTTGTTGACGAAGGCGTGGTCGGCCTCGTAGTGGTGAAGGTCGGGCGTCTGGCCGGCGGCCTTCATGGCCGATTCCAGCTGGGCCACAGCGGCGGGCGTGCACCAGCCGTCTTTCGTGGCGAAGTGGCCCTGGAAGGGGATGCGGATCTGTGCCGGGTTGGCAAATTCGGCCGGTGGGATGCCGTAGAAGCACACGGCGGCCGACAGCCCCTTGAGGTGCACCGCCGCGGCCACGGTCAGGGCGCCGCCCATGCAGAAACCGGTCACGCCCACGGGCTGACCACGTTGGGCCAGGAAGTCCACGGCGCCGCGCAGGTCCTGGTGGGTGGCGTCGCCAAAGTCCAACCCGGTCATCAGGTGGTTGGCTTCGTCGGCATCGGTGGTCAGGCGGCCACGGTACAGGTCAGGCGCCAGCGTGGTCAGGCCCGCAGCGGCCAGGCGGTCGGCCAGGTCCTTGATGTGGTCGTTCAGTCCCCACCATTCCTGGATCAGGATCACGCCGGACGTGCCCGCGCCGGCATCGGCCAGATAGCCGCGGGTCGTGCCGCCATCCGGGCGGGTGAAGTCAATCATCTGTCCCATGGTTCATGCTCCTCGTGTGGGCGGCGGGGCCATCCCGCCGTGTGCAAGGTTCAAGAAAATTCAGCGCAGTTGCAGTTCTTCGGCGCCGTACACCACGTTCAGGGGCTCGATCACCACCTGCTTGGGGCCGTCTTCGACGCGGCCAGCCACCCAGGCGTCAATGCCCAGCGACTTCGAAATGGCCACCACGCGCTCGGCCTGCTCGGCCGCCACGTACAGCGCAAAGCCGGCGCCCATGTTCAGCGTGCCGTAGGCCTCGTGGTCGTCCAGGCCGCATTCCTGCTGCATGAAGGCCAGCACCGGGGTCTTGGGCGGCACGCTCGTGATGCGGTAGGTCAGCTGCTTGGGGTGACGCAACAACTTGCGCCAGCCGTGGCCGGTGACGTTGGCGCAGTAGTGCGGGATGATGCCTTCCTTGGCCATCGCCTCGGTGACGGGCGAGTACAGCGTGGTGGGTGCCAGCAGGGCCTCGCCATAGCTCTGGCCGTTGCCGATGTCGGTCAGGTAGCCCTGGGGCAGGCGCTCGGCCAGCTTGCGCGCCAGCGACAGGCCGTTGGCGTGGATGCCGCTGGAGGCCAGGAAGACGATGGCGTCGCCCGCGCCCAGCTGGTCGCCCACCGACAGGCGGGTCTTGGGGCTGATGATGCCGGTGCACGAGGCGGCGAGGTCGACGCGGCCATCGGCCACGATGCCTGCCAGTGCGGGGGTTTCACCGCCGCCCCAGGC
>CAYOJR010000225.1:0-2704 GCA_964404335.1 uncultured Aquabacterium sp.
TGCCACTTCGCCATCGTCCTTAGGAGGGGCGACAAGAGCTCGCTCTAGGGGCACCATGTCGTTATGCGGATGTTTGCCTTGTCTGCTGATCTTCATTAGGCCGCCTAAAATTTCATGTCAGAACACTCCAGCACCTCTGTGCCAGCATACCTGAGCGATGGCACCGGCCCAGTTTCGGCGTCACTTCAGGCCCCCGTAAATCGGGGGCCGAAATTGCTCGATGCGCTGCGTGCGCAGTTGCGGGTCATGCATTACGCCATCCGCACAGAAGATGCCTATGTCGATTGGGTCAAACGCTTCATCCTGTTTCATGGCAAACGCCACCCACGCGACATGGGGCCCAGAGAGGTGTCCGAGTTTCTGAGCCATTTGGCGGTGAACAGAAACGTTTCAGCTTCCACCCAAAATCAAGCCAAAGCGGCGGTGCTCTTTTTGTACCGTCACGTCCTCGGTTCGGAACTACCCTGGATGGACGACGTGGTGATTGCCAAAGTCCCGCAGCGTTTGCCGGTGGTGCTCACTACCCGCGAGGTTCGCAGGTTGTTGCACGAGCTCAATGGCACAACGGCACTGATTGCGTCACTGCTGTACGGCACAGGCATGCGCTTGATGGAAGGGTTGCGCTTGCGGGTCAAAGACGTTGATTTCGAACGCCGTGAAATCATCATCAGGGAAGGCAAGGGCAGCAAGGACCGCGTCACCGTTTTGCCAGAGAACCTGATTGAGCCACTGCAACAGCGGTTGCGCAAAACCAAGATACTGCATCAGTCAGACCTTGATGCGGGGTATGGCGAAGTCCACATGCCCGACGCTTTGCACCTGAAGTATCCCAAAGCCGGGCGGGCTTGGGGATGGCAGTACGTGTTTCCCAGTCAGGCACGATCGGTCGATCCCAGGTCCGGGGCCATCCGGCGTCATCATTTCGGTGAGCAAGCGGTACAGAGGGCAATTTCGGGCGCCGCCAGGCGGGCAGGCATCGACAAGCCGTGTTCGCCACACACCCTCAGGCATAGTTTCGCCACTCACATGCTTCAGGCCGGTTACGACATCCGCACCGTGCAGGAGCTGCTGGGCCACGCCAATGTCGCCACCACGCAAATCTACACACACGTGCTGAACAAGGGCGGTCGGGGCGTGCTCAGCCCCTTCGATCAACTCTGAACGATGCGGTGCGGCAGCATCACCCGGTTGCCAGACTCTGCAGGCAGGCCACCAGGCAGTCGGCCTGTGCAGCAATCGATGCTGGCATTGGCTGTTTGCCCGCTATCACTGCTTGAAGATATGCAGCCGTGTCGCGAGCGCTGTGGTTCGTGGGCAAGTCAGGCACCTGGGTGAGCACGCCATCTTCCGGGGCACGGCTCAGTGGCGTCTGTGCCCGACCATGCAAAAACACCTCAAACCGGGGTTGTCGGCGGGCATCGGCGACGGGCTCGCCCTCGGTGCCTCGCATCAACAAGGCGTGGGCCTGGGCCAGCTGCAGGTACTCCTTCAGTGACACGGCGTACTCTGGGTGCGTGTGGTTGACGACCTGCACACTCCTGACGCCTTGCGATACGTGGGCATCAAAGGGATTCAGAAGCTTCGCCACTGTGTGACCAGGGTTGCGCAGCCCAATTGTCCAGCGCACCGCCAACAGTTGGGCCAAGGGCTGACACAGGTGCTGCAGATCCATGAATGCCGGTTGACCGCTGCTCCAGGCGCGTGCCAGTTCGTGGTCGCTGCTGACCACCGGCAAACCGGCTTGTTCAAAAACTTCTGCCGTGGTGACACGGGCAGGGTCTTTCGACAGTCCATGCACCAGCACCTTCACCCTACGCTGGGCCAAGGCTTGAGCGAGCAGGGCGGTCAGGTTGGGCAACTTGCGGGCGCCGTTGTAAGAGGGCAGGGTCACGACCCCGAGTGGGCCTCTGAGGGCCAACTGGCTGGCTTCTTCCAGCGGCAGGCAGCGAACGTGAGTCGCCTGCACGAAGCCGCGCAACTCCTCAGCCGTTTCACCTTTGATGCGCATGGCCAGGCAAAAGGCGCCAATTTCCAGATCGGTCACCTTGCGGTCCAACACCTGAGCGAACAGATCGTGTGACTGCTCTGTGCTCAAAGAGCGTGCACCGTCTTTGCCACGGCCAATGACTTTGATGTAGGGTGCGATGCTCATGATGTGCGAGGTCGTTGGAGCCTCATTATCCAGCGCAACAGTTTCTCCGTGCACCCCTCAGGCCGCCACGCTCGCCTGTTTGTCGGCGGGGGGCGTGTCCTTGATCATCTTGCGCAAGGTCGGAAGGCACGAGCCGCAGTTGGTGCCGCATTGAAGGTGGCTCTGAAGCTGTGTGAGCCGTGCGCCGCTGTCGCCAGTACAGGCCTGCAGCATCCTCACAATCTGTGGCTCAGTCACGTTGAAACAGGTGCAAACTTGTGCGCCTTTGGACGCCACGGCGCGCGGCGGCGTTGCACCAGGGGTCAGCAGGGTACTGCCGTAGCTATCTGCGAGCAGTTCATCTTGCAGCAAGGGCCGAATCCAGGCCTCCGAGCGGATGTCGCCTGTCATGATGAACGCAGCCAGGCGCAATCCGTCTGCGCAGCGCTCCATGCGCATCTGCCGACCTTGACCACGGGCCTTGTCGTGGTATTGCAGGATGTCTGAGCCGGTCACGCCCATGCGCTCGGTGAGTTGCTTGACCAGATCGTCGTTGACCGGCTCGGCATGCGC
>CAYOJR010000226.1:0-2695 GCA_964404335.1 uncultured Aquabacterium sp.
TGCCATCAATACGGGCAACCGTATGGATGTCTTTATCACCGCGCCCCGACAGATTAACCACAACAAACTGTTCGGGTGACATGGTGGCTGCCAGCTTGCAGGCATAGGCAATCGCATGGGAGGACTCCAGCGCCGGGATAATACCCTCCAGACGGCACATCATGCGGAAAGCATCCAGCGCTTCGGTATCTGTCACTGAAACATACTGCGCCCGTCCGGTATCTTTAAGCCATGCGTGTTCAGGACCTACACCCGGATAGTCCAGACCGGCTGAAACCGAATGTGCTTCAAGAATCTGACCATTGGCATCACTCATCACATAGGTGCGGTTGCCGTGCAGCACTCCCGGTTTGCCCGCTGACAACGAGGCTGCATGACGCCCGGTTTCAACACCGTCACCGCCCGCTTCCACACCGTAAATGGCCACATCGGTATCACGCAGGAACGGGTGGAACAGACCAATGGCGTTGGAGCCGCCACCCACACAAGCCACCAGCGCATCAGGCAGACGGCCGTATTCTTCCAGCGACTGGGCGCGGGCTTCACGGCCAATAATGGCCTGAAAATCACGCACCAGTTGCGGATACGGGTGCGGACCTGCAACCGTACCAATGATGTAATAGGTATTGTCGACGTTGGTTGCCCAATCGCGCAGTGCTTCGTTCATAGCGTCCTTGAGGGTACGTGAACCGGAGGTCACCGGAATTACATTGGCTCCCATCAGTTTCATACGGTACACGTTGGCGGACTGACGCTGGACGTCTTCAGCTCCCATGTACACATGGCACTCAAGACCCAGACGCGCGGCCACAGTGGCACTGGCCACACCGTGCTGACCGGCACCGGTCTCAGCGATGATGCGCGGTTTGCCCATGTATTTGGCGAGCAAGGCCTGGCCAATGGTGTTGTTGATCTTGTGCGCACCGGTGTGATTGAGATCCTCGCGCTTGAGCACAATGCGGGCACCGCCCATTTTTTTGCTCAGGCGTTCTGCAAAATACAGCGGCGAAGGACGACCCACGTAGTGTTTCATGTCCTTGTCAAATTCGCGCCAGAACTCCGGATCATTTGAGAGCTTGCGATAGACCTGGTCCAGTTCTTCAACGGCTGCCATCAGCGTTTCGCCAACAAACACACCACCATACTGACCAAAATGACCATGCTTGTCCGGACCACTGAACATATCCTGTCCAGCGGCGCCTGAAGCACCGGATACTACTGTCTCAAATTCGGACACGGTTAACCTCGTCAAAAAAAGCCTGTAGACGTTTTGGGTCTTTGATACCCGGTTCACTCTCTACCCCGCTGCTCAGATCGAGCGCCCAGGGTTTAACAGTTGCGATGGCTCGGGCTGCGTTGGAAGCATCCAGGCCGCCTGCCAATATGACCGGTAACGGACTACGCACAACACACTGCGCGGCGCGTGACCAGTCAAAAGTCTTGCCAGTACCACCGGCTTGTACAGGATCCCAGGCATCCAGCAGGATAGCGTTGGCGTGAGCATGGCTGGCGATCATGGCATCAATGCTGTTGTTATCCAGCTGCGGCGACATGCGCAGCACTTTCAGATAAGGCATTGCAAAGGACGCACAGAACTCCGGGCTTTCATCACCATGGAACTGCAGGCAGTCCAGATGGACCGCGTTGATTACCGCTTCCACCTCTTCCCGTGACGGGTTTACAAACAGCCCCACCAAAGACACAAATGCCGGCACTACTGCACGAATCGCCTGCGCCTGCTCAAGGCTGATATAACGCTTGCTGCCAGCGAAAAACATCAGCCCGAGTGCATCAGCGCCAAGGCGTGCTGCCAGCACCGCATCTTCGGTGCGAGTAATGCCGCAGATTTTGACTCGTGTACGCACCAGCAACTGGCTCCTGTTCAAAGCCGGGGATTTTAACAGAGCACAGGATTTAAAACAGGTTTAATCGCCGCTCAATACCGCGGGCAAAAAACAGGGACCGTGAGGATTCACCGGTAATCCGAACCGGGGCGGATACTGCACACCCACCAGATAGAGACCATCAGGACGTGCGGTGTCTCCGCCTTGTTTGCGATCGCGGCTTTGTAACACCTGCCCTACCCACTCCACCGGCTGCTTGCCCGTTGCTACTTGCAGCAAGGTCCCGGTGATATTGCGCACCATATGCTGCAGGAAGGCATTGGCTTCAATCTCCAGCACCACAAAACGACCGTAGCGGCGAACCTGCACAAAGCGGATTTCACGCACCGGTGAATTGGCCTGACAGCCCGTGGCGCGGAAGGCACTGAAATCATGCTCGCCTACCAGATACTGTGCGGCCTGATGCATCAATTGCTCGTCTATGTGCTCGCGCACATGAGTGATCTGATTGATCAACACAGTCGGTTTGACCGCTTCGTCATATAGCACATAGCGGTAACGGCGACTTAATGCTGAATGGCGGGCATGGAAATCGGGCGCCACTTCACGCGCCCACTGCACGCGGATCTCAGCCGGGAGACGTGTGTTGGTACCCATCACCCAGGCTTTTTCGTTGCGTTGCACCGGGCATTCAAAATGCACAACCTGACCGCATCCATGTACACCTGAATCGGTACGGCCGGCACAGTTAACGGTGATGGGGCCATTGGCTACAAAACCGAGGGCTTCTTCCAGAGTAGCCTGCACACTGGGCATGGCCGGGGACAACTGGCGTTGCCAGCCATAGAAGG
>CAYOJR010000227.1:0-2691 GCA_964404335.1 uncultured Aquabacterium sp.
CCCTCACGTCAGCGGCGTGGCTGCGCCCGTTGAGTATTTCCGCAGCCTGCTAGAGGCAATTCGGCGAGAGCAGCGCAAACGAGAGGCCTAACGAATTAGTTAACTGGCGCCGGAGCCCCGAAGGGGCGCAGGGTACCAACAGCGGCCAATAAAATGCCGAAGGCATGGCCGATGTTGGCGTCCACGTTGAACGCCCAGTTGGGCACCAGTTACACGCGCAATTCTTGCAAAACTTCTGGATGCGTAACAGCGACACGGAGCAGGGTTTTGGCCGCGCCTGTAGGTGACCTGCGCCCTTGTTCCCAGTCTTGTAGTGTTCTGGGGGAGACGCCTAAAAGCAAAGCAAACGCCTGTTGAGATAGGCCAACCTTTGCTCGAGCTTCGGCAGCCTCGGGCAGCTTCACCTGTGTGCTTCGCGCTGCTTCACCGCGCTTCATTTGCTTGACAGACTCAAGCAGATCACTTTGGAATTTTTCGATTTCAGAGGGCATCTTCGACTCCTTGCTTCAACTCCACCAAGAAAGACGTGGGGAGGTTGTCGAATTTGGCTTTCTTGTAGACGATCAAGAGCCAAATGGTTTCGGTGCTCGCGTTGAAGTAGATGACCCTGGCGCCGCCGCGTTTGCCTTGGCCGGAAGATGTCCAACGAACCTTCCGGCAGCCACCGCTGCCTCGGATCACGTCGCCAGCCTCTGGGTTTGCGGCGATCCAGCTGACGAACTCAACGCGCTCGGCTTCCAGCCAGACTTCACTGGCATATCGCTGGAAGATAGCGGTTTCAGCAACTGTTCTCACCGAGCCATCGTACGGCATTGCCGTATTTTTTGCAAGCAACGTGTGGTCCACCCAAGGACCGCAGCCTCAAGATGCCCAACGCCCAGGTTAACCGGCGCCGGAGCCGAAGGCGGAGGGCACCAACACTGGCCATGAAAATGCCGAAGGCATGGCCAGTGTTGGCGTCCGCGTTGAACCGACAGTTAGACCTGACGCCAGATGCATATTAGGTGGCATTGCTAATGAGTGGGCGAGTGATTACAAAGACAATTACCGCAGCCGCAATTGCAAGTGCCCCGCCCAAGAAAGCTGACCTCCAAAGATGATGCCGAGTTCGAGCAAGGTAGCCTACAGAGCCAACGAGAACGACAAGCGAAACGCTGGACACGGCAAGCAGTACGGCGGCGTAAAACGTGATGGCGCCCATGTACACGCTTTGCTTGGTTATGGTGGCGGCGCTTAGGTATGCGAGATAGCCAAGCCAACCGCCGCCCAGCGTGGCGCTTGCTGCAAGCGCCAGCCAATAGGCAATCGGCTTCTTAGCGTAGGCCTGCGTCATAGATTTTCTTGGCAAGATCGGCCCAGCGGCGCTGGCTATCGGGCACAACGTGACCGTAATAAAAATGTCCCTCGCCTTTGTTGGCGAGCATGTCTGTTGCCAGTTGCGGGACGCCTGCGGTCAACTCCGTGATCGGCATGCCTGCATATATTGGGTCGCCATGCTCTCGGAGGTCAATAACCGTGACTTTGCCGATGTTTCTGTAGGCGCGAAGCTTGAAAAGGAACTCCTTCTCGATCGGTGAACCGATTAACACGAGGTTGTCCACTTTGAAGCCCTTCTTCGAATAGAAGTTGGCCGTTTGTGCAGCAAGTAATGAACCGTAGGAATACCCGATGAGGTTGAATTGATCGGCAGGTTGATCCATGCCGGAGTCAATGGTCCAAGGGCTTTCGTCTTCGTAGCGAATGATCAGGCCGGCGCGGATGGCATCAACAATGGTGCCGAATTCGCCGCCCATGACTTTGGTGGCGGTGTTTGTGAGTCCAACCCAGATGTGCTTGATGCCCACCTTTCGGAAGGCTTCGAGTTGCGGTTGGACGTAGCCACCATTGAGCCCGGCACCACCCCAGTAGATGGTGCCCCGTGGCACCTTGACTTTGAGCTTGACGGGCTCCTTGTCAGTGGTCGGTGTTGTTGACGCGACATACTCAAGGATTGAGCTCATGCTTGTGCCTCCACACCGAGGAGTTCGATTTTTACGTCTGACTTTTCCCTGGCAGCAATTTTTTGAGTTTGTCCAGAATCGTCGGTGATGCCTTCCACTGTCTTCTCACCACAGGTGAGTCGGTACTTCCAGTGAGATAGCGGCTCACCAGTCAGTTCGTCTGTGAGCACGAAAAACTGGTCGTGGTTGAGAACGAAAAGACCTGATGCTTCGTCTACTTCCATGCGCGGTGTGGAGTGCTGCGCGAGATGGGCGGCACTTGCTGCCTGTGCTGCGCTGGCCGCTTGCGGATTTGATGCTCCACCGTCCGAAGTGGTGGAGACGAATTGGCTTGAAATGAGCGTTGCGCCACAAGCGCACTTGTCGCCGTGACGGGCTGCGGGCATGCCATCAATGATCATTGTCGGATCGCCGCTGACGATGACCGTAGTGCCGTGGCCCTTCTTTGGGCATGTGACCTGATCGCCCACTCTGGCGATGCGCTTGCCGTGTGTGTCTGTTGTGCCAGAGGCACCGACTACGCCGCCGCCGTGATCTGTCTGATCACCGATGACGATAAATGGGCGTCCCATGCGGACTCTCCTGTTTTTTGTATGCGTCACTTTAGCAGTCTGCTGTACCTGGCTGCTGAAGGGTCTAACGAACGAGTTAACTGGCGCCGGAGCCCGAAGGGCGCAGGGCACCAACAGCG
>CAYOJR010000228.1:0-2677 GCA_964404335.1 uncultured Aquabacterium sp.
ATGAACCACTGGTACCACTGCGACATGAACTACCGAGGCATCATCAACATGCTGATGATGTGCGGCTGTATCGGCCAAAGCGGCGGCGGCTGGGCGCACTATGTGGGTCAGGAAAAGCTGCGGCCGCAAACGGGCTGGACCGCGCTGGCTTTCGCGCTGGATTGGGTGCGTCCGCCCCGTCAGCAAAACTCCACCAGCTTCTTCTACGCCCACACCGATCAGTGGCGCTATGAAAAGCTGGGGGTCAACGAAGTGCTCTCACCGCTGGCTGACAAGAAGCAGTTTGGCGGCAGCATGATCGACTACAACGTGCGTGCCGAGCGCATGGGCTGGCTGCCCTCTGCGCCGCAGTTGCAGACCAACCCGCTGAAGGTGGTTCAGGATGCACAGGCCAAGGGCATGGACCCCAAGGACTATGCCGTCCAGGCCCTGAAGAGCGGATCGCTCAAACTGTCGTGCGAAGACCCGGACAATCCGCTGAACTGGCCGCGCAACATGTTCGTGTGGCGTTCCAACATCCTGGGTTCGTCCGGCAAGGGCCACGAGTACTTCCTCAAGCACCTGCTGGGCACCACCCACGGCGTGCAAGGCAAGGACCTGGGCCCCAACGATGCCAAGCCCCAAGAAGTCGAATGGCACAGTCAGGCCCCGGAAGGCAAGCTGGACCTGCTGGTCACGCTCGACTTCCGCATGAGCACCACCTGTCTGTACTCCGACATCGTGTTGCCCACGGCCACCTGGTACGAGAAGAACGACCTCAACACGTCCGACATGCACCCCTTCATCCACCCGCTGTCTGCAGCGGTGGATCCGGCATGGGAAGCCCGTTCTGACTGGGAGATCTACAAGGGCTTTGCCAAGACCTTCTCCGAAGTCTGCGTGGGCCACCTGGGCGCCGAGAAGGAAGTCGTGATGACCCCCATCATGCACGACACGGCTGCCGAACTGGCTCAACCGTTTGGTGTGCAAGACTGGAAGAAGGGCGAGATCGATCTACTGCCGGGCAAGACCGCACCGCAGATCACCGTCGTCGAGCGCGACTACCCCAACACCTTCAAGCGCTTCACCTCGCTGGGCCCGCTGATGAACAAGCTGGGCAACGGTGGCAAGGGCATTGGCTGGAACACCGAGGACGAAGTCCACGCTCTGGGCGAGCTCAACGGCACCGTGCGCGAAGAAGGCGTCAGCCAGGGCATGCCCAAGATCGTGTCCGACATTGACGCGACTGAAGTGGTGCTGATGCTGGCCCCCGAGACCAACGGTCACGTGGCCGTCAAGGCATGGGAAGCGCTGGGCAAGCAGACCGGCCGCGACCACACACATCTGGCGCTGCACCGCGAAGACGAAAAGATCCGCTACCGCGACATCCAGGCGCAGCCTCGCAAGATCATTTCCTCGCCCACCTGGTCGGGCCTGGAAAGCGAGAAGGTGTCGTACAACGCTGGTTATACCAACGTGCATGAGCTGATTCCATGGCGCACCCTCACCGGTCGTCAGCAGTTCTACATGGACCACCCATGGATGATTGCTTTCGGCGAAGGCTTCGTGTCGTATCGCCCACCGGTTGACCTCAAGACTCTCGATGACATCAAGGGCATCAAGCCCAATGGCAACAAGGAGATCGCGCTCAACTTCATCACGCCGCACCAGAAGTGGGGCATTCACTCGACCTATTCCGACAACCTCTTGATGCTCACGCTCAATCGTGGTGGTCCGGTGATCTGGCTGAGTGAAGACGACGCCAAGAAGGCCGGCATCGTGGACAACGACTGGGTCGAGCTGTTCAACACCAACGGTGCCATCGCGGCCCGTGCGGTGGTCAGCCAGCGTGTGAATCCGGGCATGACCTTGATGTATCACGCCCAGGAAAAGATCGTGAACACACCGGGCTCGGAAATCACCGGCACCCGTGGCGGTATCCACAACTCGGTCACGCGCGTGGTTCTCAAGCCCACGCACATGATCGGTGGCTACGCCCAGTTCAGCTACGGCTTTAACTACTACGGAACGATTGGTACCAACCGGGACGAGTTCGTCCTCGTTCGCAAGATGAACAAGGTTGACTGGCTGGACGACGAAGGCTCTGCCACCAGCTCGCAAGGAGCACACGCATGAAAATCCGCGCTCAAATCGGCATGGTCCTGAATCTGGACAAGTGCATTGGTTGCCACACCTGCTCGGTGACCTGCAAAAACGTCTGGACCAGTCGCCCTGGCGTCGAATACGCCTGGTTCAACAACGTCGAAACCAAGCCCGGTATTGGTTATCCCAAGGAGTGGGAAAACCAGGACAAGTGGAATGGTGGTTGGGTGCGCAAGTCCAACGGCAAGATCGAGCCCCGTCAAGGCGGCAAGCTCAGCCTGCTGATGAAGATCTTCGCCAACCCCAACTTGCCGCAGATCGATGACTACTACGAGCCCTTCACCTTCGACTACGAGCATCTGCACAACGCTCCCAAGTCGAAGGCCGCGCCGACCGCGCGTCCACGCAGCCTGATCACCGGTCAGCGCATGGAGAAGATCGAATGGGGTCCGAACTGGGAAGAAATCCTGGGCGGCGAGTTCAGCAAGCGCAGCAAGGACAAGAACTTCGACGATGTCCAGAAGGACATCTACGGTCAGTTCGAAAACACCTTCATGATGTACTTGCCTCGCCTGTGCGAGCACTGCCTGAACCC
>CAYOJR010000229.1:0-2620 GCA_964404335.1 uncultured Aquabacterium sp.
GGTGGTCCACCAGGTCCCGCAGGAAGCGGGCGTTGTGGTTGAGGCCCAGCAGCGGCGCGTCGTCCAGCGTGGCGATCAGGCGGCGGATCGCGTCGTCGCGGTCGCGGCCGTGCACGATGAGCTTGGCCACCATCGGGTCGTAGTGCGGGCTGACCTCGCCGCCTTCGCGGATGCCGTCGTCAATGCGCACGCCGTCGAACAGGGCCTGCTCGGGGCGCCACCAGGCGATGCGACCGGTCTGCGGGGCAAAGCCGGCATACGGGTCTTCGGTGTACAGGCGCGCCTCGATGGCGTGGCCGCTCAGCGTGATCTCCTCTTGCGTGAGGGGCAGGGGCTGGCCCGAGGCCACACGCAACTGCCACTCCACCAGGTCCAGGCCCGAGATCATCTCGGTGACCGGGTGCTCCACCTGCAGACGGGTGTTCATCTCCAGGAAGTAGTAGTTCAGGTCCTGGTCGACGATGTACTCGATGGTGCCGGCGCCGCAGTAGTGGATCGCCTTGGCGGCCAGCACCGCGTCGCGGCCCATGGCCTCGCGCATGGCGGGGCTCACGACCGGCGAGGGGGACTCCTCGATGACCTTCTGGCGGCGGCGCTGGGCCGTGCAGTCGCGCTCACCGATGTAGACGGCGTTGCCGTGGCTGTCGGCGAAGACCTGGATCTCGATGTGGCGGCCGTCAAGGATCAGGCGTTCGAGCATCAGCGTACCGTCGCCAAAGGCGCTTTGCGCTTCGCGGCGGGCGCTGACGATCGCCTGCGCGAGTTCGCTGTCCTGGTGCACCAGACGCATGCCGCGCCCGCCGCCGCCGCTGACGGCCTTGACCAGCAGCGGGTAGCCCAGGCGCTGGCCTTCGGCGATCAGGGTGGCGTCGTTCTGGTCTGCGCCCAGGTAGCCGGGGGCGGTGGGCACGCCCGCCTTGATCATCTCCTGCTTGGCGCCGGCCTTGTCACCCATCACGCGGATGGCTTCGGGCGAGGGGCCGATGAAGATGACGCCAGCCTCGCGGCAGGCCTGAGCAAAGGCCGCGTTCTCGGACAGGAAGCCGTAGCCGGGGTGGATGGCGTTGGCGCCGGTCTGGCGGCAGGCGGCCAGCAGCACGTCGGCTTTCAGATAGGACTCGGCCGCGGGCGCCGGGCCGATGCAGACGGCCTCGTCGGCCAGGCTGACGTGCGGGGCCAGTGCATCGGCCTCGCTGTAGACGGCCACCGTGCGGTAGCCGAGCTTGCGGGCGGTGCGGATCACGCGGCAGGCGATCTCGCCGCGATTGGCAATGAGGATTTTGTGGATCATGTTCATCGAGCCTCAGGCGGCTGGTGGCACCCAGGAAGGCGCACGTTTTTGCATGAAGGCGCTGGTCCCCTCCTGGCCTTCTTCGCTGAGCACGGCGCGGGCGAACACGGCCGCCGCGTCGTCGATCAGGTACTCGGCCGAGGTGTGGCGGGCGCGGGCCAGCAGCAGCTTGGTTTCGGTGATGGCCTTGGGGCCGCAGCCGAGGATGCGATCGACCGTGCGCTGCAGGGCGGCGCTCAGGCTGGCCTCGTCGGCATGCACCTCGTGCACCAGGCGGATGGTCAGGGCTTCCTGCGCATCGACCTTGGCGCCGGTCACCGACAGGCGCTTGGCCTCGGCGTAGCCCAGACGTTCGACCAGGAAGGGCGCGATCTGCGCGGGCACGATGCCCAGCGAGGTTTCCGGCAGGCGAAAGCTCACGTTGTCGCGCGCCAGGGTGACGTCGGAGACGCAGGCCAGGCCGAAGCCGCCGCCCATCACGGTGCCTTCCAGCACGGTGACGATGGGCAGGCTGGACCGGGAGAAGGCCAGGCACAGCCGGCCGAAGGTGGCGTTGACGGCCTCGATCGGGTTGCGTTCGTTGACCGCCTGTCCGGCGCTGAGTGCGGCCTGTTGCTGGGCCAGCTTCATGCGCGCCTGGGCCATGTCACCGATGTCGCCGCCGGCACAGAAGTGGCCGCCCGCGCCGCGCAGCACCACCACGCGGGCCTGCGGATCGGCTTCGGCGTCGCTCAGCGCGCTGAGCAGCTCCTGCACCATGGTCATGGACATGGCGTTGCGCACCTCGGGCCGGTTCAGCGTGAGGGTGCAGACGCCCCGGTCCATCTGGACCTGAAGGGTGGTGTGGCTCATGGGGTGATCCTCAGCGGGCTTTCTTGGGCAGCGTGCCTTCGAGCTTGGCGATGATGCCCAGCATGATCTCGTCGGCGCCGCCGCCAATCGAGACCAGGCGGCCGTCGCGGTAGGCGCGCGCCAGCGGGTTGTCCCAGGTGAAGCCCATGCCACCCCAGTACTGCAGGCAGCTGTCGGTCACTTCGCGGGTCAGGCGGCCGCACTTGAGCTTGGCCATCGAGGCCAGGCGGGTCACGTCCTTGCCGGCCACATAGTCCTCCACCGCGCGATAGGTCAGCGAGCGCAGCAGCTCGACCTCGGTGCGCAGTTCGGCCAGACGGAAGTGGATGACCTGGTTGTGGATCAGCGGGGTGCCAAAGGTGCTGCGCTCCTTGCAGTAGTCGATGGTCAGGTCGATCAGGCGGTCCATCATCAGCAGCGAGTTGGCGGCGCCGTACAGACGCTCTTCCTGGAACTGCAGCATCTGCATCATGAAGC
>CAYOJR010000230.1:0-1317 GCA_964404335.1 uncultured Aquabacterium sp.
GACCTGGTGATGGTCAACGCCTTCATGATCCAGCTCTACATCCCGTTGAACTTCCTGGGCGTGATCTACCGCGAGATCAAGCAGTCGCTCACCGACCTGGACAAGATGTTCACGCTGATGACGCGCGAGCGCGAGGTGGCCGATGCCGCCGATGCGCGGCCTTTGTTGCTCAAGGGCCCGCCTTCGGTGCGTTTTGACCAGGTGCAGTTTGCCTACGACCCGAGTCGGCCCATCCTGCACGAGCTGAGCTTCGAGATTCCGGCGGGGCAGACGGTGGCGGTGGTGGGGCCTTCGGGCTCGGGCAAGTCCACGCTGGCGCGGCTGCTGTACCGCTTTTATGACGTGCAGGGCGGGCGCATCACGGTCAATGGCCACGATGTGCGCAGCCTCACGCAAGACAGCTTGCGCCGCCACATCGGCATCGTGCCGCAGGACACGGTGCTGTTCAACGACACGGTGGCCTACAACATCGCCTACGGCCGGCCCGACGCCACGCACGACGAGGTGATGGCGGCGGCGAAGGCGGCGCGCATCCACGACTTCATCAGTGGCACGCCCCAGGGCTACGGCACCATGGTGGGCGAGCGGGGGCTGAAGCTGTCAGGTGGTGAGAAGCAGCGTGTGGCGATCGCGCGCACGCTGCTGAAGAACCCGCCGGTGCTGGTGTTCGACGAGGCGACCTCGGCGCTGGACTCGGCCAACGAGCGCGCCATCCAGGCCGAGTTGGCCGCCGTGGCGCAGGGCAAGACGGTGCTGGTGATCGCGCACCGGCTGTCCACCATCGTGCATGCGCACGAGATCCTGGTGATGGAGCACGGGCGCATCATCGAGCGCGGCACGCACCCGCATCTGCTGGCGGCCAAGGGGCGCTATGCCGAGATGTGGCGCTTGCAGCAGGCCGGGCAGGCCTGAGGAGTTGGCGAGATGAACCTCACCGCACTGTTGCCCGACGTGGTGGCGCTGGCCGAGGCGGCCGGGGCGCAGATCATGGCCATCTACAACGCCGGGCCGACGGCCGTGGTGCACAAGGCCGATGCCAGCCCGTTGACCGCCGCTGATCTGGCCGCCCATGACTGCATCGTGGCAGGCTTGCAGCGGCTCACCCCCGACCTGCCCATCGTGTCCGAAGAAGGCTGCGTGCCCGATGAGGGGGCGCGCCGCGCACCGCGCTTCTGGTTGGTGGACCCTTTGGATGGCACCAAGGAGTTCGTGGCACGCAATGGCGAGTTCACCGTCAACATCGCCCTGATCGAGCAGGGGCAGCCGGTGTTGGGCGTGGTGGTGGTGCCAGCTCAACAGGTGAGCTACTGGGGGGCG
>CAYOJR010000230.1:1417-2611 GCA_964404335.1 uncultured Aquabacterium sp.
GGCGTGATCTGCTGACGCTGCAGCGCCAGGGCTTCGGCTTCGGCGCGGGCACTGGCGACCTTCTGCTTGGCTTCCACTTCGATGCGCTGCAGGTCGCGCTCGGCTTTCAGCTTTTCCTGCTCGGCCTTCACCTTCAATTCGATGGCCTCGGAGAAGGAGCGCGAGAAGGCGAAGTTGACGATGGCGAATTCGTCGAGCACCAGGCCGTGGCGCTGCATCTTGTCGCGCAGCATCTGGCCGATGGCTTCGCGCACTTCGGTGCGGTGGCTGACCAGTTCCTCGGCGGTGAAGCGCGCGGTCACGGCCTTCACGGCTTCCTGGGCGGCGGGGATGATGATGCGGTCGGCCGCGATGTCGGTGCTGGGGCCGATGTTGCGAAAGACGTTGACCGCCTGTTTCGGATCCAGGTGGTAGTTGATGGCGATGCGGGTGTGCACCGACTGCAGGTCCTTCGAGGCGGCGTCGCCTTCGCCCTCACCCTTTTGCAGGCGCACGTCCATGGTGTGCATGGCCTGGGCCAGCGGGATCCGGAAGTGGATGCCCGGTTCGTACACCTGTTCGTCGGGTTTGCCGAACGTGGTCTTGACGCCGCGCTCACCGGCTGAGATCACCACGACCGGGCTCAATGCCCACAGGCCGAACACCACCGCGCCGCCGATCACGATGGCGCGGATGAGGGTCTGGCCCGAGGAGCGGGGATTCAGGTCTGCCATGCAAGGTTCCTCACTGTTTGAAATGGATGTTGGTACAGCGCATTGTGGCGCAGGCCAGTGGCCGCCTCGACGGCCGTGGAGGTGAGAAAATCCCTCACTCGTCCTGTCCTTTCTTATCTGCTCACGAGCGGCCTGCCATGACCACGAACACCCCCCAGACCCTGACCCTCACACGTCCCGACGACTGGCACCTGCACGTGCGCGATGGCGATGCGATGGCGGCGGTGGTGCCGGCCACGGCGCGCCAGTTTGGCCGGGCCATCGTGATGCCCAATCTGCGCCCGCCGGTGACAACGGCCGAGCAGGCCATCGCCTACCGCGACCGCATCCGCGCGGCCGTGCCGGCCGGCCTGTCGTTCGAGCCGCTGATGGTGCTCTACCTGACCGACAACACGCCTGCCGAGGAAGTGGCGCGTGCCAAGGCCATGGGCGCCGTGGCCTTCAAGCTCTACCCCGCTGGCGCCACCACCAACAGCGATGC